>NZ_MJGQ01000011.1:0-94478 GCF_001865095.1 Curtobacterium sp. MCBA15_013 | reverse complement strand
ACGGGAGGCGCGGTGCCGGCTGGCACCGCGCCTCCCGTCCGTCAATCGCGCGTCTACCGCCGGCGGGTCGCGTCCTCGACGGTGCCGACGAGCTCCTCGAGGATGTCCTCGAGGAAGAGCACACCGAGCGTCCGGCCCTCGGCGTCGAACGCCCGCGCCACGTGACGACCGGCGGCGCGCATGGTCGCGAGGGCGTCCTCGAGGTCCATCTCCGTGTACAGCGAGATGAGCTGCCGGATCCGCTTCGGCGGCACCGGGTCGTCGTACTCGTCCGGTCGGAGGTCGATGACGTCCTTCACGTGCACGTAGCCCGTGGGGGAGCCGTCCTCGGCCACGAGCACGTACCGCGAGAACCCGCGCTGGGCCACGGCCCGCTCGACGTCACCCGGGGTGGCGTCCTCGGGGAGGGTGACGAGCTCGGCCATCGGTACGGCGACGTCCTTGACCTTCTTCTCGGTGAACTCGAACGCCAGGGCGAGCTTGCCGTCGTCGGTGAGGGTGCCCTCGCGGCGGGACTGCTCGACGATGGTCTGGACCTCCTCGACGGTGAACGCGCTCACGGCTTCGTCCTTCGGCTCGACCCGGAAGAGCCGGAGCACGGCGTTCGCGACCTCGTTCAGGCCGACGACGACCCAGTGCAGGCCGTGGCCGATGTACCAGAGCGTCGGCACGAGGAGGAGCGCCGCACGGTCGGGCATCGAGAACGAGATGTTCTTGGGGACCATCTCGCCGAACACCACGTGCAGGAACGACACGAGCAGCAGCGTGAACACGAACGCCACGACGCCGATGACCTCGACGCTCCACCCGGTGAGGTGCAGCGGGACCTCGAGCAGGTGGTGGATCGCCGGCTCGGAGACGTTGAGGATGAGCAGCGAGCACACCGTGATGCCGAGCTGGGTGGTGGCGAGCATGCGGGTGGCGTGCTCCATCGCCCAGAGCGTCATCTGTGCGGCGCGCGAGCCCTCTTCCGCCCGCGGCTCGATCTGGGAGCGGCGGGCGGAGATGACGGCGAACTCGGCCGCGACGAAGTAGGCGTTGCCCATCAGGAGGACGACGAGCCAGAAGATGCCCCACCAGTCGGAGCTCATCGGGTGCCGCCCTTCGCAGAGGCCTTCGAGGCCGTGGTCTTCGTGGCCGGGATGATGATGCCGGTGGCCGGGGTCTCCGGCGGTGTGGGCGTCCAGCGGATCCGGTCGATGCGGCGCCCGTCGAGGCGTTCGACGCGGAACACGCCGTCCTCGAGCGGTACCTCGTCACCGACGGCCGGGAGCCGTCCGAGGGTCGACATGATGAACCCGCCGACGGTCTCGTACGGGCCGTCCTCGGGGACCTTCACACCGGCGCGGTCCTCGAGCTCGTCCGGGCGGAGGAGCCCCGGGAACGTCAGCCAGTTGCGCGACCGGACGACGTCGATCCGTGCACGGTCGTGCTCGTCGGACACCTCGCCGACGATCTCCTCGATGAGGTCCTCGAGCGTCACGACCCCCGCGGTGCCGCCGTACTCGTCGACGACGATCACCATCTGGTAGCCGCGACCACGGACCTCGGCGAGCAGCGTGTCGCCCGGCATCGTCTCGGGGACGCGCTCGGCGTCGGTCATGAGGGCGCCGACGGGGACCTCGGGGCGCTTCTCGCGGGGCACGGCGACGGCCTGCTTCACGTGCACGATGCCGACGACGTCGTCCGCGTCCTCCTCGATGACGGGGAAGCGGCTGAACCCGGTCTTCCGGGCGAGCGCGATGACGTCGTCGGCGGACTCGGACACGCGGATCGTGGAGAGCCGGGGGCGCGGGGTCATCACGTCGCTGGCGCTCAGCTCGGAGAACGAGATCGTCCGTTCGAGCAGCGTCGCGGTGTCCTGCTCGAGGGAGCCCTCGGACGCGGACCGACGCAGCAGCGAGGTGAGCTCCTCGGCGCTGCGCGCACCGGACAGCTCCTCTTGCGGCTCGATGCCCATCGCCCGGAGCACGGCGTTGGCGGTGCCGTTCAGCACCGCGACGGCCGGCTTGAACACCGTGGTGAACGCGATCTGCAGCGGCACGACGAGCTTCGCGGTCTGCAGGGGGAGCGCGAGCGCGAAGTTCTTCGGCACGAGCTCACCGAGGATCATCGACAGCAGGGTCGCGATGACGAGCGCCACGATCGAGCCGACGGTCTCGACGATCGCCTCGGGCAGCCGCATCGCGAGGAACGGCGCTTCGAGCAGCTTCGCGATCGACGGCTCGAGCAGGTAGCCGGTGAGCAGGGTCGTCAGCGTGATGCCGAGCTGCGCGCTGGAGAGGTGCGTCGAGGTGACCTTCAACGCACCGATGACGGGTGCGAGGCCGGTCTCACCGCGGTCTCGTCGGGCCTCGACGTCGGCGCGGTCGAGGTTGACCAGCGCGAACTCGGACGCGACGAAGACACCGGTGCCGAGTGTCAGCAGGATGCCGCCGATCAGCATGACGATGTCGATCGGACTCATGATTCACCTCCCGCAGGGCGCGAGGCAGTGCAGCTCACCGAGTGAGCGGCGGATGAGTGAGGCGAAGAACTGTTCGGGGGATCGTCCACAGTGAGGCAATCGTACTGCCTGGCGCGCGGCCAAGCCGAGAGAACGTACAGAACGGCCTACGCCGTGACGCGTGCGCGGTGGTACTGCTGCGGCTCGTAGTCCACGGAGACGCCGAGCTCGACGGCGGCACGGAGCGGGAAGCCCGGGTCGCGCAGGAACTCGCGGCCCACCATGACGACGTCCGCCTGGCCGGTCGCCACGATCTGCTCGGCCTGGAACGCCTCCGAGATCATGCCGACCGCGATCGTGCCGATGCCGGCGTCGCGCTTGATCGCGTCGGCGAAGGGCACCTGGTAGCCAGGCCCGACCGGGATCGGGGCGCTCGCGGCGTTGCCACCGGTCGAGACGTCCGCGAGGTCGGCACCGTGCTCGGCGGCCCAGCGCGCGACCTGCGTGGTCTCCTCGAGCGTCAGGCCGCCCGGGATCCAGTCGGTCGCCGAGAAGCGGACGACGACCGGGAAGCCCGCGCCGACCTCGGCACGGACGGCGTCCAGCACCTCGAGCAGGGCGCGGGCGCGGTTCTCGAGCGAGCCGCCGTACGAGTCGGTCCGGTGGTTGCTCAACGGCGACAGGAACTGGTGCAGCAGGTAGCCGTGCGCGGCGTGGATCTCGACGAGGTCGAAGCCGGCCTCGACCGAGCGCCGAGCGGCAGCGGCGAACGCCAGGGCCACCACGCGGATGTCCTCGGTGGCGAGCTCGCGCGGCTCGGCGTACCCGTCGAAGGCGACCGCGGACGGTGCCACGGTGTTCCAGCCGCCCTGGTCCGCCGGCACGGAGCCGTGCGTCGACTCCCACGGGCGGAACGTCGACGCCTTGCGGCCGGCGTGCGCGAGCTGGACGCCCGCGGCGGCGCCCTGCGAGTGGATGAAGTCGACGATCGGGCGGAACGCGTCGCGCTGCTCGTCGTTCCACAGCCCGAGGTCCTGCGGGCTGATCCGCCCCTCCGGCACGACACCCGTGGCCTCGACCACGACCGCGCCGGCACCGCCCTTGGCGAAGCCGCCGAGGTGCACGAGGTGCCACGGCGTCGGCACGCCGTCCTGCGCCTCGACCGAGTACTGGCACATCGGGGAGACCCAGATGCGGTTGCGGACGGTCAGGTCGCGGATGGTGATCGGTTCGAACAGGGCGTGCGTCACGCGGGCTCCTTCTCGGCGGTCGCCCCGGTCGCGAGCTCCTGCAGGAACGCGCGGAGTCCGGCGGGCGACGTGTAGTGATGGCCGACCGCCCCGATCGCTTCCGCGCCGGCGGCGTTCTCGGCCCTGTTGTCGACGAACACCATCTGCGCGGCGTCGATTCCCAGGCGCGCGCACGTGTCCAGGTAGATCGAGGCGTCCGGCTTCAGGACGTGCTCCTCGGCGCTCACCACGACGGTCTCGAACAGGGAGCCCATCGGGGACCGGCGGTACGGGTCACCGAAGTCGAACCCGGCGTTCGACAGCAGGGCGACCCGGGTGCCGGCGTCGTGCAGCTCCTCGACGATCGCGAGGGTCTCCGGCTCGACCTCGAACCAGCCGGTGAAGTCGATCGCCCAGAACCGGTGGATGTCGGTGATGCGCCACGTCCGGCCGGTGCGCTCGGCGATCGCGCGCCAGTAGTCCACGACGGAGAGGTCGCCGCGGTCCAGGTCGTGCCGGAGCTCCTGGTAGACGGGGAAGAGCTCGTCCGCCGGCACCCCGGTCGCCGCGACGAGGGCGTCCCGCGAGGCGTGCGGCGTCCGGCTGATCACCTCGCCGTAGTCGAAGACCACCACACGACCGGGCAGGAACAGGCTCATGCGCTCCACCGTAACGTGGCGTCTCGTGAACGACTTCGTCCCCTTCGCCCCGACCGATGCCGCCGCCTGGACCACCGCCCCGCACGGCGACTCCACCAAGTACCGGCGGGGTGTCCTCGGCGTCGCGACCGGCTCCGACCAGTACCCGGGTGCCGCCGTGCTCGGCGTCGACGCCGCCGTGCACACCGGCGTCGGGATGGTCCGGTACGTCGGACCGTCCCGCGCGTCGGACCACGTGCTCGCGCGGCGTCCCGAGGTCGTCGCCGGGGTCGGACGGGTGCAGGCGTGGCTCGTCGGCTCCGGGATCTCGGCGGGCTCGCTCGAGGACCTGGACGACGTGACGGCGGAGGGGTTCCGTCACGCCTCGGACGACGGGGTCCCCGTGGTCGTCGACGCCGGGGCGATCCCGCTCGTCGAGCTCGGTCCCCTGGCGGTGCTGACGCCGCACGCGGGGGAGCTCGCCGGCGTCCTGCACGAGTCGCGGGAGTCGATCGAGCAGGACCCGGCCGCGGCCGCGCTCCGTGCCGCCGCGCAGACCGGGAGCGTCGTGCTCCTGAAGGGGTCCGCCACGCACGTCGCGACACCCGACGGGTCGGTGCGGCTCGTGGCCTCGTCGGCGACGCCGTGGCTCGCGGCCGCCGGTGCCGGTGACGTCCTCGGCGGGGTGCTCGGGGCGCTCGTGGCGGCTCGGCAGGGTGCGGCGGAGGCGTCCGGGTCGTCGCTGTCGCCGTCCGACCTGGCGCACCTGGCCGCTTCGGCTGCGGTGGTGCACGGGATCGCGGCGCGACGGGCGTCCGGGGGTGGGCCGTTCACGATGGCGGCGCTGGTCGAGCAGCTGCCGGGCGTGGTGCGCGACCTCGTCGTCGAGGGCGACGCGCGGGGGTAGCCGCGAGCGGCGACGGACGGGAGGCGCGGTGCGGGCCCGCACCGCGCCTCCTGGCCGTCAGGTGGTCACGTCCGGGGCGTGACGCGCGTCGTGCGCGTCAGCTCGCGGGGGTCGCGTGCACGAGGAACTCGACCGCACCCGCGTCGTCGACCTGCACGAAGCCGAGGCTCGGGGCCTGCACGCCGAAGTCCGAGAAGGTGATCGGGATCGAGCCGGAGACGTCGACGCCGTCGCCGTTCAGCCCGACCTCGAGCGTCGCGGCGACCGACTTCGTGACGCCGTGCAGGGTGAGGTCCCCGGTGGCCTCGACCTTCGTCGTGCCGGAGCCGGACGGGACCGCGTCCGCGATCGGCGCGGTGAGCGTGAAGGTCGCGCTGGGGAACGCCGACGTGTCGAGCGCCGAGTCGCGGAAGTACGAGTCGCGCTGGGCCGAGTCCGTGGCGATGTCGGCGACCTGCACGGTGATGGTCGCCTTCGTGATGGCGGTGCCGTCGACGGTCGCGCTGCCGGTGACGCTGTCGGTGCGCCCGGTGACGGTGACGTCCGAGCCGTTCAGGACCTCGTGGACGCGGTACCCGGCCTCGGAGTCGCCGCCGACCGTCCACGCGCCGGACAGGTCCGCGGCGTCGAGCGTCGACGGGGCGCGGCTCGCGGCGACGCTCGGCGCGGCGGAGGCCTTGGCGTTCTCGCTGCTCGTGTAGAGGTTCGTGCCGACGATCGCGGCGACGACGCCGATGACGACGACCGCGGCGACGACCGCGATCCAGATGACTGCTCTGCGGCGCGTGCGCGCGGTGTCGGAGGTCACGAGGGGAACGGTGACACGTCATGCTCGGGGGAACCTGTGACGGGCGTGCCGCTACGCTCGTCCGGTGCAGAGGACGGTGTGGCGTTCGCGGTGGCGTTCGCGGTGGCCCGAGGTCGCGTCGTTCGTCGTGGCGTTCGCCGCCGTGCACGCGGTCCTCTGGTGGCTGACCTCCGTGTCGGCGAACCTGCCGCTCGGCGACGTCACGATCACCTACCGGCGGTGGATCGAGACCGGGCACGCGTCCGGGTTCTGGGTCGGGATCGACGAGGACTGGGTGTACCCGATCCTCGCGATCGTCCCGATGGCCGCTGCCGCCGTCGCGGGTGTGACGTCGATCGGCACCGGGTGGCTCGTGCTCATGGTCGTGCTCGACGCCGTCGCGTGCGCGTTCCTGTGGCGCTTCCGCGGGCTCGGCGTGCGCGTCGTGTGGTGGTGGCTCGCCTTCCTGCTCGCCCTCGGGCCGATCGGCCTCGGACGCATCGACACCGTCGCGACCGTTCTCGCCCTGGTCGGGGTGGCCTTCGTCGCGTCGCGGCCGGCCGTCGCCTCGGCGCTGTTCACCGCCGGCGCGTGGACGAAGGTCTGGCCCGCGGCGCTCGTGGGCGTGCTCCTGCTGCTCCGCCGTGGACACCGCCGCGGGGTGCTCGTCGGTGCGCTCGTGCTGACGGCGCTCATCGTCCTCGTCGACGTCCTGTACGGGGGAGCGGCCCACCTGTTCTCGTTCGTGGGGCAGCAGAGCGGCCGTGCGCTGCAGATCGAGGCGCCCCTCGCGACCCCCTTCATGTGGGCGGCGGCGTTCGGTGTCCCCGGTGCCGCGGTCTACTACGACCAGCAGATCCTGACGTTCGAGGTGTCCGGCGCGGGGACGCACGCGGCAGCCGCGGTGTCGACGCCGCTCATGGCCGTGGTCGTCGTCGGCGGGGTGCTGCTCGCGCTCTGGGCCGTGCACCGCGGCGCGCACCGGGCCGAGGCCGCGCCGCTGCTGGCACTGCTCCTGGTGGCCGCGCTGGTCGCCGCGAACAAGGTCGGGTCGCCGCAGTACATCGGGTGGTTCGCCGTGCCGATCGTGTGGGGGCTCGTCGCCGGTCGTCCGAGCGCCCGGCGCTTCCTGCCCGTCGCCGTCGCTGCGATCCCGATGGCGCTGTTGACGCAGGTGATCTACCCCGGGTTCTACGACCAGGTGCTCACCGTGCAGCCCTCGGTGCTCGTGGTCCTCACGCTCCGGAACGCGCTCGAGGTCGCGGTGCTGGTCTGGAGCGTCGTCGCGATCGTCCGGCTCGGCGTGCGGGCCCGTGCCACCGCTGTGCCGGTCGTCCCGGCAGGGGGCAGGATGGACGCATGATCGTCGCGTTCTCCGTCGCCCCGTCCGGTGGTCCCTCCGCGAGCTCGGACGGGTCCGTGCACGACGCCGTCGCGGCCGCCGTGCGGATCGTCCGCGAGAGCGGGTTGCCGAACCGCACCTCGTCGATGTTCACCGAGGTCGAGGGGGAGTGGGACGAGGTCATGGACGTCGTCAAGCGCGCCACTGAGGCCGTCGGGGCGTACGGCACGCGGGTGTCCCTCGTGCTCAAGGCCGACATCCGCCCGGGGCACACCGGCGAGATCGACGGCAAGCTCGAGCGGCTCGAGGCTGCGCTCGACGACTGAGCGACACGCCGAGCACCTCCCACGGATGTCGGTGGTCGGGTGTGTCCTGTCGGTGTCGGACGGAACGCGTCCGCACGACGACGAGGAGCACGTGATGATGCACGACGGCTGGTGCCCCGACTGCGACCTGCGGACGGTCGTCATCGACTCGGATGAACACGGCGACACCGCCTGGGCGAGCTGCACCGAGTGCGGCGCCGGGTGGGTCCACCGTGACGAACTCCCGGGGCTCGTCGTCGCGGCCCACGCGGAGCCGGAGCGTCGCGCCGCCTGACGCGGGTCGAATCGATTCGGCCGGGCGACTTCCGTTCGGCCTTTGGAGCGGTCTACACTGCTGAGACCGGTCGCTTTCGGTGGCCGGCCGTCCACGTTCGCCGCTGAACCAGGACCACCCTCCGCCCGTTCCCGGTCGCATCGTCAGCGACGTCGACGTCGACGGCACGGAGGCACGGTGCGGCGGCCACGCGCACCGACGGTCCCAGCCGACTCACGCGAGTCGACGTCCGGAACCCGTCCCGCTCCTCCCGTCCCGAAACAGGCACCATGTCCCAGCTCACGCCTGCGCGTCGCGCACTCGCGCTCATCGCCCTCGCCCTCGGCGGGTTCGCCATCGGTTCGACCGAGTTCGTCGCGATGGGGCTCCTGCCGAACATCGCCGAGGCGCTCCTGCCGCGCCAGTACGGCCTCGACCCGGACGCCGGGATCGCGCACGCCGGCTGGCTCGTGAGCGCGTACGCCCTCGGTGTCGTCGTCGGTGCCCCCACGATCGCGGCGATGTCGGCGAAGTTCCCGCGCAAGGGCCTGATCCTCGTGCTGCTCGTCGGGTTCGTCCTGGCGACGGTCGCGAGCGCGATCCTGCCGTCGTTCGGCCTCGTGCTCGTGGCGCGGTTCGTCGCGGGGCTCCCGCACGGTGCGTACTTCGGCATCGCGTCGATCGTGGCGGGCGACATCATGGGTCCGGGCAAGCGCGGCAAGGGCATCGCGATGGTGCTGCTCGGCCTGTCGGTCGCGAACGTCGTGGGCGTCCCGGCGATCACCTGGGTCGGGCAGGTCGCCAGCTGGCGCATCGCGTACGGCGTCGTCGCCGTCCTGTTCGCCCTGACGTTCCTCGCGGTGTGGGCCTTCGTGCCGCGCAGCGCCCGTGACGAGCACGCGACGATCGGCCGCGAGCTCAGGGCGTTCCGCGTGCCGCAGGTCTGGATGGTCATGGGCCTCGGAGCCGTCGGCTTCGGCGGTTTCTTCGCGGTCTACTCGTACATCTCGCCGCTCGTGCAGAACGTCACGGGGCTGTCGGAGTCGTTCGTGCCGCTCGTCCTCGTGGTCGTCGGCATCGGCATGGTCATCGGTGGCGTGCTCGGCGGGCACCTGGCCGACCACAGCGTCAAGCGCACGATCTACGTCGGCATGTTCGCGCTGATCGGCGCCCTGCTCGTCACCGTCCTCACCGCGCAGTGGGTGTGGGGGGTGTTCCTCGGGGCGTTCCTGCTCGGTGCGACCTCGTCCGCGATCCCGCCGGCCGTGCAGTCCCGCCTGATGGACGTCGCCGGAGACGCACGGACCATCGCGGCGGCGCTCAACCACTCGGCGTTCAACATCGGCAACTCGATCGGTGCGGCCCTGGGCGGCGCGGTCATCGCTGCCGGGTTCGGCTTCAAGGCGCCGGGGTGGCTCGGCATCGTGCTGGCGCTGCTCGGTGTCCTCATGACGATGGTGAGCTACGGCGCCGAGCGCCGCAGCACCCGCCGTGCGTCGCTCCGGTCGTCATCGCCGACCACCGGCCCGATCACCGCGCCCGTCCCGCTGGGCTGACGCGGGTCCCACCGGCCAGGAGGCGCGGGGCGGCCCCGCACCGCGCCTCCAGTCCGTCGACGGTGCGGCAGACCGCCGATCGTGAGCAGAAGAGGTCGGGTCCCGTGACGGGACCCGACCTCTTCTGCTCACGAAGCGTGCGGCGCGGGGCGTGCGGCGCGCGGCGCGTGCGGCGCGCGCTACAGGCCCAGCGGGCTGCCGTCCTGGACGATGATGCCGTCGGTGATCGCGCGCTTCCGCAGCGCCACCTTCGTGCCGACGTCGAAGCCCGCGACGCGGTACTTCTCGCGGATGCGCTTGAGGTAGCTCTTCGCGGTCTCCTCGGAGATGCCGAGCTGGTACGCGACGCTCTTCACCGGCTCGCCGCCGCCGTACAGCGCCATGACGCGACGCTCCTGGGCGCTGAGCTTCGGCACGCCACCGACGTCACCGCTGTTGATCGCCAGGTCGAGCTCGGCGGAGACGTACTGCTCGCCGCGCTGGGCGGAGCGGATGGCCTCGACGATCATCTCGGCGTCCTCGCTCTTCACGAGGTAGCCGAGGGCGCCGGAGGCGAGGGCCTCGCGGACGACGTTCGGCTCCGAGTAGGTGCTCATCACGACGGTCTTCACACCGGCGGTCTTGAGCGTCGAGATCTTCAGCGAGACCGGGATCGAGTCCTTGAGGTCGAGGTCGAGCAGCACGACGTCGACCGGGAACGCCGGGCTCGTGAGGAGCTCGGGCCAGGTGGTGACGGCCGCGACGAGCGTGATGTCGTCGGCTGCGTTCCGGATCCACTCGGTGAGCGCGCCGAGGAGCATCCTGTGGTCGTCGACGAGTGCGAGTCGGATCGGTTCCTCTGGAGTCGCCATGGTGGCGTCCTTTCTCGGGGGCGGTCGTGGGCCGATCCTAGGGGGACGGACCACGGGGCACGGGCAGGCTGGTCAGGGTGTCCGGCAGTCGGGCCAGCCGGTTCCGTGCGACGACTACATCGACGGATGTCGGTCGACGACGCAGTGCGCGACGACGTGCAGGACGCCGTCGCGGACGGAGTCCTGGTACGGGCCGATCCGCTGCAGGGCGCTCCACGCGGTCGGGCCGAGTCGACGCCGGGGGACACCGCGCGACTCGAAGACGACCGGGACGTCCATCGTCTCGTCGGTGACGGGGTGCCCGTCCGAGCCGACGGGGCCGAGCGTCACGGAGACGACCGGTGATCCGGCCTGGGTCTGCTTGCCGTCGCCGACCATCTGCCAGAGCGTCTGCAGCAGGCCGTCGCGCTGCGCGGGGGAGAGGTGGCCCGCGAGCGACTGCGGATCCGCGACGCTGACGGAGCGGCCGAGGTTGTCGGACTCCGTGATCGCGTGGTACAGCCAGGTCTCGCGGCGGCCCTCGATGAGGTGCAGGCGCAGCTCGGTGGCGAGCGAGGCGGCGACCGAGGCGGACGCGTCCGAGAGCGGCAGGGGGTCGCTGCCGTTGGCGACGGCGTCGAGGAGCTTCTCGGCGGCGAGGTCGAGCCGGGCGAGTTCGTCGGAGGCGAGCATGCCCACGGCGAACTGCGGTGCCTGCACGTTGCTCTGCACGAGGACCCGGTCGAGTTCACGCTGCACGAGCTGGCGGAACCGGTGCACCACGAAGAGCGCGATCGACGGCGGGACGGTCACGAGCGCCACGGTGGACACGATCGCGGGCAGGGTGTCGCTCGTGATCGGCGTGGAGGCGACCGCCATCCCGACGAACGCGAGGCCGAGGACGGCGATGGCGGCGGCGACCTCGCGGGCCGGGCGCAGGGTCGCGACCGGCAGGAGCGCGAAGCCGGCGGCGACGGACGCGGACGCCGAGTGGGCGATGTCGTGCTCGGGCCAGATGCCGATGAAGTCGAGCGTCACGACACAGCCGAGGACGACGCAGATCAGCGCGAAGGCGAGCCCGGTCAGTCGTTCGCCGTACGTGAGCAGGCTGAGCCCGACCCCGACGGCGGCGACGAGGTAGAGCGCCCAGGCCGCCGCGGGCAGCCACGGGTCGGTGAACTCCGTCCAGCGGATGAGGAAGAAGACGATCCCCGCGACGGCTTCGATGCCGGTGAGGACCGCGGCGCCGAGTCCGAGGTAGCCGGCGCCGAGCGAGGCGCCGGGCTTGGCGGCCTGCCGCAGCGAGCGCGCGCCGGTGGAGGTGGAGGGGAGGCCGCGCGCCTGTCGACGTTCGCTGCCCCGGTACCGCTCCCGCGCCTCCCGTCGGGTCCGCGGAGCGGGCTGCACGGTCTCGCCGGGGAGGCCGCGGCTGATGGTGTCCTCGGGGACGCGGCTCATCTGGGGGCCTCCAGGACGACGGTCGTGCCGGATCCCGGCGCGGAGAAGAGCTTCGCGTCGCCGCCGACCTCGCGGAGGCGGTTCACCACGCTCTCCTTGAAGCCGAGCCGTTCGGCACTGACGTGGGTGAGGTCGAAGCCGACGCCGGAGTCGGTGACCATCGCGCGGACCATCTCGTTGTCGTGCACGATCGTGACGTGCGCCTCGCCGACGCCGGCGTGCCGGCGGACGTTCTCGAGGCACTCGCCGAGCGCGAGCAGGAAGGCGTCGAGCACGTTCGACGGCAGCAGGACCTGCCCGGTGCCGTGCCAGCTCACCTCGAGGCCCATGCGGCCGAAGCGCTGCTTGACCGACTCGAGGGTCTGGCCGAGCGGGGACTCTTCCTCGCGGGTGAGCGAGTAGTCGCCGGACTGCTGCGGCTGCGGCGTCGCACCGAGACGGAGGTGGCGGAGGAGTCGGGCATCCTCGGCGGCCTGCTCACGCATCGCCTGCTCGGAGACGCCCACGCCGGAGTGCGCGAGGAGGGTCAGCGTGGCGAGCACGGTGTCGTGCAGGAGCCGCGCACCCTGTCGTCGCTGCGCCTCGGTCTCGCTCGCCTGGCGTTCGGCGCGGTGCGCGGTGCCGATGCTGTAGATCCGGCGGGCGACGCGCGGGATGCTCCGCGAGATCCAGATCGTCACGACGGCGATGAGCACCCACCCGAGCAGCGCGCCGGTGACCGGGGCGGCGAGGACGCTGCCGCTCGCCCAGACGATCGCGACGACGACGGCCGCCCCGGCGACGATGGTCAGCCCGAGGCCCACGGGCTTCCCGCGCTGGGACATGAGCGGTGCCGAGATGCTGCCGGCGGCGAGGGGCACCACCGCGGAGGCGATGATCGGACGCGCTGTCTCGTCGACGCCGAGCAGCAGGAGTGCGAGCGCGCCGAGGCCCGAGGCGAGGATGAGCGCCGTCCACCACACCGAGCCGTTCCACCCGAAGACCAGGAAGCCGGCGATCATGATCGCGATGCAGGCGAGCCCGCCGAGCAGCGGGACGACCGGGACCGCGAGGGCACAGATCACCGCGACGACCGACACCAGGGCGCAGACGATGCCGACGACACGGGTCGTCGACCGGAGCAAGCGGTCGCGTTCCTGTGCGATGAAGTCCATCGGTGTCCTGGTCGTGGCGGTGTGGCTGAGGGAAAACCGAGCCTGGTTCAGGCTGGGTACCACGCCATCATTCCACGCGCGACACCCGTTGGGGGGTGTTCGGCGCGCCATCCCGTGTCGGATGGTTCCGCGATCGTTATTGCAAGCGTTGTGCGTCCAAGAGCCGCCGGAGGTGCGCCCCCACGGCCTCGTGCTCGATCAGGAACCCGTCGTGCCCGAACTCGCTCTCGATCACGGCCGCGCGGTCACCGTCGAGGGTGTCCGGCACGCCGGCCGCGATGCGGTGCTGGTCCTCGATCGGGAACAGCCGGTCGCTCGACACCCCGACCACGAGCGTGCGGGCCGTGACCTGCGCCAGCGCCGCCGCGATCCCGCCCCGACCGGCTCCGACGTCGTGCGAGTCCATCGCGTGGGTGAGCGTCACGTAGGAGCTCGCGTCGAACCGACGGGTGAACTTGTTCCCGTGGAAGTCGAGGTAGCTCTCGACCGAGAAGCGGCCGTCGTCGCCGAGCGGTGAGACGTCGCTCTGCCACGAGCGGGCGAACCGGCCGTTCAGCTCGTCGGACGCCCGGTAGGTCATCAACGCCATCCGCCGAGCCAGCGCCAGCCCGCGGTGGGGGCCCTCGCCGGCGTCGGCCTCGTAGTAGTCGCCGCCCGCGAACGCCGGGTCCATCTGGATGGCAGCGCGCTGCAGCGAGTTCGCGGCGATCTGGTCGGCGGTGGTCTGCGCCGTGCTCGCCAGCACCGCGAGCCGGGACACCCGTGCAGGGTGTGTGACGGCGAACTCGAGCGCGTGCATGCCGCCCATCGACCCGCCGACGACGGCCGCGAAGACGTCGATGCCGAGCCGGTCGGCCAGCTGCGCCTGCACCGCCACCTGGTCGCGCACGGTGACGAACGGGAAGCGGGATCCCCACTCGAGGCCGTCCGGCGACACCGACGACGGCCCGGTCGTGCCCTGGCAGCCGCCGAGCATGTTCGGTGCGACGACGAACCACCGGTCGGTGTCGATCGCCCGGCCGGGTCCGACGACGTCGCCCCACCAGCCCGCGGTTCGGTGTCCGGGACCGGGTGCTCCGGCGACGTGCGAGTCGCCGGTCAGCGCGTGGAACACCAGGACCGCGTTGTCGCGGTCGGCGTTGAGCGTGCCCCAGGTCTCGTACGCCACGCGCACGGCGGGGATGCGTCCACCCCGCACCCACTGCTCACCGAGGGACGCGAAGTGCCGGGAGCCGGGGTGGTCGCCCGGGCGCCAGGCGCCGGTCACCGGGGGCTTGCCGAGCGTGCCGAGTTCGGTTCCGGGCACGAGGGTGGACGGCACGGAGTCCTCGGGGGTCGTCTGCCAGTCCATCGGGTCCAGTCTGCCGGGAGGCGCGGCGCGGGCCGCCAGTGTTACGTCACGTCCGGCGCGTCGCGGGTCCACTGCGGCGGGTCGCGGGCGCTCGCGGGCGCGTGCGTGCGAGCGGGTGCGGGTGCGTGCGTGCGGGTGCGGCTGCGTGCGTGCGCATGTTCCGACATCGCACTCGTCGTTCGACGCGTGGATCGTCGCACCATGCACACGCACCGGATGTGTGCGCAACCAACGACGTCCCACGAGTCGATCGACTCGTGGGACGTCGCATGGTGCACACGCATCGAGCGCGAGGGCCCGCGACAGCCCCCGCGCCCCCGCGACAGCCCCCGCGACAGCGCCCGGGGCCGCTACGCGCGCTGGCCCTCCTGCGCGACCGCACGGGCCGCGGCGAGCCCGGCCTCGAGGTCGGCCTTGAGGTCCTCGACGTTCTCGATCCCCACCGACAGCCGCACCAGCCCAGGCGTGACCCCGGTGGTGAGCTGCTGCTCGGGCGTGAGCTGCGAGTGCGTGGTCGACGCCGGGTGGATGACGAGGGAGCGCACGTCGCCGATGTTCGCGAGGTGCGAGAACAGCTGCAGGTTGTCGACGAACGCCTTGCCGGCGGGCACGCCGCCCTTGAGCTCGAACGACAGCACGGCCCCGACGCCCTTCGGCGCGTAGCGGTTCGCCGCGGCGTACCAGGGGGAGGTCGGCAACCCGGCGTAGGCGACGGTCGCGACGTCCGGGTGCCGGTCGAGCCACTCGGCGATCTCCTGCGCGTTCGACACGTGCCGCTCGATGCGGAGCGACAGCGTCTCGATGCCCTGCAGCAGCGCGAACGCGGTGTCCGCCGAGTTCGACGCACCGAGGTCGCGGAGCAGCTGCACCCGGGCCTTGACGATGTAGGCGAGCTCGTTGCCGACGGCCTCGGCGAAGACCGCGCCGTGGTACGAGGGGTCCGGCGTGTTGAACTCGGGGAACTTGTCCGGGTGCTGCGACCACGCGAACTTGCCGGAGTCGACGATGATCCCGCCGATGACGGTGCCGTGCCCGCCGAGGAACTTCGTCGCCGAGTGCACGACGATGTCGGCACCGTGCTCGAACGGACGGATGAGGTAGGGCGTCGCGATCGTGTTGTCGACGATGAGCGGCACGCCGGACTCGTGGGCGACCTCGCTGACACCGGTGATGTCGAGCACGTTGATCCTCGGGTTGCCGATCGTCTCGGCGAAGAACAGCTTCGTGTTCGGTCGGACCGCGCGGCGCCACTCGTCGAGGTCGTCCTGGTCCTCGACGAACGTGGTCTCGATGCCGAGCTTCGCGAGCGTGTACTTGAAAAGGTTGTACGTGCCGCCGTAGATCGACGACGAGGACACGATGTGGTCCCCGGCGCCCGCGATGTTGAGCACCGCGTAGGTCTCCGCCGCCTGGCCGCTCGACACCAGGAGCGCCCCGGAGCCGCCCTCGAGCGCCGCGATCCGCTGCTCCACGACGTCGTTCGTCGGGTTCATGATGCGCGAGTAGATGTTGCCCGGCTTGGCCAGGGCGAAGAGGTCACGGGCCTCGTCCGAGTTCGCGAAGACGTACGAGGTCGTCTTGTAGATCGGCGTCGCGCGGGCCCCCGTGGTCGGGTCGGGCTGTGCGCCGGCGTGGATCTGCGTGGTCTCGAACCGCCACTGGGCGGCGTCGTTCTGGGTCATCTCGTGCTCCTGTCCGGTGGCGGTCGTCGGGTCGTCGGGTCGCCCAGCGCTCGGCCCAGGAGGCGCGGCGCGGCTGTGCGTCGCCCGTCACGGTACGCAGGTGGTCGCGTCGGCACCAGCGCGCCCGCCTCGGGACGTAACGACCGAGGCGGAGGCGACCCGCGCCTCCTGGCCCGCGCCGCACTGTGCGAGGTTCCGCGCGCCGTGGGACGCTCGTTCCCTCGCACCGTGGGCGGAGGCTCGCACAGTACGGACGCGCGGGCGCAGTCTCACTCTTCGCGGCGGAAGAGCCAGCGCACGTTCGGTTCGAGGAGCCAGCGCATCCCCCGGCGGACGAACGGCTGGGCGAGGAACAGGCTCACCGCGCAGGCGATCGCCACCATCAGCAGCACGTACGGCCACGCCGAGTGCTGCCCGGCGAGCACCCCGGACTCGCGGATCGGGTAGAGCACGAACGTGTGCAGCAGGTACACGTACATCGTCGCCGCGCCGAACTGCGTGATCCAGACGTTCCGACGGGGCACGAGCAGCAGGAACGACGCGGTGAGGAGGGTCGCCAGCAGCATCAGCCCGAAGCGCACAGCACCGGCCCACCAGGCGTCCTCGCCGAGGCCCGAGTACGAGTCGTCGTAGAAGAACCAGTGGTGCAGGTCGAACTGCTTGAACTGCGGGATCCAGATCGCACACGCCACCGCCCACGCCACGAACACGGCACCGGCCGCGATGCGCACGCGGACCACGACCCGCCGCGGAGCCTCGTACCAGCGGTCGAAGACGCCCCACTGCTTCACCTGCCAGCCGAGCAGGAAGAACGGCAGGAGGCTGATCGCCCGCGACAGGGAGAGCGTGGAGTCGACGTTGTCGAAGTAGCCGACGCCGATGCTGAACACGACGGCCCAGAACAGCGGCCATCGGAGCTGCGCGAGGTACGGGAGGATCAGCTTGAAGATCCCCAGTGCGAGCAGGAACCAGAGGGTCCAGGTCGGCTGCGTCGGGTTGAACTTCTTCCCGCCCTCGACCAGGGCCTGCACGACGGTCCAGATCGTCTGCATGATGATGTACGGCACGACGATGTCCGTGATCGTCCGGCGCATGCGCTTCGCGGTCGGGGTGTCGGCGGAGGAGAAGTACCCGCTGATGACGCCGAACGCCGGCATGTGGAACGCGTAGATGAAGGTGTACAGCGCGAGGGCGTGCTCGCTCGCCGCCGTCTGGCGTTGGATCGCATGGCCGATCACCACGAGCGTGACCGCCAGGAACCGCGCCGTGTCCCACATCGGGATACGGCGCTTCGCACGTCCGGGCTCGAGCTGCGAGGCGGGCGCCGAGGGCGCGGGAGGGGCGGCGTCCGTCGTCATCGCCCGTCACGTTACCCGATCGTGACCTTGCCGGATCGGTACGGTTGTCGGGACGTCCCACACGTCCCCGACGTCCCACCCCGTCCCTGGAGGAAGCACATGGCATCTCGTCGCGCAGTCGTCACCGGAGCGAGCTCGGGCATCGGAGCGGCGACCGTCCGACTGTTCCGCGCGCACGGGTGGGACGTGCTCGCCGTCGCCCGCCGTGCCTCGAAGCTGGAGGCGCTCGCCGGGTCGACCGGAGCCGACGTCCTCGTAGCGGACATCACGAGCGCCTCCGACGTCGAGGCGTTGGCCGCCCGTGTCGACGAACTCGGGGGAGCGGACGTGCTCGTGAACAACGCCGGCGGCGCCTTCGGGTCCGCGTCGGTCGAGGAGTCGGACGTCGAGGACTGGCGCGCCATGTTCGAGGTGAACGTGATCGGCACGAAGCGGGTCGTCGCGGCGTTGCTCCCGCACCTCCGGCGGCGTGCGGCGGCCGCCGGGAGCGCCGACATCGTCACGGTGACGAGCACGGCCGGGCACGTCGCGTACGAGAACGGCGGCGGGTACAACGCCGCGAAGTTCGCCGAGCACGCCCTCGTGGCCGCCCTCCGGCTCGAGCTGAACGGGGAGCCGATCCGGGTCGTCGAGATCGCGCCGGGCCTCGTGAAGACCGACGAGTTCGCCCTGACCCGGTTCCGTGGCGACGCGGAGAAGGCCGCGGCGGTCTACGACGACGTGCCGGAGCCGCTCGTGGCCGAGGACGTCGCCGAGGCGATCGTGCACGCGGTCGAGCTGCCGGCGCACGTGAACCTCGACCTCGTGACGGTCCGCCCGGTGGCGCAGTCGGCCCAGCACAAGCTCGCGCGGGGGAAGCTGACCCCGCGGGTGTGATCCCCGCGGGTGCCGCGCACCCGGCCCGCACCCGGCCCGCACCCGTCCCGCACGCGCCCGGGCCGCACGTGCGGGTCGCGGGCGCGGGGTCCGTGCCGGTACCGTTGTCGGATGCCGATCAGCAGCGAATCCGGGTCACCCGCCCAGGCTCCCTCGACCGTGACCGTGACGAGCGGGCCCGAGGTGCTCGGATGGCTCGAGTTCGGTGACGCAGCACGCCTGCTCGCCAAGGACGTCCTGTCCTCCGGCTTCGAACCCGAGGTCGTCGTCGCCGTGGCCCGCGGCGGGCTCATCATCGCTGGCGCGGTCGCCTACGCCCTCGGCACCAAGGAGTGCGGCTCGATCAACGTCGAGTTCTACACCGACGTCGAGCAGCGCCTCGAGGAGCCGGTCATCCTGTCGCCGGCGCTCGACGCCCCGAGCCTCGCCGGCAAGCGCGTCCTCGTCGTCGACGACGTGTCGGACTCCGGCCGGACCCTGCGCCTGGTGGTCGACATCATCCGGAACGCCGGCGCCGACGTCCGCAGCGCCTGCCTCTACTCCAAGCCCGGCACCGTGCTCGAGCCGGACCACGTCTGGCGTCGCGTCGACGGGTGGATCACCTTCCCGTGGAGCGCCCTCGCCCCGGTGACGGCCGAGTCGTGAGCATCCACCTCGTCGGCGGCGGACCCTTCGCCGCCTCGGACGCCGCCGCGCCCTTCGTCGCCGAGGCCACGGTCCGCTCCGCAGCCGTCGGCCGCACGGTCCCGCGCATCGCCCTGCTCTCCGTCGCCGGCGGGTCCGGTGCGAGCCCGTCCAGCACGGCCGACATCGCCGAGGTGCTCGCCGGTCCGCGCACGGCCGAGGTCCTCGTCGCCGAGATCGCTTCAGGCCAGGTGTTCGACACCACGGTCCTGAGCGACGTCGACGCCCTCGTGGTCGGCGGTGGGGTCACGCCGGACTACCTCGACGCCGTCGCCCCGCTCGTCGACCAGATCCGCCTGCTCGTCTCCGACGGCCTGCCCTACCTCGGCTACTCGGCCGGCGCGATGATCGCCGCCGATCGTGCCCTCGTCGGCGGCTGGCGCATCGGTGGCGTCGAGATCTGCCCCGAGGAAGCCTCCGAGGGCCTCGACGAGGTCGAACTCCGCGAGGGGCTCGGCCTGGTGGACCTGACGATCGACGTGCACGCCGTCCAGGCCGGCACGCTCGCCCGGCTCATCGCGAGCGCCGAGGCCGAGTTCGTCACCGCCGGCCTGGCGATCGACGAGGACACCACGCTGGTCGTGGGCGAGGGCGCGCTCGAGGTCCGCGGCACCGGCAGCGTCTGGCGCGTCGTCGCCGGCGAGGACTCGGTCGCCGTCGCCACGATGGGCGCCTAGCCCCGTGCAGGCCCGACCGCTCGCCGACCTCGTCGACCCCGGCTGGGCCGAGGCACTCGCCCCGGTCGAGGACGACGTCCACCGGATGGGCGACTGGCTCCGCGCCGAGACCGGTGCCGGCCGGCAGTACCTCCCGGCCGGCGAGCACGTCCTCCGCGCCTTCGCCGAGCCGTTCGACGACGTGAAGGTCCTCGTCGTCGGACAGGACCCCTACCCGACGCCCGGGCACCCGATCGGCCTGTCGTTCGCGGTCGACCCGCACGTGCGACCCGTCCCGCGCAGCCTGGCGAACATCTACCGCGAGCTCGAGGCCGACCTCGGCGTGACGCCGCCGGCACACGGGGACCTGCGGGCGTGGTCGGCCCAGGGCGTCCTGCTGCTCAACCGCGTCCTCACCGTCGAGGCCGGAGCCGCCGGCAGCCACCGTGGGAAGGGCTGGGAGGCCGTCACCGACCAGGCCGTCCGTGCGCTCGTCGCCCGCGGGAAGCCCCTCGTCGCCGTCCTCTGGGGTGCGCAGGCAGCGTCGGTCCGGCCGCTCCTCGGGGACACCCCGGTCGTCGCGTCCGCCCATCCGAGTCCGCTCAGCGCCTCGCGCGGGTTCTTCGGCAGCCGCCCCTTCTCGCAGGTGAACGAGCTGCTCGTCGTCCAGGGCGCCGAACCGGTCGACTGGACCCTGCCCGCGGCATAGGCTCGGACCCGTGCTCGAGGAGGAATACCAGCGACGGCGGGTCCTGCCGCGACACCTGCGCGCCCCGGTCCCCGCCGAAGCCGCGTTCACCTACACGATCCGCGCTGCCGAGCCCAGCGACCTCCCCGACGTCCGCGAGATCCACACGCACTACGTCCGGAACTCCTCGGTGACCTTCGACCCGTCAGCGTTCACGTTCGCCGCGTGGAAGCGTCGGTACGACGAGATCCGGCGTCGGGGTCTGCCGTTCCTGGTCGCCGAGAACCCCTCGGGGCAGGTGCTCGGCTACGCGCTCGTCGACCCGTGGAACCCCCGCGACCGTTCGAACCGCGTCGTCGAGGACTCGATCTACCTCGGTGCCGCGTCCGGCGGGAAGGGGCTCGGGCGCGCCCTGATGGAGGCGCTGATCGACGAGTGCCGTTCGGCCGGCGTCCGCGAGGTCGTCGCCGTCATCGCCGACCGCCAGGCCGAGGCGTCGATCCGGCTCCACGAGCGGCTCGGCTTCGAGGAGGTCGGCCGCATGGGGAAGGTCGGCTACAAGTACGACCGGTGGCTCGGCACGGTGACGATGCGGCTGCGCCTGCGCGGGCCGCGCCTCTTCGCGCGCGGGTAGCGCGCGCGGCCACGTCGAGGTCGCACGATCGGCCGCTTCCGGCGTGCGCGCGCGGCGTGTCGCGCGACCTCGGCGGAGAGCGTGCGGCGTGTCCTGCGACCCGGCCACGGTCGGACGGGAGGCGCGGGTCGGCCCCGCACCGCGCCTCCAGTCCGTCCGTCGGTCGCGTCCCGGGCACGCGAGGTCGCGCGACCTGCCGCTCCCGTCGCGCGCACACGGCGCCACCCGGGCACGCGAGGTCGCGCGATCTGCCGCTCCCGTCGCGCGCGTGCGGCGTGTCGTGCGACCTCGGCGAGCCGCACGTGGCGTGTTGCGCGACCCCGGCGACCCCGGCGACCCCGGCGACCCCGGCGGCCCTCGCCGCGCCCTCGGGTCAGGACGTCGGCGCCTCCGCGATGAACTCGTCCCGCGTCACCCGCACCAGCTCGCGCGCCGCAGCCGACGCGGCCCCGCCGTCGCCCGCGACGAGCGCCAGCCCGACGGCCTCGTGCCGTGCCGCCGCATCGCGGGTCCAGTGCGTGATGGTGTCCCGCGACTCCGAGGTGCGGGTCCGCAGCAGCGCCTCGACGGTACCGGCGAAGTGTGCGAAGACGGCGTTGCCGGAACCGGTCAGGAGCGCTCGGTGGAAGCGGACGTCGGCCTCGAGGTAGGCGCGGCTGTCCTCCCGACCGCAGGCGTCGATCATGTCGGTGGCGGCGGCGAGCACCGCTGCGGCACCCGGTGTCCCCGCCGTGAGCGATGCGGCGACGGGCTCGACGCCGAGGCGCAGCTCGAGCAGTTCCCGCTGCTGGGCGAAGTACCAGGGCGAGGCGCCGCGCCACCGGATCACGGTCGGCGCGAGCAGCTCCCACGACACGATGTCGAGCACCAGCGTGCCGACGCGCTGGCGGGGTTCGACGAGCCCGAGCGACTGCAGGACGCGCAGCGCCTCGCGGACGACCGACCTCGACACGCCGAACTCCGCCGCGACGGCCTCGGGCCGCACGACGGTGCCCGGGGCGAGCACGCCGTCGACGATCCGCTGCCCGAGCGTCTCGAGCACCTGGGCGTGCAGTCCGCGGCCGGTCGCCATCGTTCCTCCGTGCAGTACGCGGCACGCACGGCGCGTGACACGGTGTCCATCGAATCGGCAGACTGCCCCGGAGGGCGGGTGCCGCGCGGTGGATCGTCGTATAGTCTGATTAATCAGATTATTGATGGTCGACGCGCAGCACGCCAGACCGTCCTCGACACGAAGGCGACGGAGCCGCGCGGCAGCGGCTCCAGGAAGGGGCACCGATGCCTCACGCTCTCCCGGCCGATCCGGCCACGATCCACGCGGCCGCGACCCACGCGGTCACCGTCCTGGCGGCGGAACCAGCCGGCACCGAAGCCGTCGACCCGTCGGGGCCGGTCGCGCAGCTGATCATCGCGGCGATCATCGGCATCGTCGTGATCATCGCCCTCATCACCTGGCTGAAGGTGCACCCGTTCATCGCGCTGACGATCGGGGCGCTCGGCGTCGGGATCGGCGCGGGTCTCGCTCCGGACAAGGCGGTGACGAGCTTCGGCAACGGCTTCGGTGCGACGATGACGAGCGTCGGCATCCTCGTCGGCCTCGGGTCGATGTTCGGCAAGATGCTCGTCGACTCCGGGGCGGCCGACCGCGTGGTCGACACCCTCGTGCGGAGGTCGTCGAAGGCGGCGCTGCCGTGGACGATGGCCCTGATCGGCGCGCTCATCGGCCTGCCGATGTTCTTCGAGGTCGGCCTCGTCCTGCTCATCCCGATCATCGTCCTGGTGGCGAAGCGCAGCTCCGTCCCGATCATGAAGATCGCCGTGCCCGCCCTCGTCGGCCTCTCCACGATGCACGCGTTCGTGCCGCCGCACCCCGGCCCGCTCGTCGCCATCTCGACGGTCGGTGCGAACCTCGGCACGACGCTCGCGTTCGGCATCGTGCTCGCGATCCCCGTCATCGTCCTCGCCGGCCCGGTGTTCGCCCGCTTCGCGGCGCGCTGGGTCGACATCCCCGCGCCCGACATGTTCGGGTCGCGCGGTTCCGACGCGGGTCCCGTCGGCGACGACCCGGCACACGCGGGTCGGGAGGCGCGGCGCGGCCCCGCCACGCAGGACACCGCATCCCTGCCCCACGGCAAGAGCGACTTCACCCGCGTCATCAGCGAGCCACGCAGCCCGTCCTTCACGGTCGCGCTCGTCGGCATCCTGCTGCCCGTCGTCCTGATGCTCGCGCAGGCCATCCGCGAGGCCACCGTCCCGGACGCCTCGGGCTCGTGGGTCAGCCTGCTCGACTTCCTCGGGTCGCCGATGATCGCGATCGGCATCGCCGCCGTCTACGCGATGATCTTCTTCGCCATCGGCGGCGGCATGGACCGTTCCGCCGTGTCGAAGTCCCTCGAGAGCGCCCTGCCGCCGGTCGCGGGCGTCCTGCTCATCGTCGGCGCCGGCGGTGGCTTCAAGCAGGTGCTCATCGACACCGGGATCGGCGGGGTGATCGCCGACGCCGTGAAGGACTCCGGCATCTCGGTGCTGCTCGTCGCCTGGGTGGTGTCCGCCCTCGTGCGCGTCGCCACCGGGTCGGCCACGGTCGCCACCGTCACGGCCGCGGGCATCATGGCGCCGATCGCGCACGACCTGTCCTCACCGATGACCTCGCTGCTCGTGCTCGCGATCGGCGCCGGGTCGGTCTTCCTGTCGCACGTGAACGACGCCGGGTTCTGGCTCGTGAAGGGGTACCTCAACACCACGGTGGGGCAGACCTTCAAGACGTGGACGATGCTCGAGTGCCTCATCTCGGTGTTCGGCCTCGCCGGGGTCATGCTGGCGGGGGTGTTCATCCATTGAGCGACGACACCGCACTCGACTCCCGCGTCCTCGTCGTGATGGGGGTCTCCGGATCGGGCAAGTCGACCGTCGCCGCGATGGTCGCCGAGCAGCTCGGGTGGGACTTCGCCGAGGGCGACGCCATGCACCCGCAGGCGAACGTCGACAAGATGCACGCCGGCACCCCGCTGACCGACGAGGACCGCTGGCCCTGGCTCGACGTGATCGCGGCGTGGATCCGGTCGCACCTCGACGGTGGCACCCCCGGCGTGGTGACCTGCTCGGCGCTGAAGCGCTCCTACCGCGACGTCCTCCGGGCACCCGGTGTGGTGTTCGTGCACGTCGCCGGCGACGGGTCCCTCATCGAGGACCGGATGTCGAAGCGCTCCGGGCACTTCATGCCGACCTCGCTCCTGCAGTCCCAGCTCGCCACCCTCGAGCCGCCGGAGGACGACGAGGCCCACATCACCGTCGCGGCGGACCGGACCCCGCAGGAGGAGAGCGCCGAGGTCATCGAGCGGCTGGCGCTCCGCCGCTGACCATCGCGGCCGCGGCGGCGGCGAGCTGACGGTTCGACGTCGCCGCGGTCCCGTCCTCGAGCACGGACGTGTCCTCGAGGCCGGTGCGGATCGCGTGCCCGCGGGCGAGGGCACGTCGGCTGACCTGCCACGACGCCGCGCCGATGCCGTGGTGGAGCTGGGGGAGGGTGACACCGGCGGCGTCGAGCATCGACTCCAGCTCGGCGTCGAGCGCGAGGGCGTCGTCGACGTCCTCCACGAGGGGCTCGACGACCACCCGGACGAACCGATCGTGGCGACCGGCCCGGACGAACCGATCGGCGTCGGAGCCACTGAGCAGGCACGCCTCGATGCCGACGCCGCGCCGCGCGAGCACCTCGCTGACGTCGTCGATGCCCGCTTCGCCCTGGTTGGCCGCGACGAGGTCGGGCAGTTCGGTCCACGACGACACGAGGCCGAGGCGTTCCCGCGGGTCCGGCACGATCGCCGCGAACGTCGTGACGTTGACCGGGATGCCCGGACACGTCGCCCGCACCGCGCGCAGCATCCTGCCGACCGGACCGGCGGCGAGCGACTCGTCCCCGTCGTCGTCGAACGCGTGCAGGTGCAGCAGGGTGGCGCCGGCGGCGACGCAGGCCGCGGCGTCCCGGGCGATCTCGTCGGCGGTCCGGGGCATCGCCGGGTGGGTGGTGTCCCCGTTCAGCGCGAGTTGCAGGTCGACCATGGTCCGAGCCTACGGATCACGGGGGAGGCCGGGCGGGTCAGGCCTCGGTGACACGGCCGGCCTCGACGCGCCACTGTCGGTCGAGGCGGACGGTCTCGAGCATGCGGCGGTCGTGCGTGACGAGGAGCAGGGTGCCGTCGTACGAGTCGAGGGCCTGTTCGAGCTGCTCGATCGCGGCGAGGTCGAGGTGGTTCGTGGGCTCGTCGAGCACGAGCACGTTCACCCCGCGGGCCTGCAGGAGTGCGAGCCCGGCGCGTGTCCGCTCACCGGGGGAGAGCGCGTTCGCCGGACGGCCGACGTGGTCCGCCTTCAGCCCGAACTTCGCGAGCAGCGTCCGGACGTCGGCCGTCGTGTACTCGGGCACGATCGCCTCGAACGCGTCGGCCAGCGGCTGGTCACCCGTGAAGGCCGCGCGCGCCTGGTCGATCTCGCCGACCGCGACGCTGGAGCCGAGCGACGCCGTGCCCGTCGTCGGCGCCTGCTTGCCGAGCAGCGCCCGGAGGAGCGTGGACTTGCCGGCACCGTTCGGACCCGTGATGCCGATGCGGTCACCGCCGTCGACCTGCAGGGAGACCGGCCCGAGCGTGAAGTCGCCCTGGGTGAACGTCGCGTCGGACAGGGTCGCGACGACCGCCGAGGACCGGGGCGCGCTGCCGATCGTGAACTCGAGCTGCCACTCCTTGCGCGGCTCCTCGACCTCGTCCAGCCGGGCGATGCGGGACTCCATCTGCCGGACCTTCTGCGCCTGCTTCTCACTCGACTCGGAGGCGGCACGGCGGCGGATCTTGTCGTTGTCGGGACTCTTCCGCATCGCGTTCCGGACGCCCTGGCTCGACCACTCGCGCTGGGTCCGGGCGCGGGAGACGAGGTCGGCCCTGGTGGAGGCGTACTCCTCGTAGGCGTCGCGCTTGTGCTGCCGAGCGATCTCGCGCTCCTCGAGGTAGGAGTCGTAGCCGCCGCCGAAGAGCCGGTTGGTGGACTGCGCGAGGTCGAGCTCGAGGACGGCGGTCACCGAGCGCGCCAGGAACTCGCGGTCGTGGCTGACGAGCACGGCACCGCCGCGGAGGCCCCGGACGAAGCCCTCCAGTCGGTCGAGGCCGTCCAGGTCGAGGTCGTTCGTCGGCTCGTCGAGCAGCACGATGTCGAACCGCGAGAGCAGCAGTGCGGCGAGCCCGACGCGGGCCGCCTGCCCGCCGGACAACGCGGTCATGAGCGACTCCGGCCCGACGCCGTCCTCCTCGGACCCGACGGCCAGGCCGAGGTCGGCGAGCACGACGGGGATGCGGTCGTCGAGGTCGGCCGCGCCTGCCGCGAGCCAGCGGTCGAGCGCCGCCGAGTAGGCGTCCGCCGCGGCGTCACCGGCGTCGGGGTCGCCGAGCGCAGCGGCTGCGGCGTCCATCGTCGCGGTGGCCTCGGCGCACCCGGTCCGCCGGGCGATGTACGCGGCGACGGTCTCACCCGCGAGGCGTTCGTGCTCCTGCGGCAGGAAGCCGACGAACGCGTCCGTCGGTGCGAGCGACACGGTGCCGGCCAGCGGCTCGTCCACCCCGGCGAGGAGTCGGAGCAGGGTCGACTTGCCGGCGCCGTTCACCCCCACGACGCCGATGACGTCCCCCGGGGCGACGGTGAGGTCGAGGGAGTCGAAGAGCGTGCGTGCGGCGTACCCGCCGGAGAGTCCCTTGGCGACGAGCGTGGCGGTCATGCCCCAATCGTCCCATCCCCGCGGCGGACCATCGACCGGAGCGGGGCCGGGTCAGCGGTGTCGCGTCAGTCGAGCGTGATCGTCCGACCGAACCGACGGGTGACCGGCGGGGCGGCGACGACGGCGGCGAGGGCGTTCGCCGCGCCCTCCGGCGTGCCGCGCCAGGCGACGTAGGCGTCGTGGGCCTCAGGCGTCGTCCAGCGCTCGACGACGACGACCCGTGACGGGTCGGTGTCGTCGACGAGGACCTCGAGCGACTCGTTGCCGGCGAACGCGCCGGTCTGGGCGAGGGTCTCGCGGATCGCGGCCTCGGTGGTCTCGGTGGGGAGGTCGCTCCGGAGCTGGACCTCGAGCAGGACGGTCATCGACATGGTGCACCTTTCGTCGTCGTTGCCGGATGCAACCGCACCCGGCAGCGGGGTGTTCCGGACTCGCCGTCGACCGGTGCGGCGGGGTGGAACCGATCCGGTCGTCCCGGACACTGCAGGGTATGGACAGCGGGGACTGGGCGATGGCGCTCGAGGGTGACGGCGAGGCGTTCGGGCGGGTGTTCGACCGGCACCGCCACCGGGTGCAGCGCCACTGCATGCGGCTCGTGCCGGTCGACACGGACGCGGCCGACTCGGTCGCGATCGTGTTCCTCGAGGCCTGGCGGAACCGGGCTCGGGTCCGCCTCGTCGACGGGTCGCTCCTGCCGTGGCTGCTCGTCACGGCCACGAACGTCGCCCGCAACCAGACCCGTGCGGCCCGGCGGTACCGGGCCGCGCTCGACCGGTTGCCACCACCCGAACCCGTCCCCGACCACGCGGACCGGGACGACGACGGGGACGCCGTCCGGGCGCTCCGGCAGCTCGGGCACCGCGACCAGGAGATCATCACGCTGTCGGTCCTCGAGGGCTACAGCGAGCGGGAGATCGCCGCCGCACTCGGCATCGCGCCGGGAACGGTGAAGTCGCGCCTCTCCCGCGCACGGACCCGGCTCGCCGCGGCACTGACCGCGAGCGGGCCCACGACCCAGCCGGCCGTCGAACGGAACGGAGCACGATCATGAGCACCTCCACGAACAGGGACACCGACGACCGCGACCGGGCACTGCGGGCGTTGCTCGTCGACACGGTCGAGCACACACCTCGGCGGCGTCGACGGTGGCGGGCGGCGACGATCGCGGGAGCGGTGGTGTGCGTCCTCGGTGGCGCCGCCGCCGGTGGTGCGATCACCGCGGCGGCGAGTCCGGACCCGGCCGCCCTCGAGGCGCAGAGCCAGGCCGCGACGGTCGTCGGAGGGTCGGGCGCGACGTACCTGCGGGTCGTCGGGAACCCGGTCGGGCGGGTCGGGTCGTCGGACGAGACGATCTCGGTCGGACGCGCTCCCGCCCGTGCCGACACGTTCACCTGGGTCGCCACGTGTCGCACCGGGAGCGGCGAGATCACCGAGCGCGGGTCCGGGGTCGACGGGGGCAAAGCGTCGTGCGCCGCCGGGTCGCACGTCACGGGCTCGTACGCGGCGTCGGAGATCGCCGGGCACCGGATCCGGCTCAGCGTGGACGGGGACCTCGGGTGGACGCTGTCGTACGGTTGGCTGCGCACACCCCCGATGCCTGCGGCGAGTGCGGCGCAGGACCAGGCGACCGAGGACGGCGTCGTCACCCGGAGCGAGTACCTCGCGGCCTTCGACCGCCTGCAGGGGTGCATGACCGCACGGGGGGAGTCGCTCGGCCGGATCCCGAGGTCGTCGTTGTTCGTGGCGCCGACGGCCCACGACGCCTCCGTGCTGGACTGGTGCAGCGCGTCGGAGTGGTCCGCGGTCGACGTCCTCTGGCAGAACGAGCACCCCGCCCCGTCGTCGGACGACGACTCGTGGGGATGGCAGCCGTACGACCCCGCGGCCGATCCGCGCTACGCCGGCTGAGTCAGTCGAGGACGCGGAAGCGGACCGCGTCGCCCGGTCGGAGCTGGGCGGCGCGGTCGACCGACGCGGGGGTGAGCACCGCGACGACGGGGTAGCCGCCCGTGACGGGGTGGTCGGCGAGGAACAGGACGGGGTGGCCCGTCGGCGGGACCTGCAGCGACCCGGTCTCGACGCCCTCGCTCGGCAGCTCGCGGGTCACGGCGCGGACGAGCGGCCGGGCAGCGGTGGTCCGCACGCCGACCCGGTCACTGTCGGGGGTGACGTGGTGGACCTGGCCGGCCAGGACCGTCCGCCACTCCGGGGTGAACCAGTCGTCGCGGGGTCCGGCGGTGACGTCGAGCACGACCGCCTCGCCCGGTGGTGACCAGCGCGGCGGGGCGACGGCGTCGACGAGCGGCCAGGCATCCGCGGCGCCCCCGATCGGCAGGACGTCCCCGACCGTGACGGGAGGCGGACCGAGGCGCGCGAGGGAGTCCCACGAGCGGCTGCCGAGCACGGGTTGGACGGCGAGGCCTCCGCGGACCGCGAGGTACGTGCGCAGTCCCGCGGTGGCCGTCCCGACGCGGAGCACGTCACCCGGTGCGAGCGTGACGACCTCGAAGCAGGCCCCGCCGCGGACCCGGCCGTCCGCGGACTCGACCGTCACCGGGCACGGTGCGCCGGTCAGGGACGCGACCACGTGCGCGTCCGAGCGGAGCGTGACGGAGCCGAGCAGCGCCTCCAGGACCGCCGCGTCGGGACGGTTGCCGACCAGCCGGTTGGCGAGTGCGGCTGCCCCGCGGTCGGCGGCACCCGCGGCGCCGAGGCCCGTGTCGCTGAACCCGGGCCGGCCGAGGTCCTGCGTCGACGTGCCGGGGCCCACCTGCAGGACGGTGAGGGTGCTCATGCGCGGCCGGCGTCGACGAACCGGATCCGGGTGCCGGCCGGCGCGAGCGCGGGCGGGTCGCGGTCGAGCGACCACATCGCCACGTCGGTGCGGCCGATGAGCTGCCAGCCGCCGGGTGACGCGCGCGGGTACACGGCGCTGAACTCGCCGGCGAGGGCGACGCTGCCGGCGGGCACGGACGTGCGGGCGCTGGTGCGTCGGGGCAGGTCGAGCGACGGGGCGGAGCCGGTGAGGTAGCTGAAGCCGGGTGCGAAGCCGCAGAACGCGCTCGTCCAGGTCTGGCCGGTGTGCCAGGCGACGAGCTGGGCGGCTGTGGTGCCGACCAGTGCGGCGACGGTGTCGAGGTCCTCGCCGTCGTAGGTGACGGGGATCGTGGTCACCTCGCCGACGTCGGCTCCGGTGGGCACGACGGGTTCGACGGCCTGGAGGCGCGGTGCGAGTCGCGTGGGATCGGTGCGTTCCGGGTCGAAGCGGACGAGCAGCGTGCGGGCTCCGGACACGAGTTCGGTCACGCCCGGCACGCGCTCGGCCTCGAGTCCGGCGCGGAACGCGGTGACCTCGGCGAGCGTCCCGAAGGTCACGAGCACCGCGCGGGTACCCGCACGACGCACGTCGAGGGCGGGTCCGGCGTGCTCGGCCGGCGCGCTCACGGTGTGGGGGCGAACGGGGTGGTCGCGACCCCGTGCCGGTCGAGGAGCGCGCGGATCGCCCGGGCCATCGCGACGGCGTCGGGGGAGTCGCCGTGCACGCACACCGAGTCCGCCCGGACGGGGACGACCGAGCCGTCCACCGCGGTCACGGTGCCGTCGGTGACCATCCGGAGGACCCGGTCGGCGACCGATGCCGGGTCGTGCAGGACGGCGCCCGGACGGCTGCGCGGGACGAGGGACCCGTCGGGTTCGTACGCCCGGTCGGCGAAGACCTCGGACACGGCGCGGAGCCCGTGGGCGGTCGCTGCGCGGAGGAGCTCCGAGTCCGGCAGCGCGAGGACCGCGAGGGACGGGTCCACGTCGGCCGTGGCACGGACGACGACCTCGGCCTGGACCGGGTCGGCGCAGGCCGTGTTGTACAGGGCGCCGTGGGGCTTCACGTACGTCACCGCGGTGCCGGCGACCCGGGCCGTGGCGAGCAGGGCGCCGAGCTGGTGGACGACGTCGGCGTAGAGCGCCTCGGGTGTGACGTCGACCGCGCGACGACCGAACCCGACGAGGTCGCGGTAGGCGACGTGCGCCCCGACCGCGACGCCCCGCTCGGCGGCGAGGCGGCAGGTGTCGAGCATGATCGCGGGGTCGCCGGCGTGGAACCCGCAGGCGACGTTCGCCGAGGAGACGACGTCGAGCATCGCCCGGTCGTCGCCCATCGTCCAGGCGCCGAAGCCCTCGCCGAGGTCGCTGTTGAGGTCGATCGTCGTCACGTTGTCAACCTACCGGCGGGGTCCGTCACGAACGGTGGACCACCACCGGGCAGGACGCGTGCTGTGCGCACTCCTGGGTGACCGAGCCGACGAGCAGCCCGCGGAACCCGCCGAGGCCACGACTGCCGAGCACGAGGAGTGCGGCGTCGCGGCTCGCGTCGAGCAGGACCTCGGCGGGGCGGCCCTCGACGAGGTCGGACGTGACGTCGACGTCGTCGTCGATGAGGTCCTCGGCGGCGTCGAGCGCGGGGGAGGCGGTCGCGAGGGCGTCCTGCTCGGGGGACCAGTGGTCGAACGGGGGTTCGTCGCGGTTGAGGGCCTCCGGCCACTGCCACGTCGTGATCGTCCGGACGGGGAGCCCGAGGCCGCGGGCCAGGGTGATCGCGAACCGCAGGGCGCGGCCGGACTCCGGGGAGCCGTCGACGCCCACCACGACGGCCCCGCCGGCACCGGACGCACCGCTGTCGTCCGTCCCGGTCGCCGCTCGCCCCCGGTCCACGAGCACGGGGCACGTCGCGTGCTGGATGCAGGCAGCGCTCACCGAGCCGAGCAGCAGCCCCCGGAACCCACCGCGTCCGCGGCTGCCGACGACGAGCAGCCCGGCGTCGGACGCGGCGTCGAGGAGCACCTCCGGCGTACCGCCCTCCGCCGAGCGGGTCGTGACCTCGACGGGGAGCGGGCGGTGTCGCTCGACGAGGTCGACGGCCTGCTGCCGGATCTCCTCGGCGTCGTGCAGGGGGGACCAGCTGTTCGCGACCGGCAGGGTGCTCCAGGTGATCGGCCACCGCCAGGACGTCACGACCTCGACCGGGCTGCCGAGTCGTGCGGCGAGGCCGAGGCTGCGCTCGAGCGCGGCGTCGGCCGGCTCCGATCCGTCGTACCCGACGACGATGCGTCCGATGGCTGCTGTGCTCATGTGCCCGTGCTCCCTGTGTTCCGTGTGTTCTCTGCGTTCCTCGTGCCGGGGATGTTCCCCCACGTGGTGGCGACGACGAGCTGGACGATGCCGGAGACGACGAGGACGCCGCCGACCACCGCGACGACGAACACCGCGCCGAGTGCCGGCAGCGTGATGAGGACGAGTCCACCCACGAAGCTCAGTGCGGCCGCGACGACCGTGAGCGCTCGGTGGCCGGTGTCCGGCGCGTAGAGCAGGGTGATGCCCTCGAGCAGCCACGCGAACCCGATGGCGAAGGCCAGCCACCGAGCGCCGACGGGCGGGTGCACGATGGCGAAGACGCCCGCGACGACGACGAGCACGCCGACGACGACGAGTGCGATGCGTCGCCAGACCGGCGCCCTGCCCGGGACGGCGCGAACGAGGAGCGTGCCCCCGGCGACGACGAGGTAGATGCCGAACACCCAGACCACGGCGACGAGCGTCGCGTGCGGGAGCAGCAGGGCAGCGATCCCCGCTGCGAGCGCGACGGCGCCGAGGGCCGCGACGGCCGTCCGCAACCGTCGGTGCGGAGCACGGTTCCCTGACATGGTGTCCACGGCGTCCACCGACCTTCCCTGCAAGGTGCTTCCTGGCCTACACCCCTCGGTGGTGTGCCGGTCCGGGAACCGGCGACCGCGATTCGTCCCGGTACGGTCGAGGGCATGACCGACGACCACGACTGCGACTTCTGCGCCGCCCTCGCGGCCGACTCCTTCGAGGTCGTCGTCCGCGGCGACCTCGTCGTCGCGGTCCTCGACCGGCACCCGATCAACCCGGGGCACCTGCTCGTGCTGCCGCTCCGGCACGCGACCGACCTCGCCGCGCTCGACACCCGCGAGGTCACCGAGCTCGCCCTCGTCGCCCAGCGCGCCGACCGTGCACTGCGCCAGGTGCTCGGCGCGGCCGTCGAGGGGACGAACCTGGTGATGTCGAACGGCTCCGTGGCCGACCAGGGCGTCCCCCACGCACACCTGCACGTCATCCCGCGCGCCTCCGGGGACGGGTACGAGTTCCGTGAGGACACGACCCGGTACCCGGTGGCGCCGCTCGACCCCGCCGACCGCGCGGCGATCGCGGCGCACATGCGCGACGGCTGAGCCGGGGCAACACGTCGGGCGTGACGGCTCCGGCAGGCTGTCGCGCGCGGCGGCCCCGTATCCTGCGACGGTGGAAACGACACAGCCGTCCGGCACGACCAAGCGTCGCGTGGAACTCGAGATCACCCGCCCGATGCTCACCTGGTTCGCCCGACCGACCGTGACGATCGACGGCGTCGGCCACCCGGCGCAGTGGGGGACCGGCACGTGGGCGGTCCCGGACGACGGCGGCACGGAGATCGGCGTCTACCTCTACAACCGCGTGTGGCGGTTCGGCGCAGCCACCAGGGCCGTGACCGCGACCGACGTGTCGCTCGTGTACCGCGCCGGACCGCTGCCGGTCGGCGCCGGTCGGATGGCCCCCGCCTGAGCATGGCGGGCATCACCTACCCGAGGCCCCTGGTCGCCGGCGGGCGCGTCGAGGTCCCCGCGCCCTCGATGGGCGTCCCGGAGCACCTGCACGGCCGACTGCGGGACGGCGCGGACGCCCTGACGGCACGCGGACTCAGCGTGCACGTGCGGCCGCACGCCACCACCCCGGGGCTCGTCCCGGCCAGCGTCGCCGAACGCGTCGCCGACCTGCACGACGCGTTCCGGAGCGCCGACGTCGTCCTCCCGCCGTGGGGTGGTGAGCTCGCGATCGAACTCGTCGGGTCGGTCGACTGGCACGCCCTCGCCGCCTCGCGCCCCTGGTTCGCCGGCTGGTCGGACATCTCGACCCTGCTCCTCCCGCTCACGACGATGACGGGCCTGGCGACCCTGCACGGTGCGAACCTGATGGACGAGCCGTACGAGCTCCCCGCCGAGTTCGCCCGGTGGACCGAGGTCGCAGCGCTCCCAGCCGCCGGCACGGTCGAGCAGCGCAGTGCCCCGCGTCGTCGCAGCCGCCCGTGGGGCGCCTGGGCCGACGAGGTCCTCGACCGCGACGGCGCCTACGACACCCCGACCCGCTGGCGCGCCCTCGACGGCGCGTCCGAGGTCGCGATCCGCGGACGCCTCATCGGCGGGTGCCTCGAGACCGTGTCACTGCTCGCCGGAACCCCCTACGGCGACGTCCCCGGCTTCGCCCGGCGGGACGCGCCGGAGGGCACGATCGTGTACCTCGAGGCCGCGGAGTCGAACGCGGTCACCGCGTTGCGGATGCTCACGTCGCTGCGGCTCGCCGGCTGGTTCGACGACGCGAACGGCGTCCTCATCGGCCGCACCGAGGGCGCGGCGGTGCCCCAGCTGGACCAGGACGAGGCCGTGCGGCACGCACTCGGCGACCTCGGCATCCCCGTGGTGCTCGACTTCGACACCGGCCACCAGCCGCCGCAGATGCCGCTGGTGAACGGCGCGCTCGCCGACGTCGTGCTCGACGGACCGGTCGGCAGCATCACCCAGCGGCTGGTCTGACGGACGGGAGGCGCGGTGCGGGCCCGACCCGCGCCTCCCGTCCGACGGTGCGCCGTGCGCTCCGCGACCCTCGACCGGTAGCACGCCCGGAGGTAGGCTGACGTCGGCTCCGGTGGCCAGCCCCTGCATCCGGTGAACACCGACGAACGATCCTCTTCCGGTCGATCTCGATCCTTCCGCGATCCCTGGCAACGCAGGAACCAGGCCCCATCGCGCGATTGGAACATCGTGATCACGATCGAAGAAGCCAAGCGACTCGCGCGCGAGCTCAGCACCGGTACTGGCATCCCGCACTCGAAGGTGCTCGAAGCAGCCGCCCACGCAGCAGGCCTCCGTGACTGGAACACCCTGGCCGCGTTGCACCACCGGCAGGACCCGGAGAAGCGCAGCGCGCCGAGGGTCATCCCGGTGTTGCGGGTGTTCGACCACGCGGTCGCCCGAGCCTTCTACTGCGACTACCTCGGGTTCGAGTGGGAATGGCAACACCGGTTCGAACCGGACCTGCCCGTGTACGCGCAGGTGTCGCTCGACGGCAAGGTGCTGCACCTGACCGAGCACCACGGTGACGCCACACCGGGAGGGGCAGTCATGCTCGTCGTCGACGACGTCGCCGCCTACCGGGACGCCCTGCTCGCGCAGCGGCACCCGCGGTCCCGGCCCGGCCTCGACTCCAACGATTGGGGACGGACGATGCTCGTCATCGACCCGTTCGGCAACCGGCTCCAGTTCTGGGAACCGTACGCGTCGTCGCGGAGCTGAGCTGCACCAGGACGAGGCCGTGCTCGACGGACCGGTCGGCAGCATCGCCCAGCGGCTGGTCTGACGGACGGGAGGCGCGGTGCGGGCCCGACCCGCGCCTCCCGTCCGACGGTGCGTACGTCCTCACCGATGGCGCGGCTCGAGCGTCACCCACTCCTCGTCGCGGACGTAGCCGAGGGCGGCGTTCGCCGCCGTGATCGCGGTGTTCTCCGCGGAACCGCCGGTGCGGAACCGGGTCGTGCCCGCGTCCGCCAACGCGAGCACTGACGCAGCCTTGACCGCCTGTCCGAGCCCGCGGCCACGCAGGCCGGGGTGCACGACCGTGAAGGAGGTCTCGGCGTGGGGCCCGTCGGTGTCGACGAACGTCATCGCGACGAGTTCGCCGTCCGGCGTGACCGTGCCGAACGCGGGCCGTGCCGATGAGGGGGTCGCTGCCCCGCGGTCGAGCGGCTCGTGCTGGGTCGCGACGCCGCCGGGGTAGTCGTGGGCCGTCAGCGCGTCGAGCCGCAGGACCGCGTCGACGTCGTCGGGACCGAGCGGCCGCGTCGCACCGATGTCGGCGGTGCGGTCCACGAGCGACTGCAGCTGCTGCCGGTCGATCCGGTCGGCGTCGAGCTGGGCGCCGAACGACCGGGCGGTGACGCTCCAGCCCTGCGCTTCGAGTTCCGCGACCTCGGGCGCGTCCGCCGGCAACACTCTCGTTTCCCCCACGGCCCCGATCCTCGCACGGCCGCTCCGGGAGTGGTCGGTCGAACGCCGGTCCGCGATGACGCCCCTGGTGCAGCCGACTCCGTCGTGGGAGCTTGGGACGATGCACCACAAGGACGTGACCCTGACCTGGCGCTCGAGCATCGGCGACGACGAGCTCGTGGACCTCACCGCGGCACACGGAGGGACGCCCGAGCCCGGTTGGTGGGATCGGGTCCGCCCGCACTCGCTCGGCTGGGTCGCAGCCCGGGACACGCACGGGGCCCTGGTCGGATTCGTGAACGTCGCGTGGGACGGTGCGGACCACGCGTTCCTCATCGACACGAAGACACATCCGTCTCGTCAGCACCAGGGCCTCGGGACCACGGTCGTCCGCTTCGCGGTGGAAGCGGTCCGCGCTGCCGGCTGCGAGTGGTTGTTCGTCGACTACGGCGAGGACATGGTGCCGTTCTACGAGGGGGCCTGCGGCTTCCTCCCGACGCGCGCTGGACTCGTGCACCTGCGCTGATCCGGTGTCTCGGTCGTCTTGTGAAGTGCTCGTGGTGGGGCGTCATGGTCATCGCACTCGACAGCTGACTGCTCGGACACCCGACCTGGCTCGGTGGGAGCTCCTCCGAAGAGGCGCTCCTTCAACCACGAAGGATGTGCACGAGCAGCGTCACTGCCACCACCACACCGCCGAGCACGAAACCGCACCCGATGAACCTCGACAACTCCGGGGTGAACTGACCTCCCCAGAACTCGCCTTGCACTTTCCGAGAGAACCGTGCGATCGGCTCGGGGAAGGTGAGCAGGACACTGCCCCAAGTAAGGCAGACCACGGCCGCCAGCCCGATCCAGAGAGCACCCACCAGGCCAACGCTACCCGCTGCGTCGTCGCGCAAGCGGATCGGTCGTCGAAAGGGCTGGAGTCAGCTGCTCGGCGCCCCGCTACCGCTCGTCCGCGTGGGCGAGCACAGAGCGCGCCGACGGTCACGACGACCGCTAGTTCGCACAGATGCCCGCCGACAGGACCCAGAACGACTGCTCGCTGAGTGGCTGTAGGCTCCACGCGAGCCCGTCCAAGGCGCATCTACCCGGTACGGGTGCGTCCTGCCCGCAGCACGGCGAGGGTGGCTGCCCGTTCGAGCCGGGCCGGGTCCGTAGGCCTCACTTCGCTGCGGGCGATGTCGGAGGTCACCAGCAGCGTGGTCGCCGACCCGCGCGCCAGCGGACGGGGCAGCGATTGGTCGCCGACAGGCGTGGACGGCCTCGACCGATGATCCCGCTGTGGTTGACCTTCGGTAGCCGTTCGGCAGCCGGACGCCTCCACGCGGTACGTTGCGGTCGTGCAGGTCGTCGAAGGCGTTTGTGTTCGGTGGAGTGACGACGACGGCTGGGGCGCCCTCCGTTCGGAAGCGCTCGAGTCTGACGTCTTCGTGCACTTCTCCGTCCTGGATGGTCCCGGCTTCCTCTCGCTGCGGACCGGCCAGGCCGTGCGGTTCGCGGTGGAGCCCTACCCTGCCGGACAGGACGGATACTTCTTCCGAGCGCACAGCGTCACGGGCATCTGATCACTGACCGATGGTCGAAGGGACGGCCGTGCGCGAACCGAGCGGCCCCCGTTCACGGTGCTGTGCGGACGGTCGAGCGCCGCTAGTGTTCGGGGACATCGACGTGAGGGAGGGCGCGCATGGCGAGTACGGATGTGGTGACGGGCACGATCGACCCACGGTGGGCGCGGGTCCGTCCACTGGTGTTCCGGACGATCATCGGTGCCGTCGTCGCTGCCGGCCTGGTCGGCATCGTCGCGGTGCTCCTCGGGGACTTCGGCCGGGTCGCCGTGCAACTCCTGCTGACCGTCGTCGTGGTCGTCGTGTTCGCGCTCCTGTCCTGGTACGACGCCGACGTGTCGTCGCGGCGGTCCGGGAGGTTCGCGTTCGCGAGCATCGTCGTCTCGCTGTACTTGCTCGTGACCGGCTTGGCCAAGGTCTGGATCGTGCCGGTCGACCCGCTCGGCGGGGACGGGATCTGGCTCGTCGGCGAACGGTTCATGCAGTGGATCGGCATCGTGTTCGTCGCACGCTTCGCGCTGCTGCACGTGCACCTGCTCCTCGTCATCCACCGGCGGTACCCGACCCCGCTGCTGCAGCTCGTCGCGAAGGCGACCGTCGGGGTGATCGCGCTCCTCGCCCTGCTGCTGTCGGTGCCCCTCCTCGCTCCCGACCTCGACCTCGCCAGCGGGTTCTGGCGACTGGTGTGGGTCGTGGTCATCCTCGACCTGCTCGGAACCGTCGTCGTGCCGCTGAGCAACGCGCTGTTCCGACCGCGTGACCACGACCGCGGGGGCCAGGGTGGGTCCTCCGAGCCGTCCGCAGCCGTGTGGCCACGACCGTCCTCGACGCCGAACGGTGCGGCTTCCACCACGCCACCGGTGGTGGAGCCCACGGGGGTGTCGGGCTCGGAGAAGCACGGTGCAGCCGATCCGCCCGTCGGCGAGTGGACGAGCGTGCCCGGACCTGCCGTCCCTCCAACGGCGCCCGGGCGGCTCGTCGACCATGAGGTGCTTCCGGCTGAGGCAGCCCGGTCGGCCCGAGCGGACGGCGCCCGGACGACCCAGGAAACGGCGCTGACGGTCACGGGCAGCGACGGTCTGCTCTACGAACGTCGACCGGACGGCGCCCGCGCGCTCGCGTGGCCGCGCTACGTCGACGGAACGCCGCTGCCGGCGGCGCCGGACGGCTCCCCGGACTTCAGCGGCGTCGCTCGCCCCTGATCCGCCGGCTCCACACCAGGCGGCGAGAGGCTCTCGGTGGAGCGCGAGCAGCCGACGGGTCAGACCTCCCCGAGCACCTTGCGCCAGACGGCCGTCAGCGTGGCGTACTCGTCGTCCGAGACGAGGTCGCGTACCCCGCTCGCGAGCACCGCGGATCGGACTGCTTCCTCGGCGCCCGCACGATCCCGGAGGTGCGCCTCCGAGTGTCGCACCGCGCGTCCAGCCTCCTGCGCGGCCTCGATCTCCTCGACGCGTCCCGCTGCGCCAGCGGCCTCGAGCGCGTGCTGCCAAGCGGCCACGAGGTCGGCGTTCGTGACCATCCGCCCGTCAGCGCCTCCCTGGATCGCGAGGGAGGCACTCGGTTCCGGCAGCAGGATCGCCTCGTCGGCTTTCCACGCGATGTCGAGCGACTCTGCCTCGTCGGCGGTGATCTGCCCGGCTCGGTCGATCATTGCCTGCAGTCCGGCATCGCTGATGTCGTTCGTCACGGTGTCCTCTCCGACCGCCGCGCTCGCGTGGTCCGATCCATCTTGCTGGCCGTCCCCGTCTCGCGCTCAGCCGCCACCCAGAGGAGTGCGGGCGGACGACCGGTCGGCACGCAGCTGCGGGCTCCATCCGCATCACAATGGGAGGGTGGACACCACCATGGTCGACGACGCCTGGCTCAGCGCGGTGATGCGGAGCATCGGTGGAACGCCCACACATCTCGAACCGCTCCCGGGCGGCACGGTCAACCACACGTTCCGCGTCGAACGCGCAGGAGGCAACCCCGTCGTTCTCCGGTACCCGGTCGATCCGCTCCGCGCCGATGAGTTCCCAGTCGAGGCCTGGGCGGCGGACGCTGCCGCCCGAACGGGCATCGCCACCGCGGAACCCATCGCTCACGGAGTGGAGGGTGGGGTTCCGTTCTCGTTGTCGACCTACGTCGCACCTGACGACCGCGCGGTACTACGGCCGTGGTCGTGGCTCGGCGTCTATGCCCGCACGGTCGGCAGGGTGCCCCTGCAAGACGCCCCGCTCTCCCTCTACTCCCGGTTCGGGAAGGACCTCGACACCGCGTGGGCCGCGCACCTCGACTACAACCGCACTTCCCTCGGGCCGGATGACGTGCTCTTCACGGACGGCGCCTACGAGCAACCAGCAGTCGTCGAGCGCATGTTCGCCCACCTGGCTCGTAGGACCTACGAACACGGCCTGGCACACGGCGACCTCGCGCCACGCAACCTCATCTCCCGCGGCCCGGAGACACCGCCCGTCCTGATCGACTGGGGCGGCGCCGAGACCGGACCAACGCCTTGGACCGACGCTCGGCGGGTCTTCGAGTGGTGCTTCATCGACGAATCGGTCGATCGGCAGGACTACGACGACTTCGCCCAAACCGCCGGTCTCGGCTCGGACCGGGCGCGGGATGAACTCGCGATGATGACCGCTCTGCATCTCGTCGACGTCACCCGCTGGGCGCTCGACAACCGTGCGGATCTGTACGCCGGGTACGTCCAGCGCTGCCACGACGGCCTCGATGTGATCCAGGAGCTCATCCGGTAGCCGATCCGTCAGGGACCGGGCGCGAATTCCACTCGGTCGTGTCGCTCGGCGGCGTAGTGCCGGCCGGGGTACCTGAGCCCGCCGAAGTACATGTTCGTGTGGGCGACGATCTGCTCCCCACTGATGCGGACACCGTCGTGCTCTGCGTCCGTGGTCGTGTGTGCATCGGACACCAGCGTCACGTCGAAGCCGCGCGCGGCCGCGGCCTGGGTCGTCGTCCGGATGCAGTAGTCGCTCTGCGCACCCGCGACGACGAGATGCCGCGCGCCCAAGCGATCCAGGACCTCGTCGAGGTCCGTGTCCGAGAACGAGTCCCGGTACTCCTTCTTCACCAGTGGCTCGTTCGATCGCCGCTCCAGCGGCGCCGCCAGTTGCCAGTCTCCGGACCCCTCCGCGAAGTCGTCGTGATCCTGCACCCACACGACAGGCACATCGCTTGCTCGGGCACGATCAACGAGTCGGGCGGTCCGCGCGAGCACACCCTCCGCGTCGAAACAGTCCCTCATCACGCCCCGCTGCAGATCGATGACAAGAAGCGCACTCATGGTCGGCATGACCAGCATCCTGTCACCCATGTGCGATCCGGATGACTGGTCGGACAAGCGTGGGGACCTGAGCAAGGTCTCGACATCTGATCCGCAACCGGTCGCCGCCACAGGCGCGTGGCTTCAGTACTCGAGCCGGGGCCACTCCTGCAATCGCCGGAAGCATGGACGCCGGGGCATCAACTCGTGTTCGGTAGGCGGGGCGGGGCGTTCTGGTGATGAGTGTCACGCTGAGAACGCTGCGCTGTGGAGAAACGAGAGCCCCAGTACCGATGGGTGTTGCGGCTCTCGTTGTCTCAACGGCGTGCTGACGTCTGGCGCTTGTGTCGAGCGATCAGGGCGTCTCCGGCGATGAGAGCGAGTGCCGAGGCGGCTCCGAGGATGGCGAGCAACCACCAACTGATGTCGGCGAGGAAACCGATCAAGCCGAGGATGATGATCGGGATCGGGATGAACTTCAGCAACATCGGTTGCACCTCAACTGCAGTTGTTCCGGGCGGTCTTCACGAAGGTCGTGCGTCGAAGTGCGTGTGTTCTCGTGTTCACGTTCGATCCCCTCATCGGTATGACGCGTTGCGCCGGTCGGAGCCTGACAGCTGCGCGAGAGCCTGCGCATCCACCGAGAGGGGGAGGTGATCCACCGGTCGGCCAGCCGCTGTCCGCCTGGGCAGGTGGGCGTCTGACACTCGCCGCGTCCAGCCACTGGCCTGCGAGCTCGTCTCGTCAGCCGATCGGCCACCGAGGCGGGCGGCCGAGGGCTCGCTGGGGCCAGCCGTACCGCACGAGTCGGCGTCGCATCGCGGACCGGAACCTCCCCGAACCACCCGGTGACCAGTCGAACTCGACGGAGACGAGTGGGCGCGCAGCGACGAGATCCGACCCCTCCGCACGGCGACAGCGATGAGGGAGAACACTGGCCCCATGACGACCAAGATCACCCTCATCATCGACAACCCGACCGACCCCGCTGCCTTCGAGCAGGCGTACCCCGCGCTCGAGGAAGCAGCCGGCGCCCTGCCGCAGCTCCGCCGCCTCGAGGCCGGCAAGGTCTGGCCGAAGGAGGACGGTACGCCCACCCCGGCGCACCGGACGCTCGACCTGTACTTCGACTCCTACGACGACGCGTCGGCAGCCGTCGCCGGCGAGGAAGCGGGCGCGTTCTTCGGCCAGCTCGGCGCCACCGGAGTGACCTTCACCGGGCTCTTCTCCGACGTCGAGAAGGCGTGACCACCACCGTCCTCGTCGCCGGCGCGACCGGTGACCTCGGCGGACGCATCGTCCGGGCACTCCGTCGGCACGACACCCACGTCCGCGTCCTGACCCGCCCCGGGTCCACCGCGACGGCACCGACCGAAGGCGACGACCACGTCGAGGTGGTCCGCGCGGACTACGACGACCACGCAGCGCTCACCTCGGCGCTCGCCGGGGCCGAGGTCGTGGTGTCCGCGGTGAGCGGCACGCGCTCGGTGATCGTCGACGCGCAGCGCGCCCTGCTCCGGGCAGCGGTGGACGCCGGCGTCGAACGGTTCATCCCGTCCGACTACGCCGCCGACTACCGGTCCATCACCCCGGGGACGAACCGGAACTTCGAGCTGCGCCGCGAGTTCGCCGCCGACCTCGACGCCGCACGCATCCGGGCGACGTCGGTGCTGAACGGCGCGTTCACGGACATGCTCACCGGGCAGGCGCCGCTCATCCTGTTCGACCGACAGCGGGTGCTCTACTGGTCCTCGGCCGACCAGGTGCTCGACTTCACCACGAAGGACGACGTCGCCCGCACCACCGCCCTCGTCGCGCTCGACCCGGGTGCACCGCGCTTCGTCGAGGTCGCGGGGGACCGGGTGACCTCGCGGAGCATCGCCGACACGATGTCCCGGCTCACCGGCACCCCCTTCCGACTGCAGTGGGCGGGGACCGCGTCGACGCTCTCGGCGATGGCCCGGGTGGGACGGCGCCTGTCGAAGGCCGGCGACGACGAGCCGTTCCCGGCGTGGCAGGGCATGCAGTACTTCGTCAGCATGTTCAGCGGCGAGGCCACGCTGCGCCACGTCGACGACGAGCGGTACGGTGCAGAGGGCTGGACGACGGTGCGGGACGTGCTCGCCGAACACGTCCGAGCCTGAACCCACGACCGAGCCGGAGCCCTCGAACGGAAGCGCACCTGATGACCGACACCACCTGCCACATGTCGATCTCCCTCGACGGCTTCGTCGCCGGGCCCGACCAGCGCCTCGACCAACCCCTCGGACGCCGGGGCGGGGAGCTCCACACCTGGCACATGCCCGGCGCCGACGTCGGCGAGGCGGACCGCACGGCAGCGGGCTGGCTCATGCGACCCCGCGGCGCGTACGTGATGGGCCAGAACATGTTCGGGCCGCCCAGCACCGAGCGGCCCGACGACTGGACGGGCTGGTGGGGCGACGAACCGCCGTACCACGCACCCGTCTTCGTGCTCTCGCACACGGCCCACGACCCGATCGAGCTCGACGGCGGCACGACCTTCCACTTCGTCACCGACGGGTTCGACGCCGCCTACACGCGCGCCGTCGAGGCGGCCGGAGACGCCGGGGTCGACATCGCCGGCGGCGCCTCGACGGTCCGCCAGGCGCTCGCCGCCGGGGTCGTCGACGAACTGACGCTCGACGTCGCCCCGGTGCTGCTGGGCTCCGGGGAGCGGATCTTCGCGGACGGCGCCGAGTCGTTCGACTTCGAGCCCGTCGAGGTCCTGCACTCGCCGCTGACGACCCACATCCGGTACCGCCGCCGCGCCTGACGGCCGCAGCACCCGCACACGCCCGCGCCGCACCGCACCGCGCACGACCACCGTCAGGACCCGTCCGGCACCGTCACGATCCGGTTCTGGTACGCCCACACCACGGCCTGCAGCCGCGACCGCACCCCGAGCTTCGGCAGCATCCGGGCGAGGTGCGACTTCACCGTGGAGACCTCGACGACGAGCGCGGCGGCGATCTCCTCGTTCGACATCCCCTGGGCGAGCAGCAGGAGCACGTCCCGCTCGCGTGCCGTGAGGACCTCGTCCGCCCGGTCGCCCGACACCGGCTGCAGACTTCGCCGCGCGACGAACTCGCGCAGCACACGACGGGTGAGCGCCTGGTCGATGGTGCCGTTCCCGGCCGCGACCTGCCGCACCGCCCCGACGATCACGTCCGGCTCGGCGTCCTTCAGGAGGAAGCCCGACGCACCCGCTTCGAGTGCGCCGAACACGAGGTCGTCGAGGTCGAACGTGGTGAGCACGAGCACCGGGACCGAAGGGTCGGCCCCGGGGGCGCAGAGTTCGCGTGTGACCTCGATGCCGTTCCGCACCGGCATCCGGATGTCGAGGCACGCGACGTCGGGCCGGGTGCTCCGGGCGAGCGCGAGGGCCTCGCCGCCGTCGGCGGCGACCCCGACGACCTCGATGTCGGGCTCTGCGGACAGCAGGGCGGAGACACCGGCGCGAACCAGCGGCTGGTCGTCCGCCACCAGCACGCGGATCACCCGGCCACCTCCTGCGCGTGGGCCGACGTGTCGGCGTCGGGTCGCGCCTCCCGAGCCGTCACCAGCTCGACCGTCCAGCCACCGTCACCGGTGGGTCCGACCTGGAGGAGCGCCCCGACCAGTTCTGCCCGCTCGCGCATGCCGCGCAGTCCGTTCCCACCCGACGGCGAGCTGCCGACGGACGGTGCGGTGGGCACCCCGTTCTCGACGCGGACCGTCAGGTGGTCGGGGTCGCGGTCGTCGACGGTCACCCGGCACGGTGCGCCGGCGGCGTGGAGCGCGACGTTGGCGAGGGCCTCCTGGACGGTGCGGTAGGCGACGAGCTGGGTGAGCGGACCGATGCCGTCCGCCAGCGGGTGGTCGCCCGGCTGCACGGTGAGCTCGACCGCGCTGCGCGTGCGGGCGGCCTCGACGAGGTCGACGATGCCGGCGACGGTCTCGACCACGGTCTCGGCGGGGGTGTCGTCGCGGAGGAGTCCGACGAGGCGGCGGAGGTCCTCGAGGACGGCCGTGCTCTGCTCGCGCACCTGCCGGACACCCTCGTGCGCGCCGTCCGGGTCGGTGTCGATCTGCCGGTCGACGACGGCCGACATCAGGGCGATCCCGGACAGGTGGTGGGCGGCGATGTCGTGCAGCTCGCGGGCCATCGCGGCGCGTTCGCGGGAGACGGCCGCCTCGACGCGGGCGTCCTGCTCCCGGGCGAGGGCGGCTGCCTCGGCGGTCCGGGCGTCGGCTGCCGCGCTGCGGGCGTCGGCTGCCGCGGTGCGGGCGTCCGACTCGGCGCGGCGTGCGGCCCGGAGCTCGCGGCGGGATCGGACGATGAGCGTCACCACGAGGGGGAGTCCGACCGCGCCGACGGCCTGCAGCACGCCCTGCCCGGCCGACGCGCCGAGCCCGGACACGACGCCGCTCCGCATCGCGCCGGAGCCGTGGGCCCACGTGGTCCCCGTGCCGACCGCCACGAGCACCGCCGATCCCGCGACGGCCGGCCAGAGGCGGGGGAGCGGGACCCGGAGCGTGGCGAGCACGACGGCCACGACGACGGGCAGTGCGGTGAGGCCGAACGCGGCGCTCGTCGACACGAGGGCCAGGAGGATCGGCAGTGCACTGACGGCGAGGAGCACGGAGCGGGGTGCTCGGCGGGCACCGAGCAGCAGGGCCGACTGGGCGACCAGGGTGATCGCGAGGAGGGTCCACGCGCTCCCGCCGACCTCGGGGAACCCGGGACCGGCTCCCATCGTGTCCGTGGTGTCCGGGTCCATGGCGTCGAGTGGCGGCAGGCCGAGCAGGAGTCCGAGCGTGACCACGGCGGTACCGGCGGCGACGAGCAGGTCGGTCCAGCGGCGTCGTCGGGTGGGCACGCCGCGTGCGTCGCGTCGGTCGGGCGCGTCAGCGGGTGCCATCGTTCGATCCTACGAGTCGGGGCGTGCCGACGGTGCGGCCGCTGCCGCCGCGTCCGCCGTCGGTGTAGCCGAGCCGCCCCCGTGTCACCACGAGCAGGACGAGGGCCGCGACGGTGGACACGATCGCGAGGCCGTGCATCATCGTGCCGGCGGTCATCCCCGGGTACATGTCGGCCCACAGCGTCGAGATGGTGTTGTTCACGCCGACGTGCAGGAGGAGGGCGACGGGCAGGCTCTCGCCGGTGCGGTTGAACACCCACGTCATCACGACGTTGAAGGTGATGGTGAACACGGCGAACACGACCGGCTCCGTCCAGTGCGCGTCCGGCCACCCGCCCCAGTCGCTGAGGTAGAGCGGCATGTGCCAGAGCGCCCACAGCGGGCCGAGGACGGCGGCGGCGCCCAGCGGGCCGAACCGCTCCTGCAGTCGCGGCAGGGCGAAGTCGCGCCAGCCGGGCTCCTCGGACAGCCCGGTGGAGAAGAGCTGCACCACGAGGCCGGGAACGAGGGCGAGCAGCGCGAGCGCACTCGGCGCCTGCACCTGGCCGCCGGCGAAGGGCAGCCCCGTGGCGACGATGATCGCGGGCACGCCGACGAGGGCGAGGGCGTACCAGTACCAGGCGACCCGCCAGCGCCAGAGCCGACCGACCCAGCGGCGGAGTCCGGGGCGGCCGTCGGCGATCGCCGTCACGAGGAAGGCACCGCCGAGGGGGCCGAGCAACGCTCCCGGCAGGACGCCGGTGAACTGCGCCGTGCCGAGGAACTCGGGGAAGTGGAGGTCCCAGACGCCGAGGCCGTGCGGCGACAGGATGTAGGGGATCCACGCCAGCCAGCTGAGGCCGAGGGCGAGGGTGGCGAAGGAGGCGAGCGGGTGCCGCGTGATGACCCCGCGGACCCCTGTCCGTCGGGGGGTGCCGGTGCCGGCGGTGTGCCGGTCTTCGGTGGTGATCGTCATGGCATCGACGCTACGAACGGCGCGTCCGACGGACGACCGGCGAAGGGACGCACTCCGCGGGGTTCCTCCGAAGGATGCAAGGACGTGGACGCGAGGATCACGGACTGGAGGCGCGGTGCCAGCTGGCACCGCGCCTCCAGTCCTTCACTCGGTCAGTCCCAGATCGAGACCCAGTCGATGTCGACGTGTCCGCTCGCGGACGCCGGCACGGAGCCGCCGATGGCGGTCTCCGCCTGCAGCGTGACCCGCATCGGGTCCGTCGGGACCGCCTTGCGGGTGACCGACACGAGCGAGTTGTTCCAGTAGAACCGGACCACGCCGTGGTCCCACTCGGTGGTCGCCACGTGGTAGCCGCCGCTCTGGGCCGACTTGGTCGGCTTCTGCACGCTGCCGTCGAACGACATCATCCCGTTCCGCATCGATCCCGGGATCGCCGACGCGGGTCGAGCCGTGCTGCCGAGGTCACCCTCGGGCCAGTCGATCTCGCCCTTGTTCCAGTCGTCGTCCGTCGGCCACAGCATGCCGACGAACTTGTAGCCCGGGGTGTCCGTCGTCTTGTAGCGGATGGACACCCGACCCGTGGTGTGTGCGCGGTAGTTGTCCGGCAGCACCGTGGCGACGAGTGGCTGCCCGTTCTCCGAGTGCACCCAGAAGTCGAGCTTGCCGTCCTTGACGCTCAGCACCTTGTCCGGTGCGTAGAGCCCGCGACCACTCGTGTCGCGGTAGCCGTCGTAGGCCCCGAGGCCCGGGTACTTGCTGAGGACGCTGCCGCGCGGTGCAGCGGTGGAGAAGTCCTCGGCGTACGTCTGCTTCCACGTCCGACCGTTCGACACCACCGTGCCCGTGGGCATCTTGGTCAGCGAGGTGGTCGCCGCTTCGGACGCGCTCGGTTGCTGCGCGAGTCCGATGACGACGGCGCCGGCCGCGACGAGTGCCATCCCTGCGGCGACTCGCCTCCTGGTGCGGGTCCTGGTCGTGTGGTTCGTTTCCCTGTTGTCCATGTCCTTCTTCCGGGTGTCCCTGATCACCGTCTGCTCGCGTCCTCCTGCGGGTCGTGAGCGACGCGGAACCGTACCCCGTGCTCACTGCCCGCGCGCCGAGGAGTCCCCAGGGGAATCGGATGAGCAATGCTCTGGGACAGCCGCGGATCGGCCCCCCGAACGGGGGACGCGTCACTGAGTGGATGTTCAGATTTTCGCTCGCATCTAGGCTGAGGCGGTGTTCGAACTCCACCACCTCGCCGCGCAGGAACTCTGGGACTGGATCCGACGCGGTGAGGCGACCGCGCTCGAGGTGACCGACCACTACCTGGCGAGGATCGCCCGGCTCGATCCCGGTCTCGGCGCCTTCGTGACGGTGACCGCGGACGCCGCACGCGACCGAGCCGAGCACCTCGGCCACCGGGTGCCGACGTCGAGGCCGCTGTGGGGCCTCCCGTCCGCCGACAAGGACCTGTACGACCGCGCCGGCGTCGCCACGCGGAACGGAACCACGAGTCTGCCCGACCGCCCCGCGGCAGCCGACCACCCGCTCGTCGCGGCGCTCGACGCCGCCGGCGCGGTGAGCCTCGGCAAGACGGCGTCACCCGAGTTCGGGATGTCCTCGTCGTCGGAGACCCGGTTCGGCGTGACCCGGAACCCGTACGACACGAGCCGCGCGCCCGGGGGATCGTCGAGCGGCGCGGCGGTCGCGGTCGCGGCCGGACTCCTCCCGGCCACGGTGGGGTCGGACGGTGGGGGCTCCGTGCGGATCCCGGCGGCGGCGACGGGGTTGGTGGGGCTGAAGCCGAGCCGTGGTCGTGTGCCGTCGATGCCCGGGCGCTCGGGCGTCGGCGGGCTGTCGGTCGCGGGGCCGATCACGCGGAACGTCGCGGACGCGGGCATGCTGCTCGACGCGCTCGTGTCGCCGACCGGGCTCCCGGAGCCGCACCCGTACGCGCTGGTCACGCCCGACGTCGGCGAGGGGCCGTTCACCGCCGCGGCCGTCCGCGGCGAGGGGCGCTTCGTCGTCGGGCTGCTCGAAGGCTCCCCCTGGGACGACACCGTCGACGTGGTGGTCGACCCCGGGGCACGCGCCGCCGTCGAGACCGCCGTCCGGGTGCTCGGCGAGGTCGGGCACGGCGTCGAGGACGTCCGGATGCCCCGGGCGCCGTACGCCGACGCGTTCCGGGTGGCGTGGGAGTCGAGCGCCGCCCGGCTGCCGATGGTCCCCGGGATCGACCTGTCCGGGTTGACGCCGCTGGTGTCGTGGCTCGTCGACCGCGGCCGCACGCTGACCGGCACGCAGGTGCTCGACGCGATGACGGCGCTCGACACCTTCTCGGCGGCGCTCATCGGTGCGTTCGACCGGTTCGACGCCGTCCTCACGCCGACCCTCGCGCTCACGCCGCGGCCGCTCGGCTGGTACGGGTCCGACCCGGAGGAGGACTTCCGCCGCCAGTGCGCCTACTCGCCGTGGACGTCGATGGCGAACGTGGCCGGGCTGCCGGCGATCACGCTGCCCGTCGGTGTGACGGACGAGGAGCACCCGGACGGCGCGGGACTGCCGATGGGCGTGCAGCTCATCGGGCGTCCCGGTGGCGAGCGGGTGCTCCTGGCGATCGGCGCGCAGCTCGAGCGACGGCTCCGGTGGCAGCGGCGGCACCCGGCGGCTTGGACCGCCTGACCGGGCGCTCGGTTTCGGAGCCCAGGGCTCAGCCCTGCTTCTCCATCGCCTCGCTGTACTCCTTGCGCATCTTGTCGCCTGCGGCAGCGGTCCACGTCTTCACCCCGGCCTTGACGGCGGCGAGGTTCGTCCGACCGAGCACGTAGTCGTTGCAGACGCTGTTGAACGCCTGGTTCGCCGACTGCGTGGACGTGGCCGAGGGGGAGTAGAAGCCGTCGACCGGGTTCTTCACGAGCATGTCCTGCGTGGCGACCTGCCACGCGTGCGACTGGCGGAGCTGCTCGTCGATCCGGACCGCGGTGTTGAGCACCTGCGGACCCGCCGCGAGCCGGTACAGCGAGCTGGCGTTGATCATCTGCTCGCCGGTCTTCGTGAGCACCGCATCCGGTCCGCTGCCGGTGTGGTGCACGTTCTTCTTGCCGTGGGTGAGCGTGAAGGCCTCGCGCGAGCCGAACGGTGCCGACAGGTAGTCGAGCAGCCGGAGCTGGGAGCGGATCCTCGCCGGGGTGGTCTTCTTCAGTGCGGCGAACGAGAAGCTCGACGTGCCCTGGTAGTTCGCGCCCTTCCCGCCGTCGGCACCGAACGGCACGATGCCGCCGGTCACGATCCCCTTCGGCATGGTGACGTCGAGCAGCGCCGAGATGCCGTCGAGGTGCATGAGCACGGTGCCGTTGTTGATGTACGTCTTCGCCTTGGCGCTCTCGAGGCTCGGGGTGTCCGGGTGGTAGATCCCGAGGTTCCAGAGCTTCTTGATGTACGAGAGCATCTCGAGCCAGGCACCGGTCTCGTTCTTGTGTGTGAGCGTCCCGCCCGAGGACTGCTTCCACTGGTTCGGGACGCCGAAGGTCGCGCCGATGAAGTCGTACGACCAGTCGACGCCGCTCGATCCACCGCCGCCGGCGATCGCGTACCGGCCGGCCTTGGTGTCCGTGACCGCCCTGCAGAGCTCGGTGAACTCGTCCTTGTCCTTCGGCGCGGGTGCTGCGCCGGTGAGCTGTTCGATGAGGTCGGGGCGGCAGACCATGACCGAGCCGAACGGCGGGCGGTGCTCCGGGACACCGTAGATCTTCCCGTTGATGCGGGCACTCCGCCACGAGGCGGTGGGGATGTTCGCGAGGTTCGGGTAGTCCTTCACAGCGTCGCCGGACAGGTACTCCGACAGGTCCGAGAACTTCGCGTCGAGCAGCTGCGGGAACCGTGGTGGCATCGCGAAGGTCAGGAACTCGACGATGTCCGGGATGTCGTTGCCCGCCGTCATCGTGGCGAACTTCGTGTCGAACGAGTCGCCGGGGACGAACGTCAGGTCGTACTCGGTGTTCGTCAGACCACCGATGTAGTCGAGGAACGAGTTGTCGGCGGGCGGTGGTGCCGTGTACGTGACGACGAACCCGGACGTCTTCGACCCGTCGGCCACCTTCCCGGTCACCGAGGTGAAGAGTTCGCTGTCCTGGGGGTACGAGTAGTACACGGGCTGCACGACGTCGTTGCCGGGCAGGTCCGGCTTCGGACCCTTCGTGATCGGCACGTACGTCGGCAGCGCGGCGACCGTGTCGGAGATGGTCGCGGCGGTGCCGCCGGAGGAGCAGCCGGCGAGGCCGCCCGCCGTGCTGAACGCGACGAGGCCGAAGGCGGCGCCGGAGAGGAGGGTCCGTCGGCTGAGGCCGGCGGTGGTCGTGTCGGTCATGGCTTCTCCCTTGAAGCGTTCGGGTGGAGGGTGGTTCGGCGGGGCCGCGTCAGCCCTTGACGGCGCCGGTCAAGACGCCCTTGGTGAGGTGGCGCTGGACGAGCGGGTAGGCGGCGAGGATCGGGATGATCGCGATCATCACCACCGCCATCTGGATCGACTCCGCCGGCGGCTGCATGGTCGCGTCCGACCCGGCGCCGGACACCAGGCTCGATCCCTGCAGCACGTACGTCCGGAGCACCAGCTGGAGCGTCCACTTCGTCGAGTCCGACAGGTAGAGCAGGGCGTTGAAGAACGCGTTCCAGTACCCGACCGCGTAGAACAGCCCGACGACGGCGATCACCGCGCGCGACAGCGGCAGCACCATCTGCCAGAGGATGCGGAACTCGCCGGCGCCGTCGATCTTCGCGCTGTCGATGAGCTCCTGCGGGATGCTCATCATGAAGCCGCGGACGACGACCATGTTGAACACGCTGAACGCGCTCGGCAGGATCAGCGCCCAGTAGTTGTCGAGGAGCCCGAGCTGCTTCACCATCAGGTAGAGCGGGATCATCCCCGGCGCGAACAGGAACGTGATGAGGACGAACGTCAGCAGCGGCCGCTGGAAGAGCGATCCCTGCCGGCTGAGCGCCCAGGCGGCGAGGACGGTCGACGCGAGGCTGATCGCCGTGCCGACGATCGTCACCAGGAGCGTGACCACCACGGCGCGGGTGACGACCCCGCCGGACAGGATCTGCACGTAGGCGGAGAGGTCGAAGGACCGCGGCCAGACGACGTAGCCGCCGGCGGCCGTGACGTCGGCCTGGCTCGACACGCTCGTCGAGAAGACGATGAGGAACGGGAACAGCACCACCGCGAGGATCAGGACGATCGCGACGGCCTTCAGCGCGAGGACGACGGGCTTGGGCTTCCCGGCCCAGACCGGACGGACGATGGTGCTCATGATCGCGAATACACTCCCTGCTCACCGAGCATGTGGGCGGCCTTGTTCGCCGCCATGATGAGGACGAACCCGACGAGGCCCTTGATCAGGCCGACGGCGATGCCCGTGGACCAGTTCCCGTCGACGACGCCGTGGTAGTAGACGTAGGTGTCGAGCACTTCGGCGGCATCGGCCCCCACGGCGTTCCGTTGCAGGATGATCTGCTCGAAGCCGACGGACAGCGCCTCGCCGAGCCGCAGGATGAGCAGCAGCACGATGATCGGCCGGATGCCGGGCAGCGTCACGTGCCAGAACCGGCTCCACGCACCCGAGCCGTCGATCGCGGCGGCCTCGTACAGGTTGTCGTCGATCGCCGCGAGGGCCGCGAGGAAGATGATCGTCCCCCAGCCGGCGTCCTTCCAGATCACCTGGCTCGTCAGCAGCAGCTTGAACGTCGACGGGTCGCTCATCACGCTGATCGTGCCGGCGTCGAGTTGCCGGAGCGCGTGGTTCACGACACCGCCCGAGCCGAGCGACTGCTGGAAGAACCCGACGACGATGACCCAGGACAGGAAGTGCGGCAGGTAGAGGACCGACTGCACGGTCGCCCGCAGCCACGGCCACACCAGCGAGTGGATGAGCAGCGCGAGGGCGATCGGCACCGGGAAGAACAGCACCAGCTGGATGAACGTGATCTCCAGCGTGTTGAGCGTCGCGCGCCAGAAGTCCGGGTCCGCGAAGAGCACCTGGAAGTTCGACAACCCGACCCACGGGCTCTGAGCGATCGGGATGTACGGCTGGTAGTCCATGAACGCGATCACGTTCCCGAGCATCGGGACGTACACGAACAGCAGGAGCAGGACCACCGCCGGCGCGACCATGATCAGCAGCGGGTAGTCCCGTCGCAACCTCGCGGTGAACGGGACCTTGCGGGCCACCGGGACGCCGTCGGACCGTGGGGTCCGCGTCTCGGTGGCCGGGTCGACCATCGTCGCGCTCATGTGGCTCCTTTGCTCACGTGGCTGGGGTCCGCGGCCGGACCTCCGGTGGCGGTTTCGTCATCCTGGGACGTCCGTATGATGACGGTCAAGCGGGCGTATTCACCCGCACACGAAACGAACATGGGAGCGACGATGCACCCGACCAGACGGCAGGAACGGATCCTGGCCGAACTCCGTGTCCACGGCAGCCTGTCCGCCTCGGACTTCGCCGCGCGCGAAGGGATCTCGGCGATGACGGTGCGCCGCGACCTGTCCGAACTCGCCGACCGCGGACTCGCGCGACGTGTGCACGGCGGCGCGGTGTCGGTCGAGACACTGCCCACCGCCGGCGCACCGCACCGTCCGGCACCGCGACCCGAGCCGACCACGCGGACCGCGACCGAACCCGGCGCGCTGTTCACCCTCGGACTCGTCGTCCCAGACCCGGGCTACTACTTCCCGAAGATCGTCGCGGGCGTCGCCGAGCGCACCGAGGCCCTCGGCGGACGGGTCGTCCTCGGGGTGTCCCGCTACGACCCGGACCGCGAACGACAGCAGGTCGAACGGCTCATCGCCGCCGGGGTCGACGGGCTCCTCGTGACGACCACCGTCGCGGACGCCGTCGACACCCTCGAGCTCCTCGACCGGGCACCGATGCCCGTGGTCGTCGTCGAGCGCTCCCTCACCGAGGCACCCGTCGGCACGCAGCTCGAGTCCGTCCGGAGCGACCACGAGGCCGGGGCCGGGATCGCCCTCCGCCACCTCGCCTCGCTCGGGCACCGGAAGATCGGCATGGCCGTGTTCGAGACCCCGACGACCCCGCAGCTCCGTACCGGCTACGAGCGCAGCGTCCGCCAGCTCGGCCTCGGCACCGACGCACCCGTCGAGGTGATCGACGAGACGCACGCGGTCGGCGAGGCCACACGGGCGTTCGTCCGACGCTGCATCGACACGGGCACCACCGCGGTGTTCGTGCACTCGGACCACTACGCCGTGGAGTTCGTCGAGACCGTCACCGAGATGGGCCTGACGATCCCGGGCGACCTCTCCGTGGTGGCCTACGACGACGAGGTCGCCGCGCTCGCCGGGGTCCCGCTCACCGCGGTGGCGCCACCGAAGAACGACGTCGGCCGGTTCGCGGCGACGATGTGCTTCGAGCGGATCTCGGCCACGGCGCAGACCGGGTTCGCCCGACGGCACATGACCCTGACGCCGACGCTGAGCGTGCGCGGGTCCTCGGTCGCGCCGGTGTTCGCTTCGTGATCGTTTGCGCGGCCGTTCTTGACATCGAACACCGCGCGGCGCTGGCATGGTGATCGCCGACCGCCTACGAGGAGCCGCCGACGATGACGTCACACCCCCGCACGCACCGCGCCGTACCGCGGGTGTCCGAACCCGTGCCCCCGCCCGGAACAGGCCGCGTCCCGGTCGCGTTCGTGATGCCGGAGACGACCTTCGCGCGGGTGTTCGACCACGGGGACCTCGCCGCACTCCACGCCTCCGAGGCGATCCGGCTCATCGCCGACCGCCCGCTCGACCCGGACGACCCGCGTGACGCCGTGCTCCTCACCGAGGTCGAGGTCCTCGTGACCGGGTGGGGGAGTCCGGAGCTCGACGCGGGCCGCCTCGACCGGATGCCGCGGCTGCGCGCCGTGGCGCACTCCGCCGGGTCGGTGAAACCCGTGGTCGACGACGACGTCTGGTCCCGGGGCATCGCGGTGACCTCGAGCGCCGCTGCGAACGCCGTGCCGGTCGCCGAGTTCACGGTCGCGATGATCGTCCTCGCCGCCAAGCGCGCGTTCGCGACCGCCGCCGCCCTCGGGTCCGCCACCGGGCCCGTCGACGTCGAGGGGTCCTGGCCGGTCGTCGGTATGCACGGCATCACCGTCGGCGTGGTCGGTGCCTCCCGCGTCGGCCGTGCGGTGATCGAGCGGCTCCGGGCACACGACGTCCGAGTGCTCGTCAGCGACCCGTACCTCGACGACGACGAGGCCACGCTGCTCGGTGTCACCGTGGTCGACCTCGACACGCTCGCCGTCACGAGCGACATCGTCACGCTGCACGCGCCGCTGCTGCCGTCCACCCGGGGCATGATCGACCGGCACGTCATCGGCCTGCTCCGGCCGGGGACCACCGTCGTGAACACCGCCCGTGGCGCGATCCTCGACCAGGACGCCCTCGCCGACCGACTCGACCGCGGTGACCTCGCCGCCGTGCTCGACGTCACCGAACCCGAGCTCCTGCCGCCGGACGCGCGCCTCCGCTCGACGCCGAACACCTTCATCACGCCCCACATCGCGGGCTCACTCGGCAACGAACTCCGCCGGCTCGCCGAGAACGCGGTGCGCGAGACCATCGCCTTCGCCGCGACCGGCGCCTTCACCGACCCCATCGTCCCCGACGGCTTCGCCGTCCAGGCCTGACCGCTGGAACCCCCATGACCGTCACCGTCGACGCCCAGACCCTCACCGACCGCTTCACCGCGACCGCCCGCCGGGCGCTCCGACCGAGGACGTGGCGACCCGCGCCTCCCGTCACCGACCGCGCCGCGTGGGCCGACGTGGCGACGGCGGACCAGGAGGCGCTGCTCGCGGTGGCGAGGGACCGTCGCGACGCCGCCGCGGTCGCCTTCCCGACCCTCTCGCTCTGGGCGCGCTACAGCCGGGACGGCGACCGGCAGCCGTACGAGCGCGCGCAGCGGAACCTGCTCGAGTCGGCCGCTTCGGCCGCGCTCGCGCTCGCGGTGACCGACGAGGACGAGTGGGCGACGGTCCTCGCCGACCAGGTCTGGCGGATCTGCGAACTGCGCGCGTGGTGCCTGCCGTCGCACTACGCGCTGCCGGAGAGCGGCGAGCGGCCGTTCCTGCCGGTGCCGGGCCGGGACGTGCTCGACCTGTCGGACGCGTACGTCGGCGGCATGCTGGCGGCGATCGACGCGATCGCCGGTGAGCGGCTCGAACGCGACGCGCCGGGCATCCGCGCCCACGTGCACCACGAGGTCCGCCGCCGCGTCCTGGACCCGTGGGAACGCGAGGAGTACTTCTGGCACGGGGTCGACGGGCCGCCCAACAACTGGGCGCCGTGGATCGTGTCGAACGTCCTCGTCTGTGCTGCCGTGGTGGAGCCCGACGCCGAGCGACTCGGAGCGACGATCGACCGCGCGCTCGTCATCCTCGACCGGTTCCGGGCCGGGTACGACGCCGACGGCAGCTGCGACGAGGGCGCGACCTACTGGTGGTGGGCCGGTGCGACGCTGTTCGAGGCCCTCGACCTCGTCGAGCAGCTCACCGACGGGGCCTTCGACGGCTTCGTGGTGGAACCGGTGGCCGCCACGGCACGGTTCCCGATGGGCATGCAGATCGACGCCCACCGCCAGGTCAACCACTCCGACGGGTCGCCGGTGCTGCCCGAGAACGCGAACTGGCACCTGTTGGCCCGGTTCGGTGCACGCGTCGGGGACGACGAGGTCGTGCAGCACGCCCGGTGGATGGGGCGCCGGCACGCGTTGCGGTTCGACGGGCAGCTCGCAGCGCTCTTCCGCCGCACCCTCGCCGAGCTCCGGGCACCGGGGTGGCAGGACGCCGGACCCGCAGCGCCGGGCATGCCCACGTCGCTGTACCTGCCCGGCACCGAGGTGGCCGTTGCCCGCTCCGACGCCTTCTTCCTGTCGGCGAAGGGCGGCCACAACGCCGTCAGCCACAACCACAACGACGCAGGGTCCGTCATCGTCTCGCTCGACGGCGAACCCGTCGTCGTGGACGCCGGCGTCGGGGTGTACCGCCGTGAGACGTTCATGCCCGAGCACCGGTACGGCATCTGGACCATGCGGTCGAGCTGGCACAGCGTGCCGTGGCCGAACGGGGTCGAGCAGCACGAGGGGGAGTCGTTCCGGGCCACGGGCACCGAGTTCGCCGACGACGGCGACCGAGCGACCCTGTCCACGGACCTGACCGCGGCGTACCCCGCGTCGTCCGGGCTGGTGCGCGCGGTGCGGATCGCCTCGCTCGACCGGGCCGCCGAGGTCGTCGAGCTGCAGGACGAGTGGGCGTTCGCGGAACCGGGTGTCATGACGCTCGTGCTGTTGACGCTCCACGAACCGGTGGTGACCCCCGGCGGTCTGGACGTCGGGCCGGCACACGTGGCGGTCGACGGCGCGCGCTTCGAGGTGCGCACGGAGCGACGCGAGCTCGACGACGAGAAGCTGCGGGCGGCCTGGGGCGCGGCGCTGCACCGGGTCCTGCTCGTCGAACGCGAGCCCGCCCGCGCGGGGTCGCACACCGTCCGCATCACCCGGGCCACCGCGTGAGTGCGGTGCTGCTCGGCGGGGTCGGACGGTGGACGGACCCCTGGCACCCCTTCGACGAGACGACCGCGGCGCTGACGGCGATCGCGGCCCAGGTGGGGATCGAGCTGTCATCGTCGTCGGACGTCGACCGGACGCTCGAGTCCTTCGGGGTCGGCCCGCTGCCGTCGCTCGTGGTCGTGGACCTCGGCCTGCCGCGCGACGGCCTGCCGGTGCCGTTGCCCGCAGCGGACCCGGGGTTCCGTCGGCTGCTCGCGAGCCGCGTGCCGATGCTCGTCGTGCACGTGTCGTCGACGTCCTTCGCCGGAGACGACGACTGGGAACGGGCCCTCGGTGGCGTGTGGGTGCGCGGCACGACGATGCACCCGCCGTCCGGACCGTGCACCGTGCACGTGGTCGACGACCAGCACCCGGTCACGGCGGGCATCGGCGACTTCTCGCTCGACGACGAGCGGTACTCCCACCAGCGCGTCTCGGGGGCGGTCCGGGTCCTGGTCGACCACGAGCACGACGGTGTCCGACACCCGCTGGTCTGGGTGCACGAGCGTCCGGGCGGCGGCGTCACGGTCTACGACGGCCTCGGTCACGCCGGGGCGTCGTTCGCCTCGCCGGATCACCGCCGGCTGGTCGCACAGGCGCTGGGATTCCTGACCGAGTCCGGCTCGTGACCGTTCCGGTTCGCGATCGCGGGGGATCGCGAACCGGAACGGTCACGACGGCTCAGGAGACCGTGACGTCCCCGACGACGAGCCAGCCGTTCGTCGTCGTCCCCTGCGCCGCGAGCGCGATCGCCGGGGTGTCCGACCGGGTCGTGTCCACGATCGCGACGCCCCAGCGGTAGGAGCCGCGGGCGACGCCGGCGACCGACGGCGTGTACGAGTACGCGGTGGGCGTGCCCCGCAGCCAGTCCGAGGGCTCGGACGCCGCGTCCACGACGACCCGGACGGGCGTTCCGTCCGCCCCGAGCAGCGCGAGCGCGGCCTTGTACTTGTGCTTCCAGACCGGGAGGTTCGTCGGCAGGAAGCCCCACCCGAGGTTCGTCCACTCGTGGGTGATCGCAGCGGTACCGCCGGCACGGAGCGCGTCCGGGGCGACGACCTTCGACGGGTAGAGCCGGTACCCGCCCTCGGCGTCGAAACGCTGCGTGAGCGGGGCGGTCTCGGCGGCGAACCACGAGAGTGTCTCGCCGTTCCGGAAGTCCATCATGTTGACGTGGGCCTCGACGGAGTCGTCGAACTCGCCCTGCCGCACGTCGGCGACCGTCTCGTAGCCGCGGGGGTCCTGCGTGACGTCGTGCTGGGCGGTGACCCACCCGCCCTCCATGATGATCGGGCGCCGGTACCGCCACTTCGCGGCCATCGACCTCTCCCAGTCGGAGTAGTAGGTGGTCATCCCGAAGGCGTCGTGGCGGAGGACGTACCCCTTCTCGTACGCGCCGTCGAGCATCCGTTCGCTCTCGGGGTCCGGCGCACCCCAGTCCTTCCCGCCGCCGATCATCCGGTGGTAGTTCAGCGCCAGCGGCACCGTGGTGAAGTGCCGCTGGTACAGGTCGATGATCCAGTCGAACACGGGCTCGCGGTTCGCGGCGTCCCGGTAGAGCATCGAGTGTCCCTCGCCCCACTTGCCGAGGCCGTACCCGTCGATGAAGTCCGTCGTCTCCGGGTCGTCGTACTGCGCGGCGAAGGCGGCGACGAACGCCGCGTACTTCGCCTGGAACACCGGGTCGTCCGGGTAGGGCGACCAGACCGTCTTGCTGCCGGTCTGCGTCTCGTACCCGGAGGCACCCGCGGCCCGCACCCAGTCGGGCGTGAAGTTCGACGCCTTGTCGCGGCTGTCGACCACCACGCGGAACGCCAGCCGGAGTCCCCGACGGCGGGCCTCGGCGAGGATGCCCGCGAAGGCAGCGTTCGTGTCCCATCCGTAGACGCCCTCTGACGGTTCGAGGATCGTCCACGACACCCGCATGTACAGCACCGAGGCGTGGTCGGACACGGTGATCGTGGTGCCGTCGGGCAGCGGGACGTCGTCGTACTGCGTCCAGTAGTCCGCCGCCGGGGTGGACGAGCCGTACAGCGCCCAGCCGTTGAGCGGGTTCTTCAGCAGCGTCGTCGTGTCGGCCGCGAACTCCTTCGTGACCGTGGCGGCGAGGTGTGGTCGGCCGTGCCCTGGTCCGAGGACCCCGCTCGCGGCCGATGCGGTGGCGACGATGCCGAGACCGAGTGCCGTCCGTCTGGTGATGTCGTTCGACGTGCTCATGCGTTCTCCCCTTCGAGAAGCGATCGATGCACGTCGATGCTCCCGAGGGTCCCGCACAGTGGGCAAGGAATCCCGCCCAGTCGAACAGGAGTCGCACATCGCCGGCGCTACGGCAGCGTCGGCGCAGCCTCCACCAGGGTCCGGGTCACCGGGTGCTCGGGCGCATCGAGCAGGGACACCGACCCGTGCTCGACGATCCGCCCCGCGGACATCACCGCCACCGTGTCGCACAGCCGCTGCACCACGCCGATGTCGTGCGACACCAGCACCAGCGTCAGCCCGAGGTCGTCCGCGAGCGACCGGAACAGCTCGATCACGCGGGCCCGGACCACCACGTCGAGGGCGCTCATCGGCTCGTCCCCGAACAGGATCCGCGGCGAGTGCACGACGGCCCGGGCGATCGCGATGCGCTGCCGTTGGCCGCCGGAGAACTCGTGCGGGTACCGGTCGACGACGTCGGCGGGGAGGTCGACGCGCGCGAGGACGTCCCGGACGAGCGCGTCGTGCGAACCGTCGATCCGGAGCGCCCGCAGCGGTTCCGCGACGATCGCGCCCACGCGCATCCGCGGGTCGAGCGAGGCGTACGGGTCCTGGAAGACCACCCCGGTCTCGCGACGGAACCAGCGCATCGCGGCCGCGGACCCGGACGCCACCACCGGACGACCGGAGGCGGTCACGGTGCCTGCGGAAGGCGCCTCCAGGCCGGCGAGCAGCCGCACCAGCGTCGACTTGCCCGATCCGGACTCGCCGACGATCCCCAGGCGTGCGCCGGACGCGACCGTCAGGTCGACGCCGTCCACCGCGGTCCGGACGGGCCCGGGTTCGAACGGGCCGCGGCGGGGGAGTCGGTAGGTGCGGTGCAGGTCGCGGGCGTGCAGGACGTCGGTCATGCGGAGCCTCCGGTCCGAGGGGCACGCCGGGCGGTGGCGCGGGCGGCGTCGACGAGGGCGGCCGTCGCGGGGTGCTGCGGTGCCGCGAGGAGTCCTGCGACCGACCCGTGTTCGACGACCCGGCCGGCGTCGAGCACGACGGCCGTGTCCGCGATCCGGGCGAGCACCGCGAGGTCGTGCGTGACGAAGACCATGCCCGCGGTGAGGCCCTCGAACAGCTCGAGGATCCGGGCCTCGGTCGTGACGTCGAGCGCCGTGGTGGGTTCGTCGGCCACGAGGTAGGACGGCTGACCGGCCATCGCCATCGCGATGCAGATCCGCTGCCGCTGCCCACCCGAGAGCTGGTGCGGGTACTGCCGCAGCAGCGACTCCGGATCCGGCAGCCCCACGCTGACGGCGAGGTCGAGCGCGGCGGCCGCTGCTGCACGGCGGTCGAGTGCGCGGTGCAGCCGCAGCGGTTCGGCGATCTGCGCGCCGACCCGGCGGAGCGGGTCGAGTGCGGTGCCGGGTTCCTGGAAGACCATCCCGATGCCGGCGCCGCGGTGGCGGGCGCGCTCGCGGTCGGGCAGGCCGACGAGCTCGGTGCCGTCCAACCGGACGCTGCCGGTGACGGTCGCGCCGGTCGGCTCGAGTCCCATCAGGGCCAGCGAGGTCATCGACTTGCCGGACCCGGACGCACCGATCACGCCGACGCGGCGGCCAGGAGGCACGGTGAACGTCACGTCGTCGAGGATCGTCCGACGGTCGATGCGGACCGTCAGCCCCCGCACCTCGAGCCCGGAGGCTGCGGTGCCCGGAGTGGTCGCGTCGCTCATGAGGTCACCCCCGTGTTCGTCGTGGCCGGGTCGTCCGGCGTGCGGGGCGCGGGTCCGCCACCGGCCGCGCGGTCGTTCGTCGTCAGGCGCGGGTCCGTCGCGTCGCGGACCGCGTCGCCGAGCAGCGACAGCGCCGCGACGACCAGGGCGATGGCCGCACCGGGCCAGGTGGCGCTCCACGGGTGCACGCCGATGTACGTCTGCAGGTCGGCGAGCATGCTGCCCCACGAGGCCGTGTTCGAGCCGGCACCGTACCCGAGGTACGAGAGCCCGGCCTCGGCGAGGACCGCGGTGGCCATAGCGAGCGAGAGCTGCACGGTGAACAGCGGCGCCGCGTTCGGCACGAGGTGGCGGAACAGCACCCCGGCACCGCCCACGCCCGACGCCCGCGCGGCGGTGACGTAGTCGCTGCGGGCGATGCGGCGGATCTCCCCGCGGGCCACCCGGGCGATCGTGACGCCGAAGGACAGGCCGACGCTGACGATCACGACGCCGAGCGACCCGCCGGCGATCGCGGTGAGCAGCATCGCGGTGAGGAGGGTCGGGAACGCCACGAGGATGTCGAGCAGGACGGCCGTGCCCTCGCGGACCCAGCGCGCGGTGAGCGAGCCGATCGCGGTGAGGACCATCCCGACGACGCTCGCGATGACGCCGGAGCCCACCGCGACGAGCACGGTCGTGCGGGTGCCGGCGAGCAGGTAGCTCGCGATGTCCCGGCCGGAGGCGTCGGTGCCGAACCAGTGCGCTGGGCTCGGCGGCTCCCACTGGTGGAAGGGGTCGGCGCGGAAGGGGTCCTGCGGCGTCCACACGAGCGACACCACGGCGAGGACGACGAGCAGGCCGAGGACGACCACGGCGAAGACCCCGGTCGGCCGGGCGAGGAGACGGCGGATCACTCGGACACCTCGCGCTGTCGGGGGTCCAGCGTGCGGTGCACGACGTCGACCGCGAAGCCCACGAGCAGCACGAGCCCGGTGAGCACGAGCAGCTCGGACTGCACCTTCGTGATGTCACGGCGCCCGACGTCGGTGACGAGCATGCGTCCGACGCCGGGGAGCGAGAAGAGCTGTTCGACGACGACGGCCCCGACCAGGAGCCCGGCGATCTGCACGCCGAGCACGGCCAGCACGGTCAGCGCCACCGACGGGAGCCCGTGCTTGACGAGCGCCTGCGTCCGGGTGAGGCCGATCGCCGCCGCCGTGCGGACGTGGTCGGCGTCGAGCACCCCGAGCGTCGCCGAGCGGGTGAAGCGCAGGATCACCGCACCCTCGACGGCGCCGATCGTCAGCGCGGGCAGCACGAGCGCGGCGAACGCCCGACCGGGTTCGTCCCACCCGTCGAGCGGGAAGCCCTGCGTCGGCAGCCAGTGCAGCGTGACGGCGAACAGCGCCACGAGGAGCATGCCGGCCCACACGATCGGGATCGCCGCGATCGCCTGCGCCACGAAGGCGATGACGGCCCCGCCCGGGCGACGCCGCAGCACCGCGGCGAGCACGCCGAGCGGCACTCCGATGACGAGCGCGGCGACGAGGGACATGGCCGCGAGCGGCAGCGTGACGCTGAGCTTCTGGGCGATCTCGGGTGCGACCCGTCCGTCGGTGACGAGGGACCGCCCGAGGTCGCCGCGGAACAGCCCGCCGATCCAGTCGAGGTACTGCACGACGACCGGTCGGTCGAGCCCGAGCTGCTGGCGCAGTTCGGCCACCTGCGCCGGCGACGCCTGGGTGCCCGCGACGATCTGCGCCACGTCGCCGGGCAGCACCCGGAGCGTCGCGAAGATGATCACGCTGGCCACGAGCAGGCCGACGACGAGCAGGAGCACCCGCCCGATGAGGAACCGGGTCACGACACCGATGCTACGGGAGCCGTGGTCCGTGCCCGCCTCACTTGACGGCGAGCTTCGACAGGTCGAGGCGCGAGTTCGTGCCGTCGTACGGGAAGCCCGTGACGCCCTTCCGTACCGCCGTGATCGACGTCGCCGTGTAGAGCCACTCGCCGGCGGCGTCCTCGCTGACGATCCGCGCCGCCTTCTGCAGGTCGGCGACCTTGGCGGCTTCGTCCGTCGCGGCGACCGAGTCGGCGTAGAGCGACTGCACCTCGGCGTTGTCGTAGCCGAAGTAGTACTCCGGGTTCGCCCAGTTGCCGAAGTCGCGCGCCTCGACGTGGTTCACCATCGACAGATCGAAGTCACGCGTGCCGCTCTTCGGTGCTTCGAACACCTGCGACAGCCAGGTGGCGAAGTCGACGCGCTTGACCGTCAGGGTGATGCCGACGTCGGCGAGCTGCGACTTCAGCACGTCGCCGATCGTCGCCGAGTAGATGTTCGCGTACGTCAGCGTGAGGTCGAGCTTCGGGTGGCCGGCCTCGGCGAGGAGCTTCTTCGCGTTCGCGGGGTCGTACGCGTCGATGTCGGTGAGGTCCTGGTAGCCGGGGTCGAGCTCGGGGATCGGGCCGCCCTGCTCGACGCCGGTGCCGCCGATCGCCTTGATGATCGCCTTCGCGTCGATCGCCTGCCGGATCGCCTGTCGCACCCGCTTGTCGGTGAACGGCGCCTTCTGGTCGTTGAACGCGAGCGTGTACTTGTCGGTCGTCTTGCCGGTGTGCAGCGAGATGTCCGAGCTGTTCTGCAGCTGGCTCTTGAGCGTGCCGTCGACGGCGGTCTGCACGTCGAGGTCGCCGTTCGCCATGGCGTTCACCGCGGTGGACGGCTGCGTGATGTACCGGAAGACGACCTTGGCGACCTTCGCCTTCGTGCCCCAGTAGTCGGCGTTCCGCTCGAAGGTGAGCGAATCGCCCTGCTTCCAGCTCGACACCTCGTACGGACCGGTGCCGTTGGCGGTGTCCGACAGGTCGTTCTTCGCGGCCTTCTCGAGCACGAGGCCGGCTCGCCCCGTGAGGTTCCAGAGCAGGTCGGAGTCGGGCTTCGCCAGCGTGAGGACGACCGTGTCGGCGGAGGGTGACGTGATCGACGTCACGTTGGCGAGCTGCGCGGAGTCGACGTACGAATCGTTCGACTTGACCTGCTGCAGCGACCAGACGACGTCGGCCGCGGTGACGTCCTTGCCGTCCTGGAACGTGGTGCCGTCGCGCAGCGTGAACGTGTACGTCAGGCCGTCGTCCGACACCGCGTGCTTCGACGCCAGCACGTCGCGGACGTCACCGTCCGCCGTGCGGCCGACGAGCCCCTGGTAGACGTTGTCGATGAGCACCTGGTCGAGTGCGGCACCGGACTGCGTGCGGATGTCGAGGCTCGTCGGTTCGAGGACGAGGCCGACGCGGACGGTGGCGTCGGTGCCGCCGTCCTCGTTCGAGGATCCGGAGCAGCCGGTCAGCACGAGGGCCGATGCGACGGCCACCGCGGTCGCGGCGAGGGCCGCGCGGCCGAGGCGGGAGGTGCTGCGGGCGGGGAGCGGACTCATGGGTGGTGGGTTCCTTCCGGCGCGGTGGCGACGGTCGTCGCGCGCGCTTGCACGAGGTTAGCGGCGGCCGGGGTGCTCCGGCGACGGTTCTTCGATCCGGTGCAACAAACCGTTACGTTCCGCCCATGCCCGGATCGCCGTGGCCAGTTCGAGGGGCGCCTGGTTCTGCACCGCGTGCCGGGCCTCGACCGTGACGATCTCGGCGTCGGGCAGGCGCTCGGCGAACTGCGCGTGCAGCTTCGGTGACACGTAGCCGCGGTCGCCGCGGACGAGCAGGATCGGGACGTCGAGGGCCTCGAGGTCCGGCCACGCGTCCGCGAACCGCCCCACCGACGAGGTGCGCCCGGCGGGGAGGTGCGGGAAGTGGTGGCGTCGCACGAGCCGCCCGTCGGCCCCGAGCCGTGTGGTGTGCCGGGCCTCGCGCAGGAGCACCGCGCGGTCGTCGCCGACGCGGGCCTCCACGGCGCGGTCGACGACCTGCTCGAGCGACGTGAACGGCTCCTCGGCCTCGAGCGCGCGGGCGATCCGGTCGACGGCCCGCTGGGCGAAGTCCGGCGACATGTCGACGAGCACGAGTCCGGTGACGCGATCCGGCGCGGTCGCTGCGAGCCGGGCGGCGAGGATCGCGCCGAGGGAGTGCCCCACGACGATCCCCGGCCGGACCCCGAGCGCGTCGAGGGCAGCGCGCACGCTCGGTGCCGTCGCGCCGGCCCCGTAGTCCGCGTCGTCGCGCCACCCGGACCGGCCGTGGCCGGGCAGGTCCACGGCGACCGCCGGCTCGCCGACGGCGAGCGCGGTCTGGTCGAAGCTGTGGGCGTCGATGCCGAGCCCGTGCAGGTAGGTGATCCGCGCCTCCTGGCCGTCCGCCGTGTCCCAGCGGATCGCGGCGATCTCCTGTCCGTCGGTGGTGCGGACCACCTGCCTGGAGGCGCGCATCGGCGCCGTCACGCCGCTCGCGTGGGCGAGGTCGGCCAGGTCTGCGAATTCGTCGTCGGCATCGGGCACGGGGACGATCCTCGCACCGTGCGGACCCTTGGGTCTCTTAGGTAAGGCATGCCATACTTGCCGCGTGGCAGCCCGGTACCGTGTCTTCTCCGTCCGCGTGGCAGCCGTCACGTCCCTCACCCCGCACTTCGTCCGGGTGACCCTGACGGGCGACGCCCTCGCCGAGTTCTCGTCCGTCGGCCTCGACCAGCGCATCAAGATCGTGCTGCCGATCCCCGGGCACGGCTTCACGGACCTGCCCGACGGCGAGGACTGGTACGGCGCCTGGCGTGCCCTGCCCGACGCGGTCCGGAACCCGCTCCGCACCTACACGGTCCGCTCCTTCCGGCCGGACGCCCGTGAGCTCGACATCGACTTCGTCGCGCACGGCGACACCGGACCCGCCTCGCGCTGGGTCTCGGAGTGCCGGGTCGGCGACGAACTGCGCATCGTCGGGCCGGCGGTGCCGTCGTCGCCCGCGGAGCTCCCGACCGGTGCGGCCGAGTTCGACCCCGGCGCCGCGAACCGGATCCTGCTCGCCGGCGACGAGACCGCCGCCCCGGCCATCTGCGCCATCCTCGAGGCGCTCGACGTCGCCACCGTCGGCCACGTCTTCATCGAGGTCCCGACCGACGCCGACCGGCTGCCGGTGTCCGCGCCCGCCGGGGTCGAGGTCCGCTGGATCGCCCGGAACGGCGCCTCGCACGGCGTCCGGATGACCGACCAGGTGCACGCCTGGGCGTCGACCGTCGCGGCGGGGCCGGCGTGCGGCGACGCGGGGGAGCTCGCGGACGTCGACGTCGACGAACAGGTGCTCTGGGACATCCCCGCCGGCGACGAGCCGCGACCCGTCTACGCCTGGATCGCGGGCGAGGCCGGATGCGTCAAGGAACTCCGCCGGCACCTCGTGCGCGGTGTCGGGCTCGATCGGAAGCAGGTCGCGTTCATGGGGTACTGGCGGCACGGCAAGGCCGAGAATTGACCGGTTCCGTCGACGGCGCCGGGGCTGCGTCGTCGGTGCCGGCGACCGCGCTCGGGGCCCGTGGGCTGACGCTCGCGTACGACGACCGGGTCGTGGTGCCCGCGCTCGACGTCGACATCCCGGACGGTGAACTCACGGTCATCGTCGGGCCGAACGCGTGCGGCAAGTCGACGCTGCTGAAGTCGTTCGCGCGGACGCTCAAGCCGACCGCCGGCACCGTGTACCTCGACGGTTCGCCGATCTCGTCCCTCCGCCCGAAGGCCGTCGCGCGCCGCGTCGGGATGCTCCCGCAGACCCCGATCGCGCCGGACGGCATCACCGTGCGCGACCTGGTGTCCCGCGGGCGGTTCCCGCACCAGGACCTGCTGCACCCGTCGTCGGGGTCGGACCGGCGGGCCGTGCAGGCCGCGCTCGAGCAGACGTCGACCGTGTCGCTCGCCGACCGCAGCGTGGACGAGCTGTCCGGCGGGCAGCGACAGCGGGTGTGGATCGCGATGGTGCTCGCGCAGGAGACCGACATCGTCCTGCTCGACGAGCCCACCACGTTCCTGGACATCGCGCACCAGTACGACGTGCTCGAGCTGGCGTCGGCGTTGCACGCGGCCGGTCGGACGGTCGTCGCGGTGCTGCACGACCTCAACCAGGCGGCGCGGTACGCCACACACGTGATCGCGATGCGTGACGGGTCGATCGTGGCGTCGGGGCCGCCGGCGTCGGTAGTGACGGCCGACCTCGTCGAGGACGTGTTCGGGCTGCCGTGCGTCGTCGTCGCCGACCCCGAGACGGGCACGCCCCTCGTGGTGCCGCGGCGCCCCGCGGCCTGACGCGCGGGCGCGCGGGGCGCGGCGCGGGCGCCGCCCGCGGTCGGTCAGGTCGCACGAAGTGCCGCTCGCGCGCGCCGCGGGCGACACTTCGTGCGACCCGGGCGGCTCGCCCGCGGCGTGTCGTGCGACCTCGAGACGGACGTGACCAATCGCCGTGGGCGCACACCGTTCCGGACGGGAGGAACGGTGCGGGACCGTCCCGCGCCTCCCGTCGGGGTGTCGGCCAGCTCCACCCCCGCGAGGTCGCGAGAACTGCCGCTCGCGCGCCCGGCGCGCGGCACTTCGTGCGACCTCGTCGCCACGCGCGCGGCGTGTCGTGCGACCTCGGGGCGGGCGCGCGGGCGGGCGGGCGCCGCGCGTCAGCGGTAGTTGCCGTCCTCGAGGCCGGCCTCGATCTCGAACCGGTTCCGCAGCGGATCCTGCCCGGCCAACGCGTACACGATCGGCATGAGCATCCCGTACCGCCGCCACTGGTTGACGTGCACCCGCTCGTGCCGGAGCACCCGGTCGCCGTCGTTGTCCCGCGTGAGGTAGACCGACCCCACGCACGTGCCACCTCGGCGGAACACCCACCGCGGCAGCCCCGTGCACACGATCAGCCCGTCGACGACCCGCACCTTCCCGGTGGAGAGCGGGACGCCGACGGCGAGTCCGACCGCGGTCGCGAACGCCCACCCCGCCCGGGACACGGGGGAGTCGAGCACGGGGTTCCGCACCGCTACTCCGGGCGGCCGTAGGTCTCGAGCAGTCGCAGCCAGATCTCGTTCATCGTCGGGTAGGCGGGGACGGCGTGCCAGAGGCGGTCGACCGGGACCTCGCCCACGACGGCGATCGTCGCGGCGTGCAGCATCTCGGCGACGTCCTGCCCGACGAAGGTCACGCCGACGACGACTCCGCGGTCCTCGTCGACGACCATCTTCGCCCGCCCGGTGTAGCCGTCCGCCTGCAGCGAGGCGCCGGCGACGTTGCCGAGCTCGTACTCGACCGCCCGGACGTTCAGCCCCTGCTCGCGGGCCTTGGCCTCGGTCAGGCCGACGCTCGCGACCTCGGGATCGGTGAAGGTGACCTGCGGGACGGCAGCGTGGTCGGCGGTGGCGACGTGCGCACCCCACGGTTCGGTGTGCAGCGGCGTGCCCTGGTACCGGGCGGCGATCGCCTCGCCCGCGGCACGCGCCTGGTACTTGCCCTGGTGGGTGAGGAGCACACGGTGGTTGACGTCGCCCACGGCGTAGAGCCAGTCGGTGCCCTGCACGAGCATGGTGTCGTCGACCTGCAGCCAGTCGCCCGCGGTCAGCCCGACCGACTCGAGGCCGAGGTCCTTCGTGGTCGCGGCGCGTCCGGTCGCGGCGAGGACCTCGCTCGTGATGACCGTCGAGCCGTCGTCGAGCGTCGTGGTGACGAGGCCGCGCTCGTCGCGGTCGACGCGGGTGGGGTTCACGCCGGTGCGGACGTCGACGCCCAGTTCGCGGAGGGAGTCGGCGACGAGCTCTCCCGCGAACGGCTCCATGCCGCCGAGCAGGCCGTGCCGTGCGACGAGCGTGACCTTCGCCCCGAGGGACGCCCACGCGGTCGCGAGCTCCGAGCCGGAGACCCCGCCGCCGATGACGAGCAGGCTCTCGGGCACCGTCTGCGCACTGGTGGCCTCACGCGTGCCCCACGGCGTCGCGTCGGCCAGCCCCGGGACGTCGGGGAGGGTGTGCAGCGAGCCCGTGACGACCGCGATCGCCGCGGCTGCCGTGTACGTCGTGCCGTCGACCTCGATCGTCTTCTCGCCGGTGATCCGGGCGTGGCCGCGGATGAGGTCGATGTCGGCGGACTCGAGCCACGAGACCTGGCCGTCGTCCTTCCAGTCCGAGGTGAAGGAGTTCCGTCGGGCGAGCACGTGCGCCGCGTCGAGGTCGCCCGTGACCGCCTGCTTCGCACCGTCGAGTCGCTTCGCCGCTGCGAGCGCGTGCCCGCTGCGCAGCAGGGCCTTGGACGGCATGCACGCCCAGTAGGAGCACTCGCCGCCGACGAGCTCGGCCTCCACGATGGCGACCGACAGGCCGCGCTTCTTGGCGTAGTCCGCCACGTTCTCGCCGACTGCGCCGGCGCCGATCACGATGAGGTCGTAGTCCGTCATGTCGCCGAGCGTACGCGGATCGGCATGGGTCATGCCGGGCGCGGTGCGTACCCGTGGAGAACGGGTCCGCGGGGGAGCGCCGGGACCGTCAGACGGTGCGGGACGCGCTCGTCAGCGCGCCGACCGCACGCAGGATGACGCCGAGGTCGTCGACCGCGCGGTCCGGGTCGACCGGCGCGAACCCGGTGAGGGCCGCGCCCGCCAGTCGTCGTCCGCGCGTGGCGGCCTGGATGCGCTCGACGAGTCCGGCGCCGTCCAACCCGAACGGGACGGGCTCGAGCAGCCCGTCGACCTCGGACGGGTCGAGGACGTCCAGGTCGACGTGCACGAACACCGCCTGGGCACCGGTGGCGTCCACCGCTGCCGCGATCGCGTCCGCAGTGGCGGCGTCGACGTCGAGGTGCACGATCCCGGCACGGTCGAGGGCACCTGCCTCGGCGTCCTCGACCCCGCGCACCCCGGCGACGACGACGGACGAGGCCGCCAGGGTCGGAAGGGCCGGGAACAGGTCGTCGGGGCGGTCCACGAGGATGCGGAGCACGGCGGTCTCGGCGGCGACGGGCTGGGCGCGGTTGAGTGCCCGGAAGCCGCTCGACCCCGCGATCCGCACGAAGGCGGTGTCCGGTCCGAGCCCGACCGTGGCGCCGAGCACGCTCGCACCGTCACCGCCGACGACGAGGACCGGCTCGCTCGACACCGTGGTCTCCTCGGCGACGCGTTCGGCCACCGAGAGCACCGAGGTGTACCGGGCGACGGCCGTCTCGAGACGATCGCCGGCGCCCGCCGGGACGTCGACCACGGTGGTCGACGCGCGCGGGAGGTCGGCCGCGATCGCCGCGGCTCCGTCCCCGAGGCGCATCGCACGGGACGACGCCGAACCCTGCCACTGACCGACCACGAGGAACTGCATCGTGCCAGTCTGTCAGGCGGGGTCCGGCGTCGCCCGAGGAGCGCGTCAGATGCTCGACGAACCGCCGGACTTCAGGGCGGCGAGTCGTGCCTCGACCTCGGCGTCCTTGCCCACGTCCTCGAGGCTCTCGAACTGCGAGTCGAGGCTCGACGACTGCAGCTCCTGCTGGCCGAGGACCTTCGCCTCTTCGCGGCGCACCTTCTCCTCGAAGCGGCCGAGGTCGCTCGTCGGGTCGAGCACGTCGATGTTGCCGAGCGCGTCGTTGACCTTGGACTGCGCCTCGGCCGTCTTCGACCGGGCGACGAGGTTGTCGCGCTTCGAGCGGAGCTCCTCGAGCTTCTGCTCCATGCCGGCGAGGCCCGACTTGAGCTTCTCCACCGCCTCGTTCTGCGAGGCGAGGTTCGGCTCGGCGTCCTTGACCTCCTGCTCGGCCGCGATCTGCTTGCCGATCGCGATCTTGGCGAGGTTGTCGAACTTGTCCGCCTCGGCCGTCTTGCCCTCGGTGCGGTACTTGTCCGCAGCGGAGGAGGCGTTGGCGGCCTTCTGGCCCCACTCCACCGCTGCCCGCTTGTCCTCTTCGTGGTCCTGCTCGAGCAGTCGGACGTTGCCGATCGTCTGCGCGATCGCCGTCTTGGCGTCCGCGATGTTGTTCGTGTAGTCCCGCACGAGCTGGTCGAGCATCTTCTGGGGATCCTCGGCGTCGTCGATGAGCTGGTTGATGTTCGCCCGGACGAGGGTCGAGATCCGCCCGAAGATCGTCTGCTTTGCCATTGCTGTTCCCTTTCGTGGAAGGACTGGTGTGGTGCTGTTGGTCTGTGGTGCCCGGTCTAGAAGCGGCCGCCGCCGGAGAAACCGCCCCCGCCGCCTCCGCCGCCCCCGCCGAAGCCGCCGCCGCCCCCGAAGCCGCCGCCGCCCCCGAAGCCGCCACCCCCGAAGGAGCCGCCGCCGTAGCTGCCGCCGCGACCGCCGAGCAGGCCACCGAGCACGATGCCGGTGACGAGGCCGCCGAGCTGCGCGCCGTTGCCGCCACCGCCGCCGAAGCCGCCGCCACCGCCCCAGCCGCCCATGTCGTCGTTCGCGGCGTCCATCGCGGCCGCCGCGTACTGCTCGGCCGCACGCGCTGCCTGGAGCGCCTGCCCCGGGTCCGTCGTGGCGAGCTGGACGGCGTCGTCGAGTGCTCGTTGCGCCTCGGACAGCCGCGTCCGCGCCGTCGGTCCGACCCCGCCGCGGTGCAGCGAGATGAACTCGCGCGCCTGGCTGATCCGGTTCCGGGCGTCGCGGAGCGCGTCGTCGAGCGCACGGGATGCCCGACGCTGCTGTTCCTCGGCGCCACGGGCCGCGGCGATGGCCTGGTCGATCTCGGTGTTCGCCTTGGTGAGGGCGTCGACCGCGGTGATCGGGTCCTTCGGGTCGAAGCCCTGCCGCAGCACGGTCTCGGCACGGGTGACCGCGGCGGCGAGTTCCGGTCCGCCGACGGTGAGGGTGCGCGCCGCGGCGACGTCGCCCTCGATGTCGACGCGCATCGCCTCGGCGCGTGCGGTGGCCTCGGCGAAGCTCGCCTCGGCAGCGCTCGCGCTCGACGTGAGCTGCTGCACCTGCGCGAGGGCGTGCTGGGCGTCGCGCACGGCGACGACCGCCTCGCCCTTGTCGCCCGCGGCGATCGCGGTGGTGGCCGCCTGGGACCGTTCGGTCGCGTAGGCGAGGACCTGCTCGGCCTGGTCGACGCTGTCCGACACGGTCGCGAGGGTCCGGCCGGTGTACGCCGAGCGGACCCGGTCCAGCGCGGCGCTCGCCTGCTGGACCGATGCCGGGGCGGCGGCGACGGCCTGCGCGAGCGCGGCAGCGGCTTCCTCGACGCCGTCCTCGAGCGAGCGGAGCTTGTCGAACGACTCCGTCTGCTCCTCGATCGAGGCGTGCGCCTGCTCGCAGATGGCGATGATCTGGTTCGCCCAGTCGGCGCGCTGCTGCGGGGAGTCCGGGATCTCGTCGTCGAGCTGCTGCTGGAACGTGAAGGCCTTGCGCACGGCCTGCTGCGCCGCGGCGACCGCCTCGGCGAAGGGCTTCGCGGCGTCGGCCCCGAACTGCGCGGTGGCGAACCCGACCTCTTGCTCGGCGGTGCGCAGCTCGTCGTCGATCGTCACGAGGGCGCCACCGGCGGTCCGCTCGAGGTCGGCGAGGGACGCTTCCTGCGCCTTCGTCGCGGCGGCCGTCCGGCGCTTGTTCCGCGTCCGGATGACGAGCACCACGACGACGACCACGACGACCATGACGGCGAGGAGGATCCACAGCCAGGTGAGGTCCGGCGGCGCCTGGGTGTCGGCGAGGCCGTTCGCGAAGGCCAGCGCGGCACCGGACCAGTCGCTCTGCTTGAGGGCCGGCAGCAGGTCGTCGTCCACCGCGGACTGGACGTCGGACGACGAGATGCTCGTCTCGTTCGTCTGCTGGACGTCGTAGTTCCGGTCGTCGACGGCGACCGACAGCAGGATGCCGTCGGAATCGATCTGGTTCGCCGACATCGTCGCGGCGCCCCACTCGGTGTGGTCCGACGGGTTCGTGAACGTCGGGACGAAGACGACGTAGAGCTGGGTCTTCGTGTCCGTGTAGAGCTGTTGCACGGCGTTCTCGATCCGGGACTGCTGCGAGGAGCTGAGCACGTCGGCCTCGTCGAGGACGTACGCGCCACCGAGGTCGACCGGCGCGGTCGCTCGCGCCGTCGCCGCCGGCGCCAGCACGAGGAACACGGCCAGGAGTGCCGCAGCGATGCGTCCCACCAGCCCCGGCGTCCCCCTGTCGGTCCTCGTCCTGCCCGTGGCCGATCCGCCCTGGACCGCTCGCATCCGTCCTCCGTCCGTCGCCGTGGTCACGGTCCGAGTACCCCCGGAACCGCGCCCCGGAGCGCTGTTGCCCGGAGTCTATCCACGCCGCGCAGCGCTCGGACAGACTCCGGGCGAACCCTCGTGGAACCCCGGGCCTGTGCAGGTGTTGTACCCCGGACCGGGGTATGCTCGGGGAGCGTTCGACGACGAACGAGACAGGGGAACTGCAATGGAGCGAACAACCAGCACCGAGGTCGTCCCACTCGAGGACGGCTACCACCGTGTGTCGACGCCGGCGAGCGGTGTCATCGGCTTCGTGCGCGAGCACGACGGCCGCTACGAGGTCCTCCGCGGACGGGTGCGCCAGGCGACCCGGTCCGAAGGGCTCTACAGCACGATGAACGTCGCGCTCATCGCGCTCACCCACGCCTGAACCACCCGACGTAGGCTCGCCTGCGTGACTCTCCCGCGCCTCCAGACCGTCGTGGTGACGATCCGGCGGTCCGGCGGCAGTCCCGACGCGGACCGGGAGGCGCTGCTCACCGCCGTCGCGTCGGCGGCGGGTGTCGACGTCTCTGCCGTGCGCGCGGGGCGCGTCTGCCCGCACTGCGCCGCGACGGACCACGGCCGCCCCTGGGCCGAGGTCGACGGCTCCGCCGTCGGCGTGAGCCTCGCACGGACCACCGACCTCGTCGCACTGGCCGTCGGACCACCCGGGATCGGCGTCGACCTCGAGCGCGTGTCGCGGGTCGCGGCAGCCCCGCTCGACGCCTTCACGCCCGGGGAGCTCGCCCGGTCCGGCGACGACACTGCCCGGGCGGCGTGCTGGGCCGTGAAGGAGGCCGTCCTGAAGCGTGACGGCCGAGGACTCCGGGTGGACCCGACCCGCGTCGACGTCGACCTGGGTCGGGGCACGGCGGTCCTCGACGGAGTGACGCAGCCGGTCTCGGTGCTGTTCCCCGCGGTCGACATGGTGCTCGCGGTCGCGGCGGGAGGGGCTCCGGTCAGCGTGGGAGCGTGAGGACCTCGACGCCGTCCTCGGTGATCGCCACCGTGTGCTCGGTGTGCGCGGTGCGTGCTCCCGTGGCGCTGCGGAGCGTCCAGCCGTCCGGGTCGGTGACGAGCACGTCGGTGTCCGCCATCACCCACGGCTCGAGCGCGAGGAGCAGCCCGGGGCGGAGGGTGTAGCCGCGTCCGGGGCGCCCGGTGTTCGACACGTGCGGGTCCTGGTGCATCGTCGAGCCGATGCCGTGGCCGCCGAACTCGACGTTGACGGGGTAGCCGGCGCCCTCGAGCACCGTGCCGATGGCGTGCGACAGGTCGCCCGTGCGGACCCCGGGGCCGGCGGTCTCGATCGCTGCGGCGAGGGCGCGCTCGGTGGCGTCGATGAGGGCCAGGTCGGCCGGGTCCGGTGTGCCGACCACGAAGCTGACGGCGGCGTCGGCGGCGATGCCGTCGAGCGAGACGGCCAGGTCGAGCGTCAGCAGGTCGCCGTCCTGCAGGGTCCGGTCGTGGGGGAGTCCGTGCAGGACGGCGTCGTTGACGGCGGTGCACACGTGGTGGCCGAACGGCCCGCGTCCGAACGACGGGGCGTAGTCGACGTAGCAGGACTCGGCGCCGGCGTCCTCGATCATCGCCTTCGTCCACCGGTCGATCTCGAGCAGGTTCGTGCCGACGCGGGTGCGCTCGCGCAGGGTCTGCAGGATCGTGCCGACGAGGGCTCCGGTGGCGCGGGCCCGGTCGACCTCGGCCGGGGTGAGGATCTCGATCATGGGATGATCATACCGGTACTGGAAAACCGGTATTAGTGTGGGCACATGGTCCGTCTCCCGCTCAGCCCCGACGAGGTCGCCCGTGGTCGGCGGCTCGGAGCGCTGCTCCGTCGTGCCCGCGGGGAGCGCTCGATGCTCGACACGGCGCTGCGGGCCGGGATCTCGCCGGAGACGCTGCGGAAGATCGAGACCGGCCGCATCGCGACGCCGGCGTTCTCGACCATCGCGTCCGTCGCCGGGGTCGTCGGGCTGTCCCTCGACGCGGTGTGGGCCGAGGTGAACGGTACCCCGGAGACGGCCGACGTCGGCGGCGCTCCGGACCTGGTCGAGACCGCGAGCTGACGCGCGCGACGCCGCCGACGGTTCCCTAGAGCGCGGGGACGGTGGGCTCGTCGAGCCAGGGTGCCGTCACGGCCCGGACCGCGTCGACGTCGGTCCCTGCTGCGTCGGCGAACGCGGCGTGCACGTCCTCCGGTGCGACCGACCCGTACCGGTGTCGCTCGGTGATCGTCCGGAGCCCGGCGAAGAACGCGTCGTCGCCGACCGACCGACGGACGGCGTGCAGGGCCAGGGCGCCGCGCTTGTAGACCCGGTCGTCGAACATGTCCTTCGGGCCCGGGTCGGCCACGACGAGGTCCTCGGGCTGCTCCAGGAGCCCGTCGCGGTACGTCGCCGCGAGGGTGTCCGCCGAGTCGCCGCCTCGGTGCTCCGACCAGAGCCACTCGGCGTAGCAGGCGAAGCCCTCGTGCAACCAGATGTCCTTCCACCTGGCGACCGTCACGGAGTTGCCGAACCACTGGTGCGCGAGCTCGTGTGCGATCAGCCGGTCGGTGCCGTGCTCGCCGTCGACGTGGTTCCGGCCGAACACCGCCAGGCCGTGCGCCTCGAGCGGGATCTCGAGCTCGTCGTCGGTCACCACGACGCCGTACGACGCGAACGGGTACGGCCCGAACCGGTCCGCGTACAGGGCGAGCATGTCCGGTACCCGTCCGAAGTCCGTCTTCGCGGCCGTGCCGAGGTCGGCGGGGTGGTGCAGCGTGACGGGGGTGTCCGAGCCGCGGAGCCTCGTCGTGCGGTAGCGCCCGATCTGCACCGTCGCGAGGTAGGTCGCCATCGGCTCGGTCGTGGCGTACGTCCACGTCGTGCCGGCGCGGGCGCGCTCCTTGCCGAGCAGCTCGCCGTTCGCGACGACGTCGTACGCGGCCTCGGCGGTGATCTCGAACCGGTAGGTGGCCTTGTCGTCCGGTCGGTCGTTGCACGGGAACCACGACGGGGCGCCGGTGGGCTGTGCCGCGACGATGACACCATCGGTCAGCTCCTCCCAGCCGATCTGGCCCCACGGACTGCGGAGCGGGTGCGGTGTGCCGCGGTACCGCACGTGGACGGTGAACTCCGTGCCGGCGGCGACGGGCTCGGCCGGGGTCACGGTGAGCTTGTGCGTCGCGGTCGAGTGCTTCCTCGCCCGCTTGCCGTCGACGTCCACACGGTCGACCGTCATGCCGTGCAGGTCGAGGACGACACGGTCGAGGTCCTCGTGCGCACGGCCGGTGATCGTCGCGGTGCCGTCGAGGCGGTTCGTCGCGACGCGGTACTCCAGACGGAGCTCGTAGTGGTGGGCGCTCCACCGTCGGTCGCCGCTGTGCGGGGTGTACGGGTCGGCGTCTGGGTTCGTCGAGGCGGGCTTCACGGTGCCGTCGAGTCTGCCACGGCGACGTGCTCGACGGACGACCGCGCCGGCACCGGCGGCGCCGATGTCCACGGAGCGATCGGGTTGCCGGACCAGTGCGTCCCGCCGGGCACCTGCTCGCCGCGCATCACGAGCGAGGCCGGCCCGACGGTGGCGCCCGGTCCGATGCCCGCCGCCGGCAGCACCACGCTGTGCGGCCCGAGCGTCGCACCCGGGTCGAGGCGGACCTCGTCGAGCTGCATCACCCGGTCGTGGAACAGGTGCGTCTGCACGACCGTGCCGCGGGCCACGGCGGCTCCGGACCCGATCGTCACGAGGTCGGCCTCCGGGAGCCAGTACGTCTCGAGCCAGGTGCCGCGGCCGATCGTCGCCCCGAGGCTGCGGAGCCACGCAGCGAGGGCCGGGGTCCCCGTCGCCTGCTCGGCGAACCACGGCCGGGCGACGGTCTCGACGAACGTGTCCTGCACCTCGTTCCGCCACACGAACGACGACCAGAGCGGGTGCTCACGGGCGGCGATCCGGCCGACGAAGGACCACTTCGCGATCGTCGACACCACCGCTGCGACGGCACCGGCGACGATGAGCACCGGCCCGGCGAGCAGCACCGTCCACCCGATGCCGACTGCCGTCCAGAGCGCGAGCAGCGTGCCGACGACCCCGAGCGCGATCCCCGCGGACACCATCGGGGCGACCAGGCGCAGGAGCTCCCAGCAGCCTCGAGCGACCTTGAGGGACCGCGGCGGCCGGAACGTGCGCTCCTCGTCGAACTCCGCCGTCGCGCGCCGGAGCCGCACCGGGGGAGAGCCGAGCCACGACGATCCGCGCTTCGCCTTCTTCGGGACGGCGGACAGCACCGCGACCAGGGCCTCGCGCGGCACCGAACGTCCGGCGCCCGTCATCCCGCTGTTGCCGAGGAACGCCCGCCGCCCCACCTTCGACCGACCGATCCGCACCCGACCGCCGCCGAGCTCGTACGTCGCCACCATCGTGTCGTCGGCGAGGAACGCCCCCGAGGCGATCTGCGTGAGCGCAGGGATGAGCAGGACCGTCGAGATCTCGGTGTTCCGTCCCACCCGCGCCCCGAGCAGTCGGAGCCAGAGCGGGGTCACGAGCGACGCGTACACCGGGAACAGCAGCGTCCGGGCGCCGTCGAGGATCCGCTCGGTCGTCCACACCTGCCAGCCGATCCGGGAGCGCACCGGGTGCCGACCCTCGTGCAGACCGATCCCGAGCAACCGCACCGCGGCCACGACGAGTGCCGCGTACACGAGCCCCGCGACGACCGTCCCCACCGGTACCCACGCCAGCGCGAGCAGCACGGCCCGCTGGAGGGACGCGACCGGTCCGACGAGGAGCCACACCAACCCCACCCCCGCGGCGACACCGATCACCGGCAACCCGGCCACGGCCAGCGACCCGGCCCCGTACGCCAACAGCCACCGGCGTCGGGACGGGGGCCGCGCCTCCCGGTCCTGCCGAGCCGACCCGACGCGTTCCGCCGGCGACCCCGCCCACCGCTCCCCGTCGGGGACCCGGTCGGCGACCGCGGAACCGGCCTCCACCTCGGCACCGACGCCCACGTGCGCACCCGGCAGCAGCGTCGTCCGGCTGTGCACCACGGCGTCCGCGTCGATCCGGACCCGGCCGAGCCGGAACACGTCGCCGTCCACCCAGTGCCCGGCGAGGTCGACCTCGGGCTCGATCGACGCCCGCTTGCCGACCGTCAGCATCCCGGTCACCGGCGGCAGCGCGTGCAGGTCCACGTCCTTGCCGATCGTCGCGCCCAAGGCCCTGGCGTAGTAGCTGATCCACGGCGCACCGGCCGTCGAGGGGCCGTCCACCGCCTCGGCGATCCGCTCCGCGAGCCAGACCCGCACGTGCACCGACCCGCCACGAGGGTGGTCACCCGGACGCACCCCGACGAGCAGGGCCCGGACGAGGACGACCGTCACGGCCATCTTCCCCGCCGGGGTGACGAACAGGACGAGCGCCACGACGAGCGCCGGCCAGGGCAGCACCGGGACGGACGGCAGCGTCGTCGCGTGCAGCACCGCCGCCACGAGCGCCGTCCACGTCAGCACCCGCAGACCACGGAGCACCTGCAGGGGCAGCCCGAGCGCCGTCATCACCACACCCGTCGCCGGCGGGACCGGCCGGACGTCGCGCGGCACCGACGTCACCGGGCCGGAGTCGTCGAGCGCGTCCGCCAGCGCCCCGATCCGCGGGTGGTCGTACACGTCGGCCACCGTCGTCGTCGGGAAGCGCTCACGGATCGCCGACACGAGCTGCGCCGCCGTCAGCGACCCGCCGCCGTGCGCGAAGAAGTCGTCGTCGACGCTGGCCACCGGCACCCCGAGGATCGCGGACCACCGCTCGGCGATCCACGCCACCGTGTCCGGGAGCATCGCCGTGTCCGACGACCCCGGCAACGGCCACGGGAGCGCGGCACGGTCGACCTTGCCCGAGGTCCGCGTCGGCAGCGAGTCCACCACCGCGAGCAGGGGCACGAGCGCCGCCGGGAGCTCCTCGCGCAGCCGAGCGTTCGCCGCCGCCACGTCCACCGTCGCACCCGCGACCGGCGCGACGTACCCGACCAGCACCTGGTTGCCCGCCGGCGTCCGCTGCACCACGGCAGCACCCCCGGCCACGTCCGGCAGCCCCTGCAACGCCGCGTCGATCTCCCCGAGCTCGATGCGACGACCGCCGAGCTTCACCTGGTCGTCCGCACGACCCTGGAACACGAGTCCCTCGGGGTCGTACCGCACCAGGTCACCGCTCCGGTACGCCCGCTCCCACCCGAGCTCCGGGAACGGCGCGTACTTCTCGGCGTCCTTCGCCGGGTCCAGGTACCGCCCGAGCCCGACGCCGCCGATGACGAGCTCCCCGACACCCCCCGGTTCCACCCGGGCACCCGCCGCGTCCACCACCGCGAGGTCCCAGCCGTCCAACGGCAACCCGATCCGGATCGGCGTGCTCCCGTCGAGCAGGGCACCGCACGCCACCACCGTCGCCTCGGTCGGACCGTACGTGTTCCACACCTCCCGCTCGCGGCTCGCGATCCGCGCAGCGAGCTCCGGCGGGCAGGCCTCACCACCGAAGATGACCAACCGCACCTGCTCCAGCGCGTCGTCCGGCCACAGCGCCGCGAGCGTCGGCACCGTCGACACCACCGTGATCCCGTGCGCGATGAGCCACGGCCCCAGGTCCACACCCGTGCGCACGAGCGACCGCGGCGCCGGCACCAGACACGCACCGTGGCCCCACGCCAACCACATCTCCTCGCACGACGCGTCGAACGCCACGCTCAGACCCGCCAGCACCCGGTCGCCCGGACCGATCGGCGCGGCCTGCAGGAACATCCGCGCCTCGGCGTCCACGAACGCCGCAGCGGACCGGTGCGTCACGGCGACGCCCTTGGGCACACCGGTCGACCCTGACGTGAAGATGATCCACGCGTCGTCGTCCTGCCGGGGGAGCTCGGCGCTCGCCGCGGGGTCGGTCACCGGGAGTTCCGCGCCGTCGCGGTCACGCAGGACGCCGCCCACTCCGATCACGCCGACGACGCCGGCCTCGCCGAACACGAGCGTGGCGCGTTCCTCGGGGTCGTCCGCGTCCACCGGGACGTACGCGGCGCCGGCGGCGAGCACCGCGAGGATCGACACGTACAGGTCGCGCCCGCCGGACGGGATCCGGACACCCACCCGGTCGCCCCGTCGGACCCCGCGTCGCGCGAGGTCGTCGGCCTGCTCGTGCACCAGTCGCACGAGCGTCGCGTAGTCGATCGTGCCGGCCGGGTCCTCGAGCGCGGTGGCGTCGGGGTGCTCGGCGGCGGTCGCGGTGAGGACGTCGAGCAGGGTCCGTGGTGCCGGGGCGTCGGCGCCCCGGGCGAGTTCGTGCTGCGGGTTCCCGGTGGCTGCGGTCATCGAGTCCTCTTCCCGGTCGCGTGCGGGGTCGACCGGCCCGTGATCCTAGGGGGTGGACGTGTCGCGTTCGGAAACACCGGGGGCGTCCACCCGGGGACCGAGCGCGGACCGCGCCGCGTCGAGCGTCGCGGCGAGCCCGATCGAGTCGTCGAGCGAGTGCAGCGGCGACTCCGTGCGCCCCTCGGTGACGTACTGCGCGAGCGCCGCGGTCTGCCAGACGAGGCCCTGTCTTCCACGGAGGCCGCTCTCGTCCTCCCAGTGCGCCGCCTCCGCGCCGTGGTGCAGCGCGAAGGACGCCGGGAACACGAAGTGGTCGGTGTACCGCACGGTGGCCGTGCTCCCCGCGATGACCGCGAGTCCGGGTGTCCACGCCGTCATCGTCGTGGTCACCACGGCCTGCGCGCCGCCGGCCGTCGTCGACACGGTGACGGACTGGAGGTCCACCCCGCGTCCGGAGACCGCTCCCGTCGTGCTGCTGGTCACCGGGGCGCCGGTGGCGAACCGTGCGAACCAGTGCCCGTAGACACCGGCATCGAGGAGGGCGCCGCCGCCGGCGGCAGGGTCGAACATGCGGTCGGCGGGGTCGGGGTCGTGCGGCCAGCCGACGTCGACGGACGCGAGCCGGACGTCGCCGAGGGCGCCGTCGGCGAGGAGCCGTGCGACGACGGTGGTCCCCGGGAGGTACCGGGTCCACATCGCCTCCATCGCGAACACCCCGGCGCTACGGGCGGCCTCGGTGAGGGTGCGGGTGTCCGCCTCCGACGTGGTCATCGGCTTCTCGACGAGGACGTGCTTGCCCGCGGCGATCGCGAGGAGCGCGTGGCCGAGGTGCTGCGGGTGCGGTGAGGCGACGTAGACGACGTCGACGGCGGGGTCCGCGACGAGGGCTTCGTACGAGCCGTGCACGCCGGGGATCCCGTGTCGCCGGGCGAAGGCGGCGGCGCGTTCGGGGGAGCGGGAGCCGACGGCGACGACGCGCTGGTCGGAGTTCGCGTGGAGCGTCGACGTCAAGTCGCCCGCGATCTCGCCGGGCCCGATCACGCCCCATCCGAGCCTCGGCCCGCCTCGCAGCGGCGCAACACCAGGTTCCGGGAACACCATCGTCATGAGCCCGACGCTACCGGATGGCCCCTGCCCCGACCGGCCCCGGAGGGAAGGTCGGCGAAGCCGACATCGCGGGCAGCCGCCTGAGCGAAGCGAAGTCGCCTGCTTCCGCGGGTATTTCCTGTGCCCCCAGGAGGATTCGAACCTCCGCCCCTGCCTCCGGAGGGCAGTGCTCTATCCCCTGAGCTATGGGGGCCCTGGGTGGAACCAACCGTAGCAGGTCCGCACGGCTGTCCGAGACCACGCGTGTCGTGACGGGAGGCGCGGGTCGGGCCCGCACCGCGCCTCCCGTCCGACCCGTGTCGGGTCAGCCGGCCGGCGTCGCGGACGCGCCCGGCTGCACGACGCTCCGCACCGCGTCGACGACCGGCTGCGCGCCGCCGGGCTCGGTGAAGAGGGTGGAGGTCGCGGTGATCCAGTACGGGTCGGCGAAGGCGTCCGCGCGCCCGACGCCGTCGGTGAGCGAGAAGTAGCCCTCGACCCGGTAGGTCGGCACGGATCCGCCCCGTTCGTAGAGCGCGTCCTTGAGGTTCGTGAGCGACTTCTCAGGCAGGTCGGCGACGGCGACCGTGATCGTCGTCGAGGCGTCGTCGGTCGCGCTCCAGTGGCACACGCGGCCGCGCTGCTCGGCGATGCGCGCCGCCGGGGTCCCCTTCTCCGGCGTGAAGTCGTCGTCGAGGGTGAACGTCTTCCCGTAGACGGACAGGGCGTCGGCGGGCAGGAGCTCGGTGCACGTCTGTGCGACCCGTTTCCCGATCGGACCCGCCGTGGCGCTCGGCGTGGCGCCGTCCGAGCCGCCGCCGGAGCACGCCACCAGGGCGACGGACGCGGACACGGTGAGGAGGGCGACGCTGATCGCCCGGACGCGGCTGCGGGTGGTCATCCCGACATGATGGTGCATCGACCGGGGAGGACCTGTGCGTCCCGGTAGACTCGACCCTCGTGACTCCTGCCGAACTCTCCGCCGCGTACCTGTCGATCCTGACCGGGATCGTCGAGCGACGAGGCGCGTCCGACACCGTGACCATCGAGGAGTCCCACGCGGCACTCGAACGTCCGAAGAACCGCGCGCACGGCGACTGGGCCTCGAACGCGGCGATGCAGCTCGCGAAGCGGCTCGGCACGAACCCGCGCGAGCTCGCGACGGAGATCGCCGGCGAGCTGACCGAGCTCGACGGCGTGGACTCGGTCGACGTCGCTGGCCCCGGCTTCATCAACATCACGCTCGAGGCCGCCGCTGCCGGCGAGATCGCGCGCACGATCGTCGAGGGCGGCGAGTCCTTCGGGCACGGCGACCTGTACGACGGCGTGCGGATCAACCTCGAGTTCGTGTCCGCGAACCCGACCGGGCCGATCCACATGGGCGGCGTGCGCTGGGCCGCGGTGGGCGACAGCCTCGCGCGGGTGTTCCAGGCGCAGGGCGGCCTCGTCACCCGCGAGTACTACTTCAACGACCACGGCGCGCAGATCGACCGCTTCGCCCGCTCCCTCGTCGCGTCGGCGCTCGGTGAGCCCACGCCAGAGGACGGCTACGGCGGCGCGTACATCGCCGAGATCGCGGCGCGCGTGATCGCGACGCTCGACCCGTCGGTCGACGTCAAGGACCTGCCGCGCGACGAGGCGCAGGAGCTCTTCCGGCGCGAGGGCGTCGACTTCATGTTCGCGGACATCAAGTCGTCGCTGCACGACTTCGGCGTCGACTTCGACGTGTACTTCCACGAGAACGCCCTGCACGAGTCGAAGGCCGTCGAGCGCGCCATCGAGCGACTCCGCTCGTCGGGCGTGATGTACGAGGCCGAGGGGGCCGAGTGGCTCCGGACCACCGACTTCGGCGACGACCGCGACCGCGTCGTCATCAAGTCGGACGGCGAGCCCGCCTACATCGCCGGCGACCTGGCGTACTACCTCGACAAGCGCGAGCGCGGGTTCGAGCGGAACCTCATCATGCTCGGCGCGGACCACCACGGCTACGTCGGCCGGATGATGGCGATGTGCGCCGCGTTCGGGGACGAGCCGGGCAAGAACCTCGAGATCCTCATCGGGCAGATGGTCAACCTGCTCAAGGACGGCGAGCCGATGCGCATGTCGAAGCGCAACGGCACGATCGTCACGATGGAGGACCTCGTCGACGCCGTGGGTGTGGACGCCGGCCGGTACTCGCTCGTCCGGTTCGCCAGCGACACCGCGATCGACATCGACCTCGACCTGCTCACGAAGCGCACGAACGACAACCCCGTGTTCTACGTGCAGTACGCCCACGCCCGCACGCAGTCCGTGGCCCGCAACGCCGCGAACGCCGGGGTGGACCGGTCGGCCTTCGACGCCTCGCTCCTGACGCACGACACCGAGGGGGCCCTGCTCGGCGCCCTGGCGGAGTACCCGCGCGTGGTGCGCCAGGCGGCCGAGCTGCGCGAGCCGCACCGTGTGGCGCGGTACATCGAGCAGCTCGCCGGGCTCTACCACCGCTGGTACGACGCCTGCCGGGTCACGCCCCTCGGCGACGAGCCCGTGACCGACCTGCACCGCACGCGCCTCTGGCTGAACGACGCCACCGGCCAGGTCGTCCGCAACGGGCTGGGCCTGCTCGGCGTGACGGCGCCGGAGCGCATGTAGCGGTCGCCGTCCGGCCAGCGCGGAGCGCTGCGCACAACCAAAGTCGCCCCGAACTGCGGAATGCCGTGGTTCGGGGCGACTTCCGTTGTGCGGCGGGCGCTGGGCGCACGCGGCCGGAGCGCATGTAGCGGTCGTCGTGGCCGGCGCGCCGGGCGCACGCCGCGCCTCCAGGCTCGCTGCCGGGGCCACCTGGCAAGGTGGGACGCATGTCCGCCGCCACCGTGACCCCCCGGAAGCGCCGTCGCTGGCCCGTCGTGCTGATCGTCGTCGTGGTCGTCCTCGCCGCGCTCGTCGTGATCGCCGAGTTCGTCCTCCGCGGGGTCGTCGACCGCATCATCGCCCAGCAGGTCGAGCAGTCGCTGCCGTCCGGCGCCACCGGCGAGGTCGAGGCGCACGCGAAGGGCATCGTCATCCCGCAGCTGATCAGCGGGCAGCTCGACGAGGTCGAGATCTCCTCCGAGAAGCTCACGATCGACGGCATCCCCCTCGCCGCCGACGTCACCGCGCGAGACGTGCCCGTCGACGGCGAGGGCGACGTGCGCGACGTCGACGGCCACGTCCGGCTGGCGGCCGCGTCCGTGAAGGACCTGTCGAAGTACAGTCCGCTGTTCGACCGGCTCAGCCTGGTCGACGGTGGCGTGGAGCTCTCCGGCAAGACCGCGGTCCTCGGCTACGACATCACCTACGCGGCGAAGGGCGACGTCGCCGCGCAGGACGACGGCAAGGGCATCACGATCACGCCGAAGACGGTGCGGATCACGAACTCGTCGCTCGGCCTCAAAGTGGACTCCATCCCGGGCGTCACGAACGTCCCCGTCGAGGTCTGCACGGCGCAGTTCCTGCCCTCGGGGCTCCTCGTGCGGTCGCTCGACGTCACCGCCTCCGAGGCGACGGTGCGCGTCACGGCCGACTCGCTGCCGCTCAACGAGGCGGGGCTGCAGACGGTCGGTTCGTGCGGTTGAGCACGTGGCTGCGTCACACGGCCAGGAGGCGCGGCTCGGCTCGGTAGGATCGGGTCCCGTGAGCGAGAACCCCCTTGCCCCGCAGCACCTGCGGTTCCCGACGGACGCCTCCGCGCTGACCGCGCGGATCTGGCCCGCCTCCGCGACCCGGACCGACGACGGCGAGCTCGTCGTCGGCGGGATCGCCGCCTCCGACCTGGTCGCGCAGTTCGGCACGCCGCTGTACGTGGTCGACGAACGCGACGTGCAGTCCCGTGCGGTGCGGGTGCGGAACGCCTTCACCGAGGCGTTCGAGCGGATCGGCACCCGGTCGCACGTCTACTACGCCGGCAAGGCGTTCCTGACGACGCAGGTCGCGGCGTGGATGGTCGAGGCCGACCTCCGCGTCGACGTGTGCACCGGCGGCGAGCTCGCGGTGGCCCTGGCCGGGGGAGTCGACCCGGCGCTGCTCGGCTTCCACGGCAACGACAAGTCGGACGCCGAGATCGCCCGCGCGGTCGAGGTCGGCGTCGGCACCATCGTCCTCGACAGCCACGAGGAAGTGCAGCGCGTCGCCCGTGCCGCGGCCGACGCCGGGGTCGTGCAGCGCGTCCGCATCCGGATCAACAGCGGGGTGCACGCGTCGACGCACGAGTACCTCGCCACCGCGCGCGAGGACCAGAAGTTCGGCATCCCCCTGACCGAGGCCGTCACCGCTGCCGAGGCCGTCCGCGCCGAGCCCTCGCTCGCCTTCGTCGGCCTGCACTCGCACATCGGCTCGCAGATCTTCGACGAGTCCGGCTTCCGCGAGGCCGCGCGTCGCCTGATGGACGTGCACGCCACGCTCGTGGCGACCGGTCCGGTGCCGGAGCTCAACCTCGGCGGCGGCTGGGGCATCGACTACACCGAGGCCGACTCGGCGTTCGAGCCGGAGGACGTCGCCGACGCGCTGGCGGCCATCGTGGCCGAGGCCTGCGCGGAGCGGGACATCCCCGTCCCCGAGATGGCGGTCGAGCCCGGCCGGTACATCGTCGGGCCCGCGGGCATCACGCTCTACCGCGTCGGCACCATCAAGCCCGTGACGCTCTCGGACGACGAGCAGGAGCCCGCCACCCGGACGTACGTGTCGGTCGACGGCGGCATGAGCGACAACGCCCGGCCCGCGCTCTACGGCGCCGACTACACGGCCCGGCTCGCCCGGACGTCCGACGCCCCCGCCGTCCTCACCCGCGTGGTCGGGAAGCACTGCGAGTCCGGCGACATCGTCGTGAACGACGAGTACCTGCCCGGTGACGTGCACCGCGGGGACCTCCTCGCCGTGGCCGCCACCGGTGCGTACTGCTGGAGCCTGGCGAGCAACTACAACCACGTCGGACGCCCGCCGGTCGTGGCGGTCGCCGACGGCGTACCCCGTATCCTCGTGCGTGGCGAGTCGATCGACGACCTCCTCGCCCGCGACACCGGGGTGGTCCCGGGGGCCTGAGCCCCTCGGACGACCCGACTCCCCACGAACAGGACCCGCACCAGATGATCGAATACCGCAACGTCCGCGTCGCGCTGCTCGGAGCCGGCTCGGTCGGTTCCCAGGTGGCGCGGCTGCTCCTCGAACACGGCGACGAGCTCGCCTCGCGCGCCGGGGCCGGCCTCGAGCTCGTCGGGATCGCGGTGCGCGACCTCGACGCCCCGCGCGACGTCGACCTGCCGAAGGAGCTCTTCACGACGGACGCGGCGTCGCTCATCCTCGGCGCGGACATCGTCGTCGAGCTGATCGGCGGCATCGAGCCGGCACGGACGCTCGTGCTTCAGGCGCTGCAGTCCGGCGCCGACGTCGTCACCGGCAACAAGGCCCTCCTGGCGACCCACGGCCCGGAGCTCTTCGCGGTCGCCGAGCAGGTGGGCGCACAGCTCTACTACGAGGCCGCCGTCGCCGGCGCGATCCCGATCATCCGACCGCTGCACGACTCCCTCGCCGGTGACCGCATCGAGCGCATCATGGGCATCGTCAACGGCACGACCAACTTCATCCTCGACCTGATGGACCGCGAGGGCTCGACGTTCGAGGATGCCCTCGCGACCGCCACCGAGCTCGGGTACGCCGAGGCCGACCCGACCGCCGACATCGAGGGCTACGACGCCGCGCAGAAGGCCGCGATCCTGGCGTCCCTCGCGTTCCACACCTCGGTGCCGCTCGCCGCCGTCCACCGCGAGGGCATCACCTCGGTGACGATCGAGCAGGTCCGGGCCGCGCGCAAGGCCGGGTACGTCGTGAAGATCCTCGCGACGGCGGAGCGCCTGACCGACGAGCAGGGCACCGAGGGCGTCAGCGCCCGCGTGTACCCGGCCCTGGTGCCGGAGTCGCACCCGCTCGCGAGCGTGCACGGGGCGAAGAACGCCGTGTTCGTCGAGGCCGAGGCCGCCGGCGACCTGATGTTCTACGGCGCCGGTGCCGGCGGGGTCGAGACCGCCTCGGCCGTCCTGGGCGACCTGGTGTCCGCCGCACGCCGACACGTCATCGGTGGCCCCGGCATCGCCGAGTCGACCCAGTCCGCGCTGCCGGTGTTCCCGATCGGCACCGTCCGCACGCGCTACCAGATCACGCTGCACGTCACGGATGCCCCGGGTGTCCTGTCGACCGTCGCCGGCGTCCTCGCGAAGCACGGCGTCAGCGTCGAGACCGTCGAGCAGACCGTCGCCACCGGGTCCGACGCGACCGCGACCCTCGTCATCGGCACGCACCTGGCGCGCGAGTCCGACCTCGCCGCGACCGTGGTCGCCCTCCGCAACGAGGACGTCGTTGCCGAGGTCACGAGCGTCCTCCGCGTCGTCGGCGCCTGAGCCGCGCCCGACCGAACTCCAGAACCGACAAGAAGGGGAGCCTCATGGCCCACCAGTGGCAGGGTGTCCTGCGCGAGTACGCCGACCGTCTCGACGTCACCGAGGCGACGCCCGTCGTCACGCTCGGTGAGGGCGGGACCCCGCTCATCCCGGCGCGCCGCCTGTCCGAGCGCACGGGGGCCGAGGTCTACGTCAAGTTCGAGGGCATGAACCCGACCGGGTCGTTCAAGGACCGCGGCATGACCATGGCGATCTCGAAGGCCGTCGAGCACGGTGCGAAGGCCGTCATCTGCGCCTCGACCGGCAACACGAGCGCCTCCGCCGCCGCGTACGCCACGCACGCCGGCATCACCGCCGCGGTGCTCGTGCCCGAGGGCAAGATCGCCATGGGCAAGCTCAGCCAGGCCGTCGCCCACGACGCCCAGCTGCTGCAGGTGCAGGGCAACTTCGACGACTGCCTCGACATCGCGCGCGACCTCGCCGCGAACTACCCGGTGCACCTGGTGAACTCGGTCAACAACGACCGCATCGAGGGGCAGAAGACCGCCGCGTTCGAGGTCGTCGACGTCCTCGGTGACGCGCCCGACTTCCACTTCCTGCCGGTCGGCAACGCGGGCAACTACACGGCGTACTCCCGCGGCTACCGCGAGGACGTGGCCGCCGGTCGGTCGTCCAGGCTCCCGCGCATGTTCGGCTTCCAGGCCGCGGGCTCGGCCCCGATCGTCCGCGGCGAGGTCGTCCGCAACCCGGACACCATCGCGTCCGCGATCCGCATCGGCAACCCGGCCTCGTGGGAGTTCGCGCTCGAGGCCCGTGACGAGACCGACGGCTACTTCGGTGCCATCACCGACGAGGCGATCCTCGCCGCGCACCGCATCCTCTCCGCCGAGGTCGGCGTCTTCGTCGAGCCCGCCTCGGCCATCGGCGTCGCCGGGCTCCTCGAGCGTGCCGACGCCGGCGTCGTGCCGAAGGGCGCGAAGGTCGTCATCACGGTGACCGGCCACGGCCTCAAGGACCCGCAGTGGGCCCTCCGCACGCAGGACGGCGGCGAGGTCACCCCGACGAGCGTCCCGGTCGACACCAAGTCGGTCGCCGACGTGCTCGGACTGGTCGGCGCCGAGTGAGCCCCGACCGTTCGTCCGGACCGGGGGAGGGCATGACCGCCCAGATCGCTGTACCGGCCGGACGGGCGGTCCGCGTACGGGTCCCGGCGACCTCCGCGAACCTCGGACCGGGGTTCGACTCCCTCGGCCTCGCCCTGTCGCTCTACGACGAGGTCGTCGTCCGGGTCCGGCCCGAGCCCGGCGCGACCGTCACGGTCGACGGTGTCGGCGCGGGTGAGGTCGCCACCGACGACACGAACCTCGTCGTCCGCGCCGTCCGCCGCGGGCTCGAGCACGCCGGCGTCGCACAGCAGCCCGGCCTCGAGCTGCACGCGGTGAACGCCATCCCGCACGGCCGCGGCATGGGGTCCTCGGCGGCCGCGATCGTCGCCGGGCTGATGGCCGCGCGCGGGTTGCTCGAGGGCGTCGTCGACCTCGACGCCTCGACCCTGCTCACGCTCGCGACCGAGATGGAGGGGCACCCGGACAACGTCGCGCCGGCGCTCTTCGGCGGGCTGACCATCGCGTGGATGACCACGGAGGGCCCGGCGTACAAGCGCCTGCTCGTCCACCGCGGTGTCTCGCCGGTGGTCTTCGTGCCGACCTCGACGCTCTCGACGAAGCTCGCGCGCTCCCTGCAGCCGGCGAGCGTCCCGCACGAGGACGCCGCGTTCAACGTGTCCCGCTCCGCCCTGCTCGTCGCCGCGCTCATCCAGAGCCCCGAGCTGCTCCTGGCGGCGACCGAGGACCGGTTGCACCAGGCCTACCGTGCCAGCGCCATGCCGGAGACCGACGCCCTCATCGGCCTGCTGCGGCAGCACGGCCTGGCGGCGGTCGTCTCCGGAGCCGGCCCGAGCCTCCTGGTCCTCGGCAGTGACCCCGCACAGCGACTCACCGCGGCCGACCTCGTGTCGCGACACGGGGAATCCGACTGGCGGCCGCTCATGCTGGCCGTCGACCTCGGTGGTGCTACAGTGGTGCCGCACTCGGCGCTCCAAGCCGAACCCGCGTAGGCAGCAGGAACTTCCTCGCCATGCTGGGTCCGGTGCGCGGGGGCAATCTCTTTCTGATCACCGAATCCCGGTCCGTCGTCTGAACGGCGGTCGATGCATACCCGTGCATCCGGGACGGTGGAAACTCTCCGCGTTCTGCGGTTCGAAAGGAAACACCGACCTTGACGAACGTCAACGACTCCACCCAGGTGGAGATCCCCAGCGATCTGCGCGCCCTCCGGCTCCCGGAACTCCAGCGCATCGCCTCCTCCCTCGGCATCACGGGGCTCTCGAAGCTCCGCAAGGGCGACCTCATCGCCTCGATCGAGGACAAGCGTCCCGTGACGGACGACGCTCCCGCCGAGCCGGCCGCACCCGCGGTCGAGGCCCCCGTGGCCGAGCAGCCGACGCTGCCGGAGCCGACCGAGGCACCCGCAGCACCCGCCGCTGAGGCCGTCGCCGACGCACCGGCAGCGACCGAGGCCCCGGCCGAGCAGCCGGCGTCCTCGCGGGCCCGCCGTTCGCGCCGTGCCTCCTCCGGCGGCACCGTGAGCGCCGCGCCGACCTCGGCCGCCGAGCACACCAACCACGGTCAGACCGGCACCGAGGACCTCCTCGCCGGGCTCGACCAGGTCCGCGCCGAGAAGGACGCCCAGGAAGCCGCGCAGACCGGCGGCCAGCGTCGTGGCCGCGGGCAGCGCGACCAGCAGAACGGCCAGCAGGCCGAGCGCACCGAACGCACCGAGCAGACGCCGGACCAGGCCGAGCAGCCGACCCAGCCGGACGCCGCGGGCGACCAGCAGGAGCAGTCCGCGCACGGCACCGAGTCGGGCGACCAGAGCGACCAGCAGGGCGAGGGCGGCTCGCGCCGCGGTCGTCGCAGCCGTGGTCGCGGTCGTGGCCGTGGCCAGAACGCCGAGAACGGCGAGCAGGGCGGCGACCAGAACGGTCGCGACAACGCCCCGAAGACCGACGCGGCCCAGAAGAACGGCCAGAACGGCCAGAACGGCCAGGGCCAGCAGGGCGACCAGAAGAACGCCCAGCAGGACGACAAGAACGAGCAGAAGCAGAACGGCCAGCAGCAGAACGGCCAGCAGAAGCAGCAGGGCCAGCAGGGCCAGCAGGGTCAGCAGAAGCAGCAGCAGGCCCAGCAGAACGCCGACGAGACCGAGGGCGGCCGCAGCCGTCGCCAGCGTGACCGCAAGCGCGGCCGCGGCGGGCAGAACGACGAGTTCGAGCCGGAGATCACCGAGGACGACGTCCTCATCCCGATCGCGGGCATCCTCGACGTCCTCGACAACTACGCCTTCGTGCGCACGACCGGTTACCTGCCGGGCCCGAACGACGTCTACGTCTCCCTCGGCCAGGTGAAGAAGTACCACCTGCGCAAGGGCGACGCGGTCGTCGGTGCGATCAAGCAGCCGCGCGACAACGAACAGCAGAGCCGCCAGAAGTACAACGCGCTCGTGAAGGTCGACTCGGTCAACGGGCAGACCGCTGACGAGGCCGCCGCGCGCGTCGACTTCCAGGACCTCACCCCGCTGTACCCGAACGAGCGTCTCCGCCTCGAGACCGAGCCCTCGAAGCTCAGCACGCGGATCATCGACCTCGTGTCGCCGATCGGCAAGGGCCAGCGCGGCCTGATCGTCTCCCCGCCGAAGGCCGGCAAGACCGTCGTGCTGCAGGCCATCGCCAACGCGATCGCGAAGAACAACCCCGAGGCGCACCTCATGGTCGTCCTCGTGGACGAGCGGCCCGAAGAGGTCACCGACATGCAGCGCACGGTGAAGGGCGAGGTCATCGCCTCGACCTTCGACCGTCCGGCAGAAGACCACACCACGGTCGCCGAGCTCGCCATCGAGCGTGCGAAGCGCCTCGTCGAGCTGGGTCACGACGTGGTCCTGCTCCTCGACTCGATCACCCGTCTGGGCCGCGCCTACAACCTGGCGACGCCGGCCTCCGGTCGCGTGCTCTCCGGTGGCGTCGACTCGTCGGCCCTCTACCCGCCGAAGCGCTTCTTCGGCGCCGCACGCAACATCGAGGACGGCGGTTCGCTGACCATCCTCGCGACGGCGCTCGTCGAGACCGGGTCGAAGATGGACGAGGTGATCTTCGAGGAGTTCAAGGGCACCGGCAACATGGAGCTCCGCCTCAACCGTCACCTGGCCGACAAGCGGATCTTCCCGGCCGTCGACGTCAACGCGTCCGGCACCCGTCGCGAGGAGCAGCTGCTCTCCGCCGACGAGGTCAAGATCACGTGGCGCCTGCGCCGTGCCCTCGCCGGGCTCGACCCGCAGCAGGCCCTCGAGATCGTGCTGCGGAACCTCAAGGAGACGCAGTCGAACGTCGAGTTCCTGGTCCAGGTGCAGAAGTCGGTCCCCACGACCGGTGGGCACCACAACGGTCACCAGGAGTAACGCGTGTTCGAGTCGGTGGCAGGGCTGCTGGCGGAACACGAGGACCTGACGCAGCAGCTGTCGGACCCCGCGCTCCACGCCGATGCGGCCCGGGCGAAGAAGGTGAACCGGCGGTACGCCGAGCTCAACCAGATCAAGTCCGCGTACGAGTCCTGGAAGGCGGCGGGGGACGACCTCGCCGCCGCCCAGGAGCTCGCGCGTGAGGACGAGGCGTTCGCGGACGAGGTCCCGGCGCTCGAGGAGCAGCTGTCGGAGCGCCAGGAGCGTCTCCGCCGGCTGCTCATCCCGCGCGACCCCGACGACGGGCGCGACGTGATCATGGAGATCAAGGGTGGCGAGGGCGGCGAGGAATCGGCGCTCTTCGCGGCCGACCTCCTGCGCATGTACTCGCACTACGCCGAGTCCAAGGGCTGGAAGATCGAGATGCTCGAGCGCACCGAGTCCGACCTCGGTGGCTACAAGGACGTCCAGGTCGCGATCAAGTCGAACGCGACCGATCCGTCCCAGGGCGTCTGGGCGCACCTCAAGTACGAGGGCGGCGTGCACCGCGTGCAGCGTGTGCCGGCGACCGAGTCGCAGGGGCGCATCCACACCTCGACGACCGGCGTGCTCGTCTTCCCCGAGGTCGACGAGCCCGAAGAGGTCCAGATCAACCAGAACGACCTCAAGATCGACGTCTACCGGTCCTCCGGGCCCGGGGGACAGTCCGTCAACACGACCGACTCCGCGGTCCGCATCACCCACCTGCCCACGGGCATCACGGTCGCGATGCAGAACGAGAAGTCGCAGCTGCAGAACCGCGAGGCCGGCATGCGCGTCCTGCGTGCCCGCATCCTCGCGCGACAGCAGGAGGAGCTCGACGCCATCGCCTCGGACGCGCGCAAGTCGCAGATCCGCGGCATGGACCGTTCTGAGCGCATCCGCACGTACAACTTCCCGGAGAACCGCATCGCGGACCACCGCACCGGGTACAAGGCGTACGACCTCGACCGCGTCATGAACGGTGCGCTCGAACCCGTCATCCAGTCCGCCATCCAGGCGGACGAAGAGGCACGACTGGCCGCCATCGGCGACCAGGACGCGTGAGCGACGTCCCCTCGGACGGCCTGGAGGCGCGACCCGCCTCCGACACGCCCGTCGCGTTCGCCGCGGACCGCCTCCTGCGCGAGGCGGCCGCGGCGTTCGACGCGGCCGGCGTCCCGACCCCGCAGGTGGACGCGGAGCTGTTGCTCGCCTGGGCGACCGACACCTCGCGCGGCGCCGTGCAGGCCCGGGCGATGACCGGCGGCGCGATCGCTGCCGAGCACGTCGAGCGCTTCCGGCACGCCGTCGCCCGACGCGTCACCCGCGAGCCGCTCCAGCACATCACCGGCGAGGCGTACTTCCGGGCGCTGACCCTGGCCGTCGGCCCCGGCGTGTTCGTCCCGCGGCCGGAGACCGAGGGCGTCGTGCAGTTCGGCATCGACGCACTCCGCGCGGTGCCCGTGCCGTCGCCGGTCGCCGTCGACCTCGGGTCCGGCAGCGGCGCGATCGCCATCGCCATGGACACCGAGGTGCCGAACGCGGTCGTGTACGCGGTCGAACGCTCGCCCGAGGCGCTCCCGTGGACGCGGCGCAACATCGACGCGTACGGCGGGACGGTCCGCCTCGTCGAGGGCGACCTCGCCGACGCCCTGCCCGAGCTCGACGGCACGGTGTCGGTCGTCGTGTCGAACCCGCCGTACGTGCCCGACGACGCGGTGCCGATCGACCCCGAGGTCCGCGACCACGACCCGGCGGTGGCGCTCTACGGCGGTCCGGACGGACTCGACGCGGTGCGTGCCCTCGCCGAGACCGCGTGGCGCCTGCTCGTCCCCGGGGGAGTCGTCGTCATCGAGCACGCCGAGCCGCAGGGCGCCGGCGTGCGCGAGGTCCTGGCGCGCCGGGGGTTCCGTTCCCCGGAGACGCACGTCGACCTGACGGGACGCGACCGCACGACCACGGCGACGCGCTAGGCGGGGTCGAGCCGCGCCTCCTGGCCGGTGTGGGCGCGTGGTCCTGTGGGCCGCTCCGCGCATGGCGGGCCGTTCCGTGCGTACCTGGTCGTTCGTTCC
>NZ_MJGQ01000010.1:96900-202634 GCF_001865095.1 Curtobacterium sp. MCBA15_013 | reverse complement strand
GCGTGGTTCCGACGGACTTTGGTTGTGCGAGCGCGCCGAGCGGGCCAGCGCGCGCCAGCGCGCCTACGCCGCGTCGAGCGCCAGGCGCTCGCGCACCACGGCCGCGAGCTCCTCGGCGATCCGCTCGGCATCGGCCTGGGAGGCCGCCTCGACCATGACCCGCACGACGGGCTCGGTGCCGGACGGCCGGAGCAGCACGCGCCCCGCGTCCCCGAGTGCGGCGGTCGCAGCGGCGACGGCGTCCTGCACGCCCTGGTCGGCCAGACCGTGCCGGTCCACCCCGCGCACGTTCACGAGCACCTGCGGGAACACCGTCATGCACGACGCGAGCTTCTCGAGCGTCTTGCCCGTCCGGGCCATCTCGGCGACGAGGTGCAACCCGGTGAGGATGCCGTCGCCGGTGGTCGCGAACTCGTTGAAGATGATGTGGCCGGACTGCTCGCCGCCGAGCGAGTACCCGCCCTCGGTCATCTTCTCGAGGACGTAGCGGTCGCCGACACCGGTCTCGAGCATCGTGATGCCCGCGTCCGCCATGGCCCGCTTCAGCCCGAGGTTCGACATGACCGTCGCGACGAGGGTGTCGGACGCCAGGCGCCCGCGCTCCTGCAGCGAGAGCGCGAGGATCGCCATGATCTGGTCGCCGTCGATCGCGTTGCCGGCGGCGTCGACCGCGAGGCAGCGGTCCGCGTCACCGTCGTGGGCGATGCCGACGTCCGCACCGTGCGAGAGCACCGCGCGGGCGAGGTTGTCGATGTGGGTGGAACCGACACCGTCGTTGATGTTCATGCCGTCCGGGTCGGCACCGATCAGGGTCACGCGGGCCCCGGCGTTGACGAACACCTCGGGCGAGACACCCGCGGCGGCGCCGTTCGCGCAGTCGAGCACGACGTGGATGCCGTCGAGCCGGTGCGGCAGCGTGCCGAGCAGGTGGACGACGTAGCGGTCCTCGGCGTCGGCGAACCGGGTGATCCGGCCGACGTCGCCACCGGTGGGGGTCGGTGCGGAGTGGTCGTGCATGGCCGCTTCGATGCGGTCCTCGACCTCGTCCGGGAGCTTCCGGCCGCCCGTGGCGAAGAACTTGATCCCGTTGTCGGGAGCGGGGTTGTGCGACGCGGAGATCATCACGCCGAAGTCGGCGTCGATGTCCGCGACGAGGAACGCCGCAGCGGGGGTGGGGATGACCCCGGCGTCGAGTACGTCGACGCCGGCGGAGGCGAGCCCGGCCGCGACCGCGGCACCGAGGAACTCGCCGGAGACGCGCGGGTCGCGCGCGAGGACCGCACGAGGGCGCGGTCGACCGGACGCCCGGCGGGCGTCCGCGTGGTGTCCGTGTGTGAGGACGGCCGCGCTCGCCTGGGCAAGACCCAGTGCGAGCGCGGCCGTCAGCTCGCCGTTGGCGAGACCACGAACCCCGTCGGTACCGAACAGACGCGGCATTGCGATCTTCAGCCGGTGACGACTAGCGCTTCGAGAACTGCGAAGCCTTGCGGGCCTTCTTGAGACCGGCCTTCTTGCGCTCGATGACGCGGGCGTCGCGGGTGAGGAAGCCGGCCTTCTTGAGGGTGGCGCGGTTGTTCTCGCGGTCGATCTCGTTCAGCGAACGGGCGATGGCGAGACGGAGCGCACCAGCCTGACCCGAGGGGCCACCACCGGTGATGCGGGCGACGACGTCGTAGGCGCCGAGCAGCTCGAGCACCTTGAACGGGTCGTTGATGAGCTGCTGGTGCAGCTTGTTCGGGAAGTAGTCCTCGAGCGAGCGGCCGTTCACGACGAACGAGCCGGAGCCCGGGACGAGACGGACGCGTGCGATGGCCTCCTTGCGGCGCCCGACGGCACCGCCCGAGACGTTGAGGATCTGACGGGGAGCGGCCTCGGAAGCGGCGGGTGCGCTCTCCGTGGTGAAGCTCTCCGGGGTCTGGTCGAGGGAGTCAGCGATCTGAGCCATGAGTTTTACCTAGTCCTTGGAAGTCGTCGTGGCCGGAACTACTGTGCGACCTGGTCGAAGGTGTACGCCTTGGGCTGCTGCGCCGAGTGCGGGTGCTCCGCGCCGGCGTAGACCTTCAGCTTCTTGAGCTGCTCGCGACCGAGGGTGTTCTTCGGGAGCATGCCGCGGATCGCCTTCTCGACGGCGCGGGTCGGGTGCTTCTCGAGCATCTCCGGGTAGGAGGTCGCCGTGAGGCCGCCCGGGTACCCCGAGTGGCGGTAGTAGACCTTCTTCGCGAGCTTCGAACCGGTCAGGGCGACCTTGTCGGCGTTCACGATGATGACGTAGTCACCCATGTCCATGTGCTGGGCGAAGGTGGCCTTGTGCTTGCCGCGCAGGAGCGCCGCGGCGTGGGTGGCGAGGCGGCCGAGGACGACGTCGGTCGCGTCGATGACGATCCAGTCGTGCTGGACGTCTGCCGGCTTCGGGGAGAACGTACGAGTCACAGTGGTGCTGCTTTCGTGTCGAGGTGAGGAGTCCGTGAATCCCGCTCCGGTGGGTGTTCACGTGGGAGAACCCGTGTGAACGGCCCGGTGGAGGGCTCATCTGACTGTCCGGCGCACAGAGCGCGCAGACCAAGGTGAGAGCCTACCCGACGCACGTGACGGCGGTCAAACGGAGACAGGACGGACGGGAGGCGCGGTGCCGGCTGGCACCGCGCCTCCCGTCCGGTGCAGCGAACGTCAGCCGAAGAGGCTCCGCAACCACGCGAGCAGGGCGGCGAGCGCCGCCAGCGCGTCCGCGACCGGACCGCCGTGGCCCGGGTTCCCGCCGTGTCCGGGGTCGCCGCCGTGGCCGGGGTCCCCGCCTCCCGGGGTGCCGACTCCCGGCAGGTCGATGCCCACCACGACCGGGTCGTGGTCGCTCGCCCGGTACACGTCGTCCTGGTACAGGTCCGTGACGTTGTAGTCGTACCGGCTGTACTCGAGGCCCACAGACTCGACCGAGTTGATGTTCCAGATGTCCACGCCGGTGACGGTCTCCAGTGCAGCAGGGGACGCGAACACGTGGTCGAGCGACCCGCTCAGCCCGCTGAAGACGTACGACCACTCGGACGCGTCCTCGGTCGGGCCGAGGTCCGTGTAGCCGGCGTCCTCGAGGGCGACGACCGGGTCCTCCTCGCTGTAGGCGTTGAAGTCGCCGAGCATGAACACCTTGTCGGTCCGCGCCTGGCGCTGCATCGCGGTCGAGAACGTCACGAGCGCCTTCGCCTGCTCGACGCGCGAGTGGTTCGACGCACCCTGCCCGTCGCCCTGGTCGGCGTCGACGCCCTCGCCCGAGCCCTTCGACTTGAAGTGGTTGGCGATGACCAGGAAGGTGTCCTTCGCGCTCGGCTTCTGCGCGCCCTTGCCCTTGCCGGGCTTCGCGACGACCGGGGCGAAGGCCTGCGCGAGCGGCTGGCGGGCGTTCGTGAAGGCCGTCGAGTCGGTGAGGATCGTCGACGAGCCGACCGGCTGCACGCGGTCCTTCTTGTAGATGAGCGCGAGGCGGATGACGTCCTCGCTCGACGGGAGCTTCGACGGGGACCCCGCGTAGGCCCAGGTGTCCTTGCCGGTCGCGGCGTTGAGCGCGGCCACGAGGGTCGCCACGGCCGCGTCACGGTCCTGGCCGAAGCGCGCCGAGTTCTCGATCTCCTCGAGGGAGACGACGTCGGCGCCGAGGCCGTTGATCGCCTTGACGATCTTCACCTGCTGGCGGGCGAGGTCGTCGGCGTTCGCGGCACCGCGGGCGTCGCAGCCACCCCGGACGGTCACCGGGTCGCCGTCGCGGTCGGTGTAGTAGGTGCAGCCGGTGAGCTGGTCGCCGGTCGTCGGGAAGTAGTTCAGGACGTTGAACCCGGCGAGGCGGATGTCACCGCCGACGTTCTCCGGCGCGGCGGTGCGGACGTCCGAGAACGACGCCGGCAGGTCGGCAGCCGGGGTGGCGCCGGTGATCGGCGACGTCGGCTGGAACTTCCACGAGTCGTTCCGGTAGTCGAGGACGACCGGCTCGCGGAAGGTCGCCGCGGCACCGACCGTGACCGGGCCCTGCGTGAGCCACGACACCGGGATCGACTGGTTCGCCGCGCTGAGGAAGTTCGTGCTCGCTCCGTCGTCGAGGACGACCTTGCGCGCCGCGTTGTCCGCGGTCACGGCGGCGGCCTCGGCACTGCCCGGACGGGCGACCTCGGTCGGCTGGAGCAGGCGCCGCTTCCCCGATGCGAGCACGACCTCGCCGTACTGGTTCGTCGTGTAGTTGTCCGCGACGGTGTAGTCGCCCTGCGGCGCCACGAGCATGCTCTCGAGCGACTCGCGCTGTGCGTCGGTGCGCGAGAAGGTCAGCGTGGCCGGGACCGGCTGGACGACCCCCGCGGCGGGGAGCTTCGTCAGGCCGGACGCGGTGGGCACGGTCAGCTCGGTCAGGCCGTTGAACTCGGACACCGTGCCGGTGAGGCGCACCGCGTCCCCGATCGCCACGCTGCCGACGGTCGCCGACGAGTAGACGAAGACGGCGTCGGAGGCGGTGTGCGTCCCGAGGTCGAGCGCGCCGCCGGTGCCGGCGGTCTGGACCGTGTAGCCGTTGAAGCCGCCGGTGGCGTACACCGCGGTGACGACGCCGTCGGTCGTGACGGTCTTCCCGGCGTACGGCGAGGCGTCGCCGGTGCCCTGCAGCTGCGCGATCGTGACCCGTTCGGCCGGGGTCGTGCCGCCGTCACCGGGGTCGGTGGGGTCCGTGGGGTCGGTCGGGTCCGTCGGCTGCGTGGTCTCGCCCGCGGCGTTCTCCGGCGTGACGGTCGTCGTCACCCGGAAGTCGGCGGCGTTCGAGTCGGTGTCGGTCGTGCCCTGACGGGTGAGCGCGTCCGGGACGGCGTTCGCCGTGCCGGTCGGTGCGACCGCGGTCTCGAAGGTGTTCGACGTGCCGTAGCCGAGCAGGTCGACGACGCCGGGGGTGCCCGTCGTCACGGCGCCGGCGGGGAGTGTCAGCGCCGTCACCTGGTCGGCGAGGACGAGGGTGCCGGTCGACCCGGAGGGGTTCAGCCCGGTGACGGCGTCCGGCTCGGGCAGCGCCTCGCCGTTCGTGCCGTTCGAGCCCATCTGCACGAGGTAGGTGCCGTGTGCGGGCACGGAGCCGGCGAGCTTGCCGACCGAGGGCGCTCCGGTACCGGTCGCCGCGCGGTACTGCACCGACCAGCCGTCGACGCTGACGGGGCTGTCGGTGGGGTTGCCGAGTTCGACGAACTTGTTCGTGAAGGGCTGGTTCGCGCTGCCGCCCTTGAGGTAGGCCTCGGCGATGACGAGCCCGGAGCCCTGGGGGTTCGCGGTGGCCGTGGAGACGGAGACGAGCGGAGCGGCGACGAGCGCGGCTGCAGCGGTGGCGCACAGCAGAGTGCGCCCGACGGATCTGTGCATGGTCGCACGGTACCGACCTGCGGGGCCCCTCAGGTTTCCGGCGGGTGAACGATCCGTTCCACCCCTGATCGGGGTGCAGGCGGCGGCGGTGCGCGGTGCCCGGGGATCAGGACCCGATCGGCCGCCAGGTGGACCCGACGCGGTGCACGGCCGGCCCGTGTCCGGGGAGCAGGACGTCCGGGATCGGCAGCGCCCGCGCGGACTCGAGCGCTCGTTCCTGGTCGGCCGTGAAGAACGACGTGATCATGCGCGGCCGCGGCTCCCACGACGACGGCTGCGTGTCGTGCCGGCTGACGACGGCGTCCCCGGTGACGATCGCGTTCGCGGCGGGCAGCAAGTAGGCCGTGGACCCGTCGGTGTGCCCGGTGGCCGGCAGCGGCGCGATCGCCCGACCGACGAAGTCCGCACCCGTGAACGCGCGGGCGGTCGGCACCGCGGTGGGTCGCAGCGCGTCGGAGCGCACTGCGCGGGCGAGCCACCGGAGGACCCGGGGCGCTGCCAGTCGTCCGCCGATCTCGGCCGGCGTCACCTGCTGCCGCGCGGGTCCGCGCACGTTGTCGAGCTCGTCGGCGTGGGCGAGCACCTCGACGTGCGGGTACCGCTCGAGGATCCCGGGGATGCCGCCGACGTGGTCGACGTGCCCGTGCGTGACGTACACCCGGCGCAGGTCGTCGAGCTCGTGGCCGGCGTACCGCACGGTGTCGAGCACGAGGTCGGTGTCGGCCGGGTAGCCGGCGTCGATCAGTGCGACACCGTCCTCCTCGGCGAGGACCACCCAGTTCGAGACGGGCCCCTCGACGAACACCACCCCGGGTGCGACGGACACGACGGAGCGGGGTTCGCGGGAGGTCATCCCCCGACGGTACCGCCGTCGTCGGGCGCTCCGCGTCGCGCGCGGGTCTGCGACGCGCGCGCCGCGAGGTCGTCGTCGGCCGGGTACCCGACCTCGGTCAGGGTGAGGCCCTTCGCCGGCGCGACCTTGAACTCGCTCGTCCGCGCCTCGGCGACCCGCAGTTCCTCGAGCCGGTCGGCGCCGAACCGGCCCTCGCCGACGGCGATCGTCGCCCCCACCATCGCGCGCACCATCGAGTGGCAGAAGGCGTCGGCCTGGAGGCGCGCCACCAGCACGCCGTCCGGCTCGCGGTCCCAGCGGAACTCTTGCAGCGTCCGGATGGTCGTCGCCCCCTCGCGCGGCTTGCAGAACGTCGCGAAGTCGTGCAGCCCCAGCAGCCGCAGCGCACCGCGCTCCATCGCCGCCGGGTCCAACCGCGTCGGGTGCCAGACCGTGTGCCCCCGTCGACGTGGATCGCGCCAGGCGTCGGCGTCCGCGATCCGGTACGAGTAGCGGCGCCACAGCGGCGAGAACCGGGCGTCGAACCCCTCCGGCGCGACCGAGGCCCGGGTGACGACGACGTCCCCCTCCGGCGCCGCGATGCCGTTCACGCGCTTGACGAGCCCGTCCAACGGCGAGCGCCCCGACCCCCGCTTGGCGGCCAGCGCGTCCCACTGCGCCGACGTGAGGTCGAGGTGGGCGACCTGCCCGGTGGCGTGCACGCCCGCGTCGGTGCGCCCGGCCACGGTGAGCAGCGGCGGCTCGCCCCACCGGGTGAAGACGGTGGCGAGCGCGGCCTCGAGCGCGCCCTGCACGGTCCGGAGACCCGGCTGCCGGGCCCACCCGGAGAACGCCGCACCGTCGTACGCGATGTCCAGCCGCAGCCGCACGCCGCCACCGTCACCGCCGCCCTGCGGGCCCGCCGTCTCGTCCACTAGGCCACCGTACCGGGGCCGGACCGCGCCTCCTGGCCCCCGTGCTGACACGCGCCCCGCCCCGGTGTCAGTGCGACGTCAGTGCCGCGTGAGCGGGCCGCGGCACCATCGTCCTCGACATCGACGAACCACGTCGAGTCACCACGAAAGGACCTGCGCGAATGACCACCACACCGCTCGCGGTCGAGGCCACCGGCCTCGTGAAGACCTTCGGGACGAACCGCGCAGTGGACGGTGTCGACCTCCGCGTGGAGGCTGGCACGGTCTACGGCGTGCTCGGCCCCAACGGCGCCGGCAAGACCACCACCATCTCCATGCTCGCGACGCTGCTCAAGGCGGACGCCGGCGAGGCCCGCATCTTCGGACGGGACGTCCGCCGTGAGGCGCAGGCCGTCCGCTCCCTCATCGGCGTGACCGGCCAGTACGCGAGCGTCGACGAGACGCTCAGCGCGACCGAGAACCTCGTCATCTTCTCGCGCCTGCTCGGCCTGGGCCGCGCCGAGTCGAAGCGGAAGGCCGCCGAGCTGCTCGAGCGCTTCGGGCTGACCGAGGCTGCGTCGCGTCCGTTGAAGAACTTCTCCGGGGGCATGCGTCGGCGTCTCGACCTCGCCGCGAGCCTCATCGCACAGCCGCCGCTGCTCTTCCTCGACGAGCCCACGACGGGTCTCGACCCCCGCACCCGCGCCCAGATGTGGGACACGATCCGGGAGCTCGTCGCGACCGGCTCCACCGTCCTGCTGACGACGCAGTACCTCGACGAGGCCGACCAGCTGGCCGACCGCATCGCCGTGATCGACCACGGCCGCGTCGTCGCCGAGGGCACGGGCGACGAGCTGAAGGCGTCCATCGGGTCGAGCTCGCTCCAGCTCCGGCTGGCCGACCCGCTCCGACTCGACGCCGCCCGCACCATCGTGCGGAACAGCCTCGGCGTCGACGCGGTGGCCAGCCCCGAGGGCTCGCGCCTCACCGCGCCGATGTCCGACCCGGACCGCGTGACCGACCTGCTCGTGTCGTTCCGCGACGCCGGCATCTCCCTCGCCGAGATGAGCGTGCAGAAGCCCACGCTCGACGAGGTCTTCCTGCAAATTACCGGCGAAGCGGTGGTCGCTGACGCGTCCGCCGCCGCCGAATGGAGCATCGCATGACCACCATCGCCCCCACCCCCACCTCGGCGCCACGGGTCGCCCCTCGCCCCGGCATCGGCGGCTCCGGACTCGGCGCGACCGTCCGGCAGTCCTTCACGATGGCGTACCGCGGCCTGGTGAAGGTCCGTCGCACGCCCGAGCAGCTGTTCGACGTGACGCTCATGCCGATCGTCTTCACCGTGATGTTCACGTACATCTTCGGCGGCGCGATCGCCGGCGACGTGTCCAGCTACCTGCCCGTCATCATCCCCGGCATCCTCGTGCAGACGAACATCACGTCCTCGATCGTCACCGGCGTCCAGCTCCGCGAGGACATGGACAAGGGCGTGTTCGACCGATTCAAGTCCCTGCCGATCGCCCGCATCGCGCCGCTCGCCGGTGCGCTGCTCGCCGACACGGTCCGGTACGCGATCGCCACCGCCATCACGTTCACGGTCGGCATCATCATGGGCCTCCGTCCCGAGGGCGGTGCCGCGGCGGTCGTGCTGGCCGGCGTGCTCGTCATCGTCGTCGCCTGGTCGATCAGCTGGATCTTCGCCTACTTCGGCGTGGTCGCTCGCACCGCGTCGAGCGTCTCCGGGATCGCCAACCTGGTGCTCTTCCCGCTGACGTTCCTGTCGAACGCGTTCGTCCCCACGGACACCCTGCCCGGCTGGCTGCGCTGGTTCACCGAGGTCAACCCGATCTCGCACCTCATCACCGCCGTCCGCGAGCTGATCAACCACGGCGCCGTCACGGGTGACCTCTGGATCAGCCTGCTCGGTGCCGCCGTGGTGGTCGCCGTGTTCGCGCCGCTGACGGTCCGCGCCTACATGCGGAAGGCGTAGCGGAGGTCCTCCAGCAGCGCCCTCGCCCGCGCGACGGCCTCGGTCCGGTCCCATCCGGCCGAGGCCGTCTCGGCGTCCGCGACGCGGGCCTCGCCGAGCGCGTCGACGAGGAGCGGTCGGAGCCGTCCGTGGGCGAGCACCGCGAAGTCCTGCCGGGTGCCGAACCGCATCGCGGCACCCCAGCACCGGGCCGCCTCGGCCGGACGGTCGCTGCGCGCCGCCGCGACCGCGAGTCCCGCCAGCGTCGTGCCGATGACGGGCAGGTCGAGCCACCACGGATGGACGCGGATCATCACGAGTGCGGCCTTCCGGATGCGGCGAGCGACCGCGCGTTCGTCGGCCTGGAGGCGCGGTGCGGCTCCGTCGGGCGCGCCGAGCGCCGCCTCGTCGACCGCTGCGATCCGCGCCGCGCCCGCCATCACGGTCCAGTGCGGTGTCGCCTTCCGGTGCGGCAGCACCCAGTCCCACGCGGCCGTGTACTGCGCGGCGGCAGCGTCGAGGTCGCCCTCGAACCGGAGGCACTCCGCGCCGATCGCGACCGCGAGCACGCCGATCTGGGAGCGGTCGCCGTCGAAGCCGCCCCGCCCCGCGACCGGTCGGTGCTGCAGCTCGGCGGCGATCGACCGGGCGGTGTCCACGGCGCCGGTCGCGGCCGAGCAGAGCCCGACGGTCCAGCCGATCTCGTACAGGTCGTCCTCGGCGCCGAAGCGCTCGAGCTGCTCACGGGCGCGGTCGGCGTTCGCGAGGGCGTCCGCGTACCGGCCGGTCTGGGCGAGGAGCTGCGTCATGGTGACGGCCACGGTGCCGATCGTCCACGCGTCGGCGGTGCGCTCCGCGAGCGTCTGCGCCCGGGTGGCGTACCGGAGGGCCGCCGCGAACTCGCCGTCGTTCTCGGCGAGGGGCGCGCTGAGCATGTTGGCGGTGCCGGCCACGCCCTCGTCGGGATCGTCGCGGAGGCGCGCGAGGAGCGCGGTGCCCGCCGCCGGACGCCCGAGCGTCAGGAGCAGGGCCGCCTGTGCGTCGAGCACCGGGAACCCCGTCGTCCCGATGCGGCGGAGGCGCCGGAGCGTGGAGATCGCCCACGCGGCGGTCCGGCGGTCGTCGAACGCCGAGGAGGCCCCGGCGACGACGAGTCCGACGTGCACCGCGGCGACGTCCTCGGCCGCGGGCGGACCCGAGCGCAGCACCGCGACCACGTCCGACGCGATCGCGGTGACCTCGCCGTGGGCGCCCCGGAGCGTCCAGTAGGCCCCGAGGGCGGCGAAGACGTGCGCGGTCGCCGAGGCGTCGTCGGCGCGGAGGCTCCAGCGGAGCAGGGTCACGAGGTTGTCGGCCTCGCGCTGGACCTCGTGGAAGCGGTCGAGCTGCTCCGGGCCGGTGAGCGTGAAGAGGTTCCTGGCGGCGGCGAAGTCCCGCCCCCAGCGGATCATCGCCGTGCGCACGGCCTCGGTGGCGCCGCGTTCGTCGAGCCGTGCGGCCCCGAACTCGCGGACGGTCTCGAGCAAGCGGTAGCGGACCGGCTCCCCCTCGACCTCGACGAGCTGCACGAGGGACTGCTCGACGAGTTCGGCGAGGTCGTCGAGCGCATCGTCCCGGCGGTCCGGCGCGGCCACGGCCTCGACGGCGTCGACCGCCAGGCCGTCCGGGAACAGTGCCAGGCGGGTCAGGAGGTCCTGCGCGCCCGCGTCGAGCAGGCGCCAGCTCCACTCGATGACCGCCAGGAGCGTGCGGTGCCGCTCCGGGGCGCTGCGGTCGCCGCCGCGGAGCAGCGCGAACCGGTCGTCGAGCCGGCGCTCGATCTCGTCGATGCTCATCCCCCGGATCCGCGCCGCGGCCAGCTCGATCGCGAGCGGCGACCCGTCGAGCCGCGTGCAGATGCGGCGGACGGTGTCCACGGGCAGCACGGCCCCGGGTCGGGCGGCCCGGGCGCGCTCGGTGAACAGCCGGACCGCGGCCCCGTCTGCCTCGACTGGGAGGGGCGCGAGGGGCGCCACGACCTCGCCGGCGATCGCGAGCGGTGCGCGCGAGGTCGTGAGGATCCGGAGGTCGGGGATGCTCGCGAGCAGGTCGGCGGCGAACCCGGCGACGTCACCGACGAGGTGCTCGCAGTTGTCCAGGACGAGGACCGTCGGGGCCTCCCCGAGCGCCCGCCCCACCCGCGCGCGCAGGTCGGCGACGACGACCTCCCGCAGCGCCCGGGCGGAGCGGAACTCGGCCACCCCGAGCAGGGCACCGAGCGCGGGGACGACGTCCTCGGCGGTGGCGATCGGCGCGAGCTCGAACACCACCACGCCGGTGGTCGGCGGCACACCGGCGGCGACCGCCTGCGCGAGGCGGGTCTTGCCGAGCCCACCCGCACCGAGGATCGTGACCAGCCGGTTGCGGGACAGGAGGTCCGTGACGGCGTCGAGGTCCTCCTGCCGCCCGACGAGCGTGTTCGGCGCGGCCCGCAGCCCGACCCGACGAGCACGACCGGAGTCGGCGGCGGACCGGCGGAGCAGATCGGCGTTCAGCCGCACCAGGTCGGCCGAGGGGTCCGCGCCGAGCTCGTCGGCGAGGCGGTCGCGGTGCGTCGCGAACGCGGCGAGCGCCTCGGCGTTCCGGCCGGCGGCGACCAGCGCGCGCATGCACCCGGCGACGGCGACCTCGTCGAACGGGTTCGCCTCGGACTCGGCGAGCCACAGCGCGGCCGCTTCGGCCGCGTCCCCGCGGTCGAGGAGGAGTTCGCCCAGCCGGCGTCGGAGCGCACGGCGGGCAGTGGCCGCGCGGTCGGCGAGCGCGGCGCCGAGGTCCCCGTCGACGTCCGCGCCGGGGTCGCCCCGCCAGCCGTCGAGTGCTGCCCGGACCACCGCGACGTCCGCGCTGGCAGCCGCGCGCTCGGCGGACGTCAGGTCGACCGAGCCGGGGTCGACCCCGAGTGCGTACCCGGTGCTGGTCGACACGACGACGCCGTCGGCCGTGCTGCGCCGGAGCCGGGAGACGAGGGTCTGCAGCGCTGCCCGGGCACCCCGCGGCTGGTCGTCGCCCCAGAGCTCGTCGATGAGCGCCTCGGTCGTCACGGCGTGTCCGCGCGCGAGCACCAGCGCGACGAGGAACGACCGCGAAAGGGCACCGGGCACCGCCGTCGGCGCTCCCGTCGGATCCGCGACGGTCACTGGCCCGAGGACGGCGACGCGCGGCAGTTCGGACACGGTACGAGTCTACGGACGACCGCACGCGTCCGGCCCGGGATCACGTGACCGGGTACCGCCGCCGGAGTTCGGCGTAGCGCGTGTCCCAGTCGAAGGCCGCGATGCCGTCGAGGTCCCCGGCGAGGTCGAGTTCGAGCAGCTCGAGGTACGTGTGCCACCCCGGTGCGTAGTCCCGGCCGCCGACACGGTCGTGCTCGAGCCGGAGGGCAGCACCGTCCTCGACCGGCTCGACCGTGACGGTGATCGTCGTCTCGTGCTCGTCGCGGGCGTGCCAGGTGGTCGTGAACGTGCGCGGAGCGTCGCACGCCGTGACGGTCCCCTCGGTGAAGACCGTGCCGTCGTCGTACCGCGCGAGCCAGCGGCCGCCGAGGTGGAAGTCGCCCTCGTACGGGGCCATCCAGCGCGAGAGCCGTTCGGGGTCGGTGATCGCGTCCCAGAGGTCCTCGACGGTCGTCGGGTAGGTCTGGGCGAAGCGGATGAGGTACCCGCCGGAGGGCGAGTCCTCGACGGTGCCGTCGGTGGTGCGCATGTCAGTGCTCCTCGGGGTGGACGTCGGCGGGGGCGCCCGGAGCACGTCGGCCCCGGGCGATCTCGGTCGTGAGGGCGTCGAGCCGCTGCCGCCAGAGGGCGCGGAACCGTTCGACGGCGCGGTCGAGTTCCTCGACGGCGCGGGGTTCCAGTCGGTAGACGCGTGCGGTCCCCCGCGGTGCCGCCGTGGCGAACCCGGCGTCGCGCAGGACGCGCAGGTGCCTGGAGACCGCGGGTTGGGAGATGCCGAACTCGGCCCTGATGACGTCGGTCAGCGCACCGGCCGTCCGGTCCCCCTCGGCGAGGAGTTCCGTGAGCCGGCGTCGGACGGGGTCACCGAGGACGTCGAACGCGTGCACGTCGACACTCTATAACTGCAGTGTTATGAAGTCGAGGGTCAGCCGCGGGCGTTCCGGAAGGCGGACGGCCCCGTGCGGGTGTCCAGGTCGTTCGTCGCCCGGCGCTCGGACTCCACGATGCCGCGCATCGCCACGAGTGCGGCGGACGTGACCGCGACGTGCGACGGGTTCTCGCGCGATGCGTCCAGCGCCCGCTCGACCTCGGCGATCGCGTCGTCGCCGGCCTCTTCGGGGCACTCGCCGCGGACCATGCACGCGAGCTCACGGAGGGCCGTCGCGAGCGGCTCGGCGAACTCGGGGTCCGGTCGCCCGAGCCCCTCCGACACCGGACCCGACCGGGCGACGAGCTCGGTGAGGTCCGTCGTGTACCAGGCGACCCGCTCGAGGGCACGGAAGCGGGCACCGTCCTGCTCGAGCCGTGCACGGGACCCACGGAGTGCTCCGCGCGGGTTCAGCCGCCGGCTCTCGTGCGCGATCGAAACCCGGGAGCGGACGTCGGCGATGGCACGGTCCAGTCGGTCCTGCTGACGGTCCCAGGCCTTCTCGTCGCGCTCGCCCCCTGCGAGGACCTCGGCGAGCCCGTCCAGGTGGTCCGCGAGCACCTGGTTGACCGCGTCGATCCGGTGCTCGGCGTCCCAGAAGCGCAGGGGCGGGAAGACGAGGAAGTTCACCAGCAGGCCCACCACGACCCCGACGGCCATCTGCACGAGGTACCCGAGCGAGTACCCCTCGGCGTGGGCGCCACCGACGAGCAGGACGAAGAGCGCGGCGGTGGACACCCAGGAGCTGCCCTCGCCGAGGACGCGGAACCCGCCGACGAGCACCCCGATGCCTACAGCGAGCGCGATCGCGAGGAAGCCCGGGTCACCGACCCACATCGTGAACCCGGCGATGACGATGCCGAGCGCGATGCCGACGAGCGTCTGGACCCCGCTCCGGATGCCCGCGAACACCGTCGTCTGCATCGCCACGACGGCACCGAGCGGTGCGTAGTACGGGTACTCCGCCGCGACCCCGGGCATGTGTCGCGCGATGAACCACGCGAGCACGGCTGCGACGGCGGCCTTCGCGGCGTGGAGCAGGCGCGGTTGCGTCCCGGAGGTCCGGCTCCACCGCCAGACCCGGGTCCCCACCCCCGCGATGTGCTCGAACTGCATCGGTCCCTCTCGTCGTGTCGGCCGGTCACGATACGGTGCCGCGCCTGTGAGACGGAGCCGGTCCGCGTTCTGCGGCTCGGCCGCCTGCGGTCCAGGAGGGACGTGGCGGGCCCGCACCGCGCCTCCAGGCCGCCGTCCGGTCACCCCCAGGACGCGACGAAGCCCCCGCAACGCGTGTTGCGGGGGCTTCGTCGTGGTGGGGCTGTGACTACTTGTCGTCCGACTTCTCGGCGGCGTCGGCCTCGACCTCGGCAGCTGCCTCGGTCTCGGTCTCCTCGGCGACGGGAGCGGACTCCTCGGTGGTCTCGGTCTCCTCGACCGGGGCCTCGTCGGTGGTGTCCTCGGCGGCGGGCTCCTCGACCGGAGCAGCAGCGGCCGGGGCCGCGTCGCGCTTGACCGGGGCCGGCGTGCTCGACACCGGCTCGAGGACGAGCTCGATCGACGCGAGGGGAGCGTTGTCGCCCTTGCGGAAACCGAGCTTCGTGATGCGGGTGTAGCCGCCCTGACGGTCCTCGACCTGCGGGGCGATCTCGGTGAACAGCGTGTGCACGACGGACTTGTCGCGCAGGATGCTGATCACGCGACGACGCGCGTGCAGGTCGCCACGCTTCGCGAACGTGATGAGACGCTCGGCGACGGGACGGAGGCGCTTGGCCTTCGTCTCGGTGGTCGTGATGCGACCGTGCGTGAAGAGGGCGTTGGCGAGGTTGCTCAGGAGCAGTCGCTCGTGGGCGGGGCCGCCACCGAGGCGGGGGCCCTTGGTGGGCTTCGGCATGTCAGTTCTCCAGTGGTGAAAGTGTTGCGCGCTGCGTCAGCGGCGCGCGTGCGCGTCAGCGCGAGGTCAGTTGTTGGACTCGTCCTCGTCGTACCCGCTGTAGAAGTGGGCGCCGTCGAATCCGGGGACGGTGTCCTTGAGGGACAGGCCGAGCTCGGTGAGCTTGTCCTTGACCTCGTCCACCGACTTCTGACCGAAGTTGCGGATGTTCATGAGCTGCGTCTCCGACAGGGCGACGAGCTCGGACACCGTGTTGATGCCCTCCCGCTTGAGGCAGTTGTAGCTGCGGACCGACAGGTCCAAGTCCTCGATCGGGGTCTGCAGCTCGTTCGAGAGCACGGCGTCGACCGGCGCGGGGCCGATCTCGATGCCCTCGGCCGCGGTGTTGAGCTCGCGGGCGAGCCCGAACAGCTCGACGAGCGTCCGACCTGCCGACGCGATGGCGTCGCGCGGCGTGATGGCCGGCTTCGACTCGACGTCGACGACCAGGCGGTCGAAGTCCGTGCGCTCACCGGCACGCGTCGCCTCGACGCGGTAGGTGACCTTGAGGACCGGCGAGTAGATCGAGTCGATCGGGATCTGACCGGCCTCGCTGAACTCCGAACGGTTCTGCGTCGCCGAGACGTAGCCACGGCCACGCTCGATCGTCAGCTCGAGCTCGAAGCGCGCGGTGTCGTTCAGGGTCGCGATGACGAGGTCCGGGTTGTGGATCTCGACGCCGGCCGGAGCGGAGATGTCCGCTGCGGTGACCTGACCGGCACCCTGCTTGCGCAGGTACGCCGTGATCGGCTCGTCGTGCTCGCTGGAGACGACCAGGCTCTTGATGTTGAGGATGATCTCGGTGACGTCTTCCTTGACACCGGGAACGGTGCTGAACTCGTGGAGGACGCCGTCGATGCGGATGCTGGTGACAGCCGCGCCGGGGATCGAGGAGAGGAGCGTGCGGCGCAGCGAGTTGCCGAGGGTGTAACCGAAGCCCGGCTCGAGCGGCTCGATGACGAAGCGCGAGCGGAACTCGGAGATCGTCTCCTCGGTCAGGGTGGGGCGCTGTGCAATGAGCACTGTGGGATTCCTTTCGGCGGAGTGTCCGCTATATGACACTCGGCGGTACGACGGGGCCGACCGGGCCCCGACGGGTCTGTTGAGTTGTGATCACGCGCACGCGCTTGCCAGGACGGCACGGCCTGCGCGATCGAACGACCAGGAATGGCCGCGGGCCCTGCTCGCTCCCGTCAGGGGACGAGCAGGGCGCGGCCGGTTGCTCCTCGCGTCAGACGCGACGGCGCTTGGGCGGGCGGCACCCGTTGTGCGCCTGCGGCGTGACGTCGTTGATCGAACCCACCTCGAGGCCAGCGGCCTGGAGCGAGCGGATCGCGGTCTCGCGGCCCGAACCCGGACCCTTCACGAAGACGTCGACCTTCTTGACGCCGTGCTCCTGCGCCTGACGCGCAGCGGACTCGGCGGCGAGCTGCGCCGCGAACGGCGTCGACTTGCGCGAACCCTTGAAGCCCACGGCACCCGAGGACGCCCAGCTGAGGACGGCACCCGACGGGTCGGTGATGCTGACGATCGTGTTGTTGAACGTGCTCTTGATGTGGGCCTGGCCCACGGCGACGTTCTTCTTCTCCTTGCGGCGCGGCTTGCGCGCGGCAGTCTTGGGGGTAGCCATCGGGGTCTCCTATCGAGCCTTCTTCTTGCCTGCCACGGTGCGCTTCGGTCCCTTGCGGGTACGCGCGTTGGTCTTGGTGCGCTGACCGCGCACCGGGAGACCACGACGGTGGCGAAGACCCTCGTAGCTACCGATCTCGACCTTGCGGCGGATGTCGGCTGCGACCTCACGGCGGAGGTCACCCTCCACCTTGAAGTTGCCCTCGATGAAGTCACGGAGGGCGACGAGCTGGTCGTCGGTCAGGTCCTTGACGCGGATGTCACCGGAGATACCGGTCTCGGCGAGTGCCTGGACCGCGCGGGTACGGCCGACGCCGTAGATGTACGTGAGTGCGATCTCCACGCGCTTCTCGCGCGGGATGTCGACGCCTGCTAGACGTGCCATGTGATGGCTGCTCCTGTTGTCGATGGAGGTGTGGAGCAGTACCGGTGCTCGGGCCTCCGACCCGAGGTGTCCCCGCTCGCGCGGATCTTGGTACTGCGTTCGATGTTGAGTTGTGGATCCTGCTCGCAGCCGCCCGAGGGCGATCGCGTCAGGCAGCCGGGACTAGCCCTGGCGCTGCTTGTGACGCGGGTTGCTCTTGCAGATCACCATGACGCGGCCCTTGCGGCGAATGACACGGCAGTGCTCGCAGATGGGCTTGACGCTGGGGTTGACCTTCATTGTTCTTTCCTCGTGCTCGCTGGCTTCGTGCTCGGCAGGGTTGCCGGGCCGTTCCTTTCCAGCTCGCGGATCACTTGTAGCGGTAGACGATCCGGCCGCGGGTCAGGTCGTACGGGCTCAGCTCCACGATCACGCGGTCCTCGGGGAGGATGCGGATGTAGTGCTGGCGCATCTTCCCGGAGATGTGCGCAAGGACCTTGTGTCCGTTGGTCAGCTCAACGCGGAACATCGCGTTGGGCAGAGCTTCGAGCACCGAGCCCTCGATCTCGATGACGCCGTCTTTCTTGGCCATAGCCTCACTGTCGCTTGGTTGGATTACCGGTGTGATCCCCGAGCCGGTCTGCGGGTCGGGCGCCACGCCCAGTAGGCATGACACACCAAAGATCGATCCTATGTGGTAAACCCAGGATTGCCAAGTGGAGACGGCGAAGTCCCCACGTCTGGGGCTTCACAGCGCTGTCTGAGCGTTCCACAGTGGTTTGACGGCGCGCTCCGGGGTCCCGTTGGTCACCGGCCCCTAGCGTGGCCGTCGCCCCCGCCCGTGCAGACCGCGCCGCACGGACCACCGAACGGAGACCACGTGCCCGACGCCACCCGACGCCCGTTCGCCCGCCACGGCCGCCTCCCGCGCCGCCGCGGATGGGGCACGCTCGCGTCGATCGTGGCGTCCACCCTCGCCGTCGTCCTCGTCAGCGGGACGAGCGTCGCCGCCATCGCGGGTGCGCAGCTCGCCACGGCGCCGAGGACGGTCAAGCTCAGCACGGACGACCAGAGCACCGCGCAGACGGCCGACATCACGGCCATCAAGGGCGGTGCGAACATCCTGCTCATCGGCAGCGACACCCGCATCGGACAGTTCGACTCGGACGAGGACGTCGAGGGCGCCCGCAACGACGTCACGATGCTCATCCACATCTCGCAGGACCACACCCAGCTGACCGCGGTGAGCTTCCCGCGCGACCTCATGGTGCCGATCCCGGCGTGCACGAACCCCGAGAGCGGGACCACGTACCCGGCGGCCACGTCCGCGCAGTTCAACACGGCGCTCGGGAACGGCGGGGTCTCGTGCGTCGTCGACACCGTCGAGAACCTCACCGGCCTGAGCATCCCGTACGCCGGGCTCATCACGTTCGACGGCGTCATCGAGATGTCGAACGCCCTCGGCGGCGTGGACGTGTGCGTCGCGGACCCGATCAACGACTCCTACACGAACCTGCACCTGACGGCCGGCTCGCACAAGCTCGAGGGCACGGACGCGCTCGCGTTCCTCCGCACCCGGCACGGTGTCGGCGACGGGAGCGACCTCGCGCGCATCAGCTCGCAGCAGGTGTTCCTGTCGGCCCTGCTGCGCAAGGTCACCTCGGACGGGACGCTCTCGAACCCGATCACGCTCTACAAGCTCGCCGGCGCCGCGCTGTCGAACATGACGCTGTCCGACGGCCTCGCCCAGGCGCGCACGCTCGTCGGACTGGCCGGGGCCCTGCGCGGGATGAGCACGGCGAACATGCTGTTCGTGCAGTACCCGGTCGCGGACGACCCCGACGACAGCGCGCGGGTGATCGTCGACCAGGACGCCGCCCACACCCTCAACGTCGCGCTGCAGAACGACCAGAAGACCTCGCTGAGCGACTCGAGCACGGGGCGTGCGTCGGAGGAGTCCTCCGGGTCGAGCGGAACGGCGACCGCTGCTCCGTCCACGGGGACCTCGACCGGGACGTCGTCGGCCGGTGGGTCCTCGGCCGGGACGTCCTCGGGGACCGCGGCCGGCACCGGCACGGCGTCCGGATCGGCATCCGGCACCGCCACGAGCGCCGCGACCGGTTCGGCGACGCCGCTGCCCTCGTCGATCACCGGACAGAGCGCGTCTGAGGAGACCTGCTCCGTCGGCAACGACTGAGACCGGCGCGCTGCGCCCGTCGCACGGCGTGCGCGGGTGCGCACGCTGACGACGAGTGCACGTGGTCCACACGGCGCAGACGTCGTGGACGTGCGCAGGTGCGGACCGGAGGCGCGTGGCGGGGCCGCACCGCGCCTCCTGGCCGTCCGACGGGACCGGACGCGACGGCGCTCACGCGCCGGGTCAGGCAGTGCCGCCCGCGGGAGACGCGACCGACGGGAGGCGCGACCTACGGGATCGGGACCGGCGTCACACCCAGCGGGGCGAGGCCCGCAGCACCGCCGTCGGCCGCCGTCAGCACCCAGATGCCGTCGGCGTGCACCGCGATGCTGTGCTCCCAGTGCGCCGCGTCGGAACCGTCGAGCGTGCGGACGGTCCAGTCGTCGTCGTCCGTCGAGCTGTCGATCGTGCCGGCCGTGACCATCGGCTCGATCGCGACCACGAGTCCGGGCTTGACCGCCGGACCGGCACCGCGGACGCGGTAGTTGAAGACGGGCGGGTCCTCGTGCATCGAGCGGCCGATGCCGTGGCCGGTGTAGTCCTCGACGATGCCCCACGCGCCGGTCTCGTCGATGGCGTCCTCGATGACGGCGCCGACCTCGTGCAGGTGCTTCGCGTGCGCGAGCGCAGCGATGCCGTGCCAGAGCGCGCGCTCGGTGGTGTCCGAGAGCGTCTGCCGGGCCGCACTGACACCGGCGTCACCACCCGGGACGACGACCGTGAAGGCACTGTCACCGTTCCAGCCGTCGACCTCGGCACCGGCGTCGACCGACACGACGTCACCGGGCTGGAGCACACGCTCCCCCGGGATCCCGTGCACGATCTCGTCGTTCACCGACACGCAGAGCGTGTGCCGGTAGCCCGGGACGAGCTGGAAGTTCGGGATGCCGCCGCCGTCACGGATGACCCGCTCGGCGATCGCGTCGAGCTCGCCCGTGGTGATGCCCGGACGGATCGCGTCGCGGACCGCCGCCAGTGCGTCGTGGGTCAGCAGACCCGGACGCACCATGGCGCGGAGCTCGTCCGGCGTCTTGTAGATCGAGGGCTTGCGGAACCGCACCACGCTGGCGTCAGACGCCCGCGGTCAGCCCACGCGACGACAGCGCGGCCTGGATCCGGTCGCCGACCTCGTCGATGCCACCGAGGCCGTCGACGTCGACGACGAGCCCACGCTCGCCGTACGCCGCCACGATCGGAGCGGTCTGCTCGGTGTAGACCTGCTGCCGACGACGGATGGTCTCCTCGTTGTCGTCGCTGCGGCCCTGTTCCTCGGCGCGCTTCAGGAGGCGGCCGACGAGCTCGTCCTGGTCAGCGACGAGCTGCACGACCGCGTCGATGCCGGTGCCCTGCTCGGCGAGGAGCGCGTCGAGGTACTCGACCTGCCCGACCGTGCGGGGGTAGCCGTCGAGCAGGAAGCCGTTCTCGGCGTCGGCCTCGTGCAGGCGCGACTTCACGAGCTCGTTCGTGAGCGAGTCGGGGACGTAGTCGCCCGCGTCCATGATCGCCTTCGCCTGGACGCCGAGCGGGGTGCCCTCTGCGACGTTCTTGCGGAAGATGTCACCCGTCGAGACGGCGGGGATCCCGAACGCGTCGGCGATGCGACCGGCCTGGGTGCCCTTCCCTGCTCCGGGAGGTCCGACGATGATGAGACGTGCGCTCAACGGAGAAGCCCTTCGTAGTGACGCTGCTGCAGCTGCGAGTCGATCTGCTTCACGGTCTCGAGGCCGACACCCACGATGATGAGGATGCTCGCGCCGCCGAACGGGAAGTTCTGGTTCGCACCGAAGAACGCCAGCGCCGCCAGCGGGATCAGGGCGATGAGACCGAGGTACAGGGAGCCGGGCAACGTCACCCGGGTGAGAACGTAGTCGAGGTACTCGGCCGTCGGACGACCGGCCCGGATGCCCGGGATGAAGCCGCCGTACTTCTTCATGTTGTCGGCGACCTCTTCGGGGTTGAAGGTGATCGCGACGTAGAAGTACGTGAATCCGACGATGAGCAGGAAGTACAGGACCATGTAGAACCAGTTGTCACCCGAGGTCAGGTTGTTCTGGATCCAGGTCACCCACGCCGCCGGCTCGCTGCCGTCGGAGGGCTGGTTGAACTGCGCGACCAGGGCCGGCAGGTACAGCAGCGACGAGGCGAAGATGACGGGCACGACGCCGGCCATGTTCACCTTGATCGGGATGTACGTGTTGTTGCCGCCGTAGGTGCGGCGACCGACCATGCGCTTGGCGTACTGCACGGGGATGCGCCGCTGCGACTGCTCGACGAACACGACGGCCATCATGATGACCAGGCCGACGAGGATGACGAACAGGAACAGCTCGAAGCCGTTCGACTGCTCGATCGCCCAGAGCGCCGAGGGGAACTGCGCCGCGATGGACGTGAAGATGAGGAGCGACATGCCGTTGCCGATGCCGCGCTCGGTGACGAGCTCGCCCATCCACATGATGAGGCCGGTACCGGCGGTCAGGGTGACGACCATGAGCATGATCGCGTACCAGCTGTCGTTCGAGATGATCGACGAGCAGGAGGCCGAGGCGTTGGTGCCGAACAGGGCACCGGAGCGGGCGACCGTGATCAGGGTGGTGGACTGCAGCACGCCGAGCGCGATGGTGAGGTAGCGCGTGTACTGCGTCAGCTTCGCCTGACCGGACTGCCCCTCCTTGTAGAGGGCGTCGAAGTGCGGGATGACCACGCGGAGCAGCTGCACGATGATCGACGACGTGATGTACGGCATGATGCCGAGCGCGAAGACCGAGAGCTTCAGCAGCGCGCCGCCGGAGAACAGGTTGATCAGGTCGTACAGACCCTGCTGCGACGAAGCGCTGGCGAGACAGGTCTGCACGGATGCGTAGTCGACGAACGGCGCGGGGATGTACGACCCCAGGCGGAACAGCGCGATGATCGCGAGGGTGAAGCCGATCTTCTTGCGAAGATCTGGGGTGCGCATGATGCGCGCGACCGCTCTGAACACGAGGACTCCGAACTTCTGGGACCGGCGGCCCGTCGAGGGGCCGTCACCGGTGTGGTCGGCAGGACCGACCTGGCCGGCGGACGCCGACCACTGTCAAGGAAACCGTAACGGCGGCCCGTGCGCAAACGCACGGGCCGCCGACGGGGTTACTGGGAGACGGTGCCGCCAGCAGCCGCGATCTTCTCGGCGGCGGACGCCGAGACCTTGTCGACCGAGACCGTGAGCTTCACGCTGATGTCACCCTGACCGAGAACCTTGACCTTCTCGTTCTTGCGGACGGCGCCCTTGGCGACCAGGTCCGCGACGGTGACGTCGCCACCGTTGGGGTAGAGCTCCGCGATCTTGTCCAGGTTCACGACCTGGTACTCGACGCGGAACGGGTTCTTGAACCCGCGGAGCTTCGGGGTGCGCATGTGCAGCGGCATCTGCCCACCCTCGAAGCCGACCTTGACCTGGTAACGAGCCTTCTGGCCCTTGGTACCACGGCCGGCGGTCTTGCCCTTGGAGCCCTCACCACGACCGACGCGGGTGCGAGCCTTCTTGGCGCCCTCTGCCGGACGGAGGTGGTGCAGCTTCAGGACCTGCACGCGCTCGTTCTTCTCGTCGCTCATGCGTCGACCTCCTCGACCTTCACGAGGTGCGCGACCGTTGCGACGTACCCGCGGTTCTGGGCGTTGTCCTCACGCAGGACCGTACGGCCGATGCGCTTGAGACCCAGGCTGCGGAGCGTGTCGCGCTGGTACTGCTTCTCGCTGATAACGGACTTCGTCTGCGTGATCTTCAGCATCGCCATCACGCACCTGCCTTCTCGGACGCGGCACGCAGAGCAGCGGCCTCGGCCTGGAGCAGACGGTCCGGGACGACCCGGTCGACGGGGAGACCGCGACGGCTTGCGACCGCACGGGGCTCCTCGAGCTGCTGCAGCGCCGTGACGGTCGCGTGCACGATGTTGATGGTGTTCGACGAACCGAGCGACTTGCTCAGCACGTCGTGGATACCGGCGCACTCGAGGACGGCGCGGACCGGACCACCGGCGATGACACCGGTACCGGCAGCGGCCGGACGGAGGAGCACGACGCCGGCAGCAGCCTCGCCCTGCACCGGGTGCGGGATCGTGTTGCCGACGCGCGGGACGCGGAAGAAGTTCTTCTTCGCTTCCTCGACGCCCTTCGAGATGGCGGTCGGGACCTCGCGGGCCTTGCCGTAGCCGACACCCACGAGACCGTTGCCGTCACCGACGACGACGAGCGCGGTGAAGCTGAAGCGACGACCACCCTTGACGACCTTGGAGACGCGGTTGATGGTCACGACGCGCTCGAGGAACTGGCTGTCGCCACCCCGACCGTTGCGGTCGTTGCCACGGCCGCCACCCTGCTGACGGTCGCGACCGCCACCACGGCGGCCACGGTTGTCGGCGGAGTCGCGGTTGTTCGATGCCGAACCGGCTGCGGTCTCGACGGGGCGCTCGACGACGGGGACCTCGGGCTCCTTGGCCGCGGGGGCCGTGGTGCTCGTGGCCTCGGCCTCGGTCGCCTCAGCGGCCTCGGTCGTTTCGACGTTGGCGTCTTCGTTCGTGTTCGCGATGTCGCTCACAGGTTCAGCCCTCCTTCACGGGCACCATCGGCGATCGCGGCGACGCGACCGGCGTACTTGCTACCACCGCGGTCGAAGACCACGGCCTCGACGCCAGCGGCCTTCGCGCGCTCGGCGAGGAGTTCGCCGACACGACGGGCCTTGGCGGTCTTGTCGCCGTCGAACGTACGGAGGTCGGCCTCCATCGTCGACGCGCTGGCCAGCGTGTGGCCCTTGGCGTCGTCGATGACCTGGACGAACACGTGACGCGCCGAACGGGTGACAGCGAGACGCGGACGGGCCTCGGTGCCGGTGATCTTCTTGCGGAGGCGGTTGTGACGGCGCGCCTTGGCGGCCGACTTGCTCTTGCCTCGTGTCTTGAGGAGACCCATGATCACTTACCTGACTTTCCGGCCTTGCGGCGCACGATCTCGCCGGCGTAGCGGACACCCTTGCCCTTGTAGGGCTCGGGCTTGCGCAGCTTGCGGATGTTTGCAGCGACCTCGCCGACGGACTGCTTGTCGATGCCGTTGACGGTCAGCTTGTTGTTGCCCTCGACGGCGAAGCTGATGCCCGCGGGCGGCTCGACCGTGATCGGGTGGGAGTAGCCGAGCGCGAACTCGACGTTGTTGCCCTTCGCCTGCACGCGGTAACCGGTGCCGACGACCTCGAGGCCCTTGGAGTAGCCCTGGGTCACGCCGACGATGTTGTTCGCGATGAGGGTGCGGGTCAGGCCGTGCAGCGCACGCGAGCTGCGCTCGTCGTCCGGACGGGTGACGAGGACCTGGTTCTCCTCGACCTTGGCCTGGATGGGCTCGGCGACGACGAGCGCGAGCTCGCCCTTCGGGCCCTTGACCGCGACGTTCTGACCATCGATGGAGACGGTCACGCCAGCGGGGATGTCAATGGGAAGACGTCCGATACGAGACATTGTCGATCACCACACGTAGGCGAGGACTTCCCCACCCACGCCCTTCTGCTCGGCTTCACGGTCGGTGAGCAGTCCCGACGAGGTCGAGAGGATCGCCACGCCGAGGCCACCGAGGACCTGGGGGATCTCCGTCGACTTCGCGTAGACCCGGAGACCGGGCTTCGAGACGCGCTTGATGCCGGCGATCGAACGCTCGCGCTCGGGGCCGTACTTCAGGTCGATCGTGAGGGTCTCGCCCACGCGGGCGTCCTCGATCTTCCACTCGCTGATGTACCCCTCGCGCTTGAGGATCTCAGCGATGTTCTTCTTCAGCTTGGAGCTGGGAAGCGAGACGGCGTCGTGGTGCGCCGAGTTCGCGTTCCGCAATCTGGTCAGCATGTCTGCGACCGGATCGGTCATCGTCATGATGGTCGTCCATTCTTCGCCTGGTTTCGACACCCGTTCCACGAATGCCGACCTGAGCGATCGGGTGATCCTGGGGCGATTCCCCTGGATCGGTGTGTTCGTGCGTGCGGGCCGGAGGACGTGAATCCTCCGGCCCGCACCGCCCGAAGTATCTTAGACCGTCTGCTCGGCAGAACGGAACGGGAACCCGAGCTGGCGGAGCAGCGCGCGGCCCTCGTCGTCCGACTTCGCGGTGGTCACGACGGTGATGTCGAAGCCACGCACGCGGTCGATGCGGTCCTGGTCGATCTCGTGGAACACGGACTGCTCCGTGAGACCGAACGTGTAGTTGCCGTTGCCGTCGAACTGCTTGTCGCTGAGACCGCGGAAGTCGCGGATGCGGGGCAGTGCGAGGGTCACGAGACGGTCGATGAACTCCCACGCGCGGTCACCACGGAGGGTGACGTGCGCGCCGATGGCCTGGCCCTCACGCAGCTTGAACTGCGCGATGGACTTGCGGGCCTTCGTGACCTGGGGCTTCTGACCCGTGATCGCCGTGAGGTCCTTGATGGCCCCCTCGATGATCTTCGAGTCGCGAGCGGCCTCACCGACACCGGTGTTCACGACGACCTTGACCAGGCCGGGGACCTGGTTGACGTTCGCGTACCCGAACTGCTCGGTGAGGGCAGCCTTGATCTCGTTCTTGTACTTCTGCTTGAGGCGCGGCTCGACCTTGGTCGCCGGCGCGGCAGTCGTGTCGGTCATCAGAGCTTCTCACCCGACTTCTTGGCGTAGCGGACTCGGACGGTCTTCTTGACGCCGTCCTTCTCCACCTCTTCGTTGCGGAAACCGACGCGGGTCGGCTTCTTGGTCTTCGGGTCGACGATGGCGACGTTCGACACGTGGATCGGAGCCTCGTGCTGCTCGATGCCACCGGTCTTCGAGCCGCGCTGCGTCTGGCCGACGCGGACGTGCTTCGTGACGAAGTTCACGCCCTCGACGACGACGCGGTTCTTGTCCTTGAGGACCTCGATGACCTTGCCCTGCTTGCCACGGTCACCGCCGCGCTCCTGCTTGGCACCCGTGATGACCTGGACCAGGTCACCCTTCTTGATGTTCGCCATGGCTTACAGCACCTCCGGCGCGAGCGAGATGATCTTCATGAACTTCTTGTCACGGAGCTCGCGACCGACCGGACCGAAGATGCGCGTGCCGCGCGGGTCGCCGTCAGCCTTGAGGATCACTGCCGCGTTCTCGTCGAACTTGATGTAGGAGCCGTCCTGACGACGGGTCTCCTTCTTGGTGCGAACGATGACCGCCTTGACGACGTCACCCTTCTTCACGTTGCCGCCGGGGATGGCGTCCTTCACCGTGGCGACGATGACGTCACCGAGACCGGCGTAGCGACGACCCGAGCCACCGAGCACGCGGATGGTCAAGATCTCCTTGGCACCCGTGTTGTCGGCGACCTTGAGGCGGGATTCCTGCTGAATCACTGCTGTCTCCTATTCCGAAGCAGGCCGGGGCCTACTTGGCCTTCTCGAGGATCTCGACCAGGCGCCAGCGCTTGGAAGCGCTGAGGGGACGGGTCTCGCTGATCACGACGAGGTCGCCGACACCAGCGGTGCCGAGCTCGTCGTGGGCCTTCACCTTGGACGTGCGACGGATGATCTTGCCGTAGAGCGCGTGCTTCACGCGGTCCTCGACCTCGACCACGATGGTCTTGTCCATCTTGTCGCTCGTGACGTAGCCACGACGCGTCTTGCGGTAGCCGCGAGCGGAGGCGGCGGAGGTCTTCTCTTCGTTCGCCATTACTTCTCCTCGGCGGTCTCGGCCTCGGCCGACTCAGCCGGCTTCTCAGCCTTCTTGGTGGTCTTCTTGGCCTTGGGGGCGGTCTCGACGGGCGCGGGAGTGGCACGGATGCCGAGCTCGCGCTCGCGGAGGACGGTGTAGATGCGAGCGATGTCGCGCTTGACGGCACGGAGACGACCGTGGCTCTCCAGCTGGCCGGTGGCCGACTGGAAGCGGAGGTTGAAGAGCTCCTCCTTGGCCTTCTTCAGTTCGTCAGCAAGACGCTCGTTCTCGAACGTGTCGAGCTCCGTCGGACGGAGCTCCTTGGAACCGATCGCCATTATGCGTCGCCCTCCTCGCGCTTGATGATGCGTGCCTTGAGGGGCAGCTTGTGGATTGCACGGGTCAGCGCCTCACGGGCGATGTCCTCGTTGACGCCGGAGAGCTCGAAGAGCACACGGCCCGGCTTGACGTTGGCGACCCACCACTCGGGGGAACCCTTACCGGAACCCATGCGGGTCTCGGCGGGCTTCTTCGTGAGCGGACGGTCCGGGTAGATGTTGATCCACACCTTGCCGCCACGCTTGATGTGACGCGTCATGGCGATACGAGCGGACTCGATCTGACGGTTGGTCACGTAGGCGGGCGTCAGCGCCTGGATGCCGTAGTCACCGAACGACACCTTGGTGCCACCGGTGGCCTGGCCCGAACGCTTCGGGTGGTGCTGCTTGCGGTGCTTGACTCGACGGGGAATAAGCATGGTTACGCCTCAACTCCTGCGCCGGCCGGCGCGTCCTGCGGGGCCTGCTGCTGACGGCCGCCACGGTCGCCGCCACGGCGGTCGCCGCGCTCGCCACGGGGGCCGCCACGACGCTCCGGGCGCGACGAACGCTGGTTCGCCTGCTCGCGAGCGAGCTCCTTGTTCGTGATGTCGCCCTTGTAGATCCAGACCTTCACGCCGATGCGGCCGAACGTGGTCCGGGCCTCGTAGAAGCCGTAGTCGATGTTCGCGCGGAGCGTGTGCAGGGGCACGCGGCCCTCGCGGTAGAACTCCGAGCGCGACATCTCGGCGCCGCCGAGACGACCCGACACCTGGATGCGGACACCCTTGGCGCCGGCGCGCTGTGCACCCTGCAGGCCCTTGCGCATGGCGCGACGGAACGCGACACGAGCGGAGAGCTGCTCGGCGATGCCCTGCGCGACGAGCTGGGCCTCGGTCTCGGGGTTCTTGACCTCGAGGATGTTGAGCTGGATCTGCTTCTTGGTGAGCTTCTCGAGCTCGCCACGGACGCGCTCCGCCTCGGCGCCACGGCGACCGATGACGATGCCCGGACGCGCGGTGTGGATGTCCACGCGGACGCGGTCACGGGTGCGCTCGAGCTCGATGCGGGCGACGCCGGCGCGGTCGAGGGTCTTCTTCAGGTACTCGCGCACCTTGATGTCCTCGGCCACGTAGTCGGCGTAGCGCTGACCCGGCTTCGTGCTGTCGGTGAACCAGTGCGAGACGTGGTCCGTCGTGATCCCGAGACGGAAGCCGTACGGGTTGACCTTCTGGCCCATTACTTGCTCGCCTTCTTGCTCGTCGCGGCAGCCTCGACCTCATCGGGCGTCGCGAGGACGACCGTGATGTGGCTGGTGCGCTTGTTGATGCGGAAGGCGCGGCCCTGGGCGCGCGGCTGGAACCGCTTCAGGGTCGTACCTTCGTCGACGAAGACGCGGCTCACGTAGAGGTCACGCTCGTCGAGGAAGCTGTTCGTCGAGTCCGCCTTGACCCGTGCGTTCGCGATCGCCGAGGCGACCAGCTTGTACACGGGCTCCGAAGCGCCCTGGGGGGCGAACTTCAGGATGGCGAGGGCCTCGTGGGCCTGCTTGCCGCGGATCAGCTCGATGACGCGACGGGCCTTCTGAGGCGTGACGCGGATGTGTCGCACGCGTGCGATCGACTCCACCATTTCGTTCCTCCTCTGCGTCGCCGCCTTAGCGGCGACGGCCCTTCTTGTCGTCCTTCACGTGACCACGGAAGGTGCGGGTCGGCGCGAACTCGCCGAGCTTGTGACCGACCATCGACTCGGTGACGAACACCGGGATGTGCTTGCGGCCGTCGTGCACGGCGATCGTGTGCCCGAGCATGTTCGGGATGATCATCGAGCGACGCGACCAGGTGCGGATCACGTTCTTGGTGTTGGCCTCGTTCTGCGTGACGACCTTGCGGAGCAGGTGCTCGTCGACGAAGGGGCCCTTCTTCAGACTGCGTGGCATCTTCTGAACTCCTACTTGCGCTTCTTGCCGGCGTTACGGCGACGGACGATGAGCTTGTCGCTCGGCTTGTTCGGCTTGCGCGTGCGACCCTCGGCCTGACCCCACGGGCTGACCGGGTGACGGCCACCGGAGGTCTTGCCCTCGCCACCACCGTGCGGGTGGTCGACCGGGTTCATCGCGACACCACGCACGGTCGGGCGGACGCCCTTCCAGCGCATGCGGCCGGCCTTGCCCCAGTTGATGTTCGACTGCTCGGCGTTGCCGACCTCGCCGATCGTGGCGCGGCAGCGTGCGTCGACGTTGCGGACCTCGCCCGACGGCAGACGGAGCTGCGCGTAGGGGCCGTCCTTGGCGACGAGACGCACCGAGGCGCCGGCCGAACGCGCGAGCTTGGCGCCGCCACCGGGGCGGAGCTCGATCGCGTGCACGACGGTACCCACGGGGATGTTGCGCAGCGGCAGGTTGTTGCCCGGCTTGATGTCCGCGCCGGCGCCCTGCTCGATGACGTCGCCCTGCTTGAGCTTGTTCGGCGCGATGATGTAGCGCTTCGTGCCGTCCACGTAGTGCAGGAGCGCGATGCGCGCCGTGCGGTTCGGGTCGTACTCGATGTGCGCGACCTTGGCGTCGATGCCGTCCTTGTCGTGACGACGGAAGTCGATCACGCGGTACTGACGCTTGTGGCCACCACCGATGTGACGGGTGGTGATGCGGCCGGAGCTGTTGCGGCCACCGGTCTTCGGCAGCGGACGAAGCAGCGACTTCTCCGGCGTCGAACGGGTGATCTCAGCGAAGTCGGCGACCGACGAGCCGCGACGACCGGGGGTCGTCGGCTTGTAGTTACGAATAGCCATGATTTATCCCTCTGGTCCTCAGCCGACAGCCGTGAAGATGTCGATCGAACCGGACTTGAGCGTCACGATGGCACGCTTGGTGTCCTTGCGCTTGCCCATGCCGAAGCGCGTGCGACGGGTCTTGCCCGGACGGTTCAGCGTGTTGATGCTCGCGACCTTGACGTCGAAGATCTTCTCGATGGCGAGCTTGATCTCGGTCTTGTTCGAACGGGGGTCCACGATGAACGTGTACTTGCCCTGGTCGATCAGGCCGTAGCTCTTCTCCGAGACGACCGGCGAGATGATGATGTCGCGCGGGTCCTTGTTGAAGCCGCTCATGCGGAGATCTCCTTCGCGGTCTTCGACGCGATGAAGGCGTCGAGTGCGCTCTTGCTGAAGACGAGCGCGTCGGCCTTGAGCACGTCGTAGGCGTTGAGCTGGCCGTACGAGAGCGCGTGGACGTTCGGCAGGTTGCGGATCGACTTGAGCGTGAGCTCGTCGTCCTGCTCGAGCACGACGAGCACGTGCTTGACGGGCGCGACCTTCTCGATGAGCGTGCGGGCGGTCTTGGTCGACGGCACCTCGGCCGAGACGAAGCCCTCCACAGCGGAGATGCGGCCACCGCGGGCGCGGTCCGAGAGCGAGCCGAGCAGAGCAGCGGCGATCATCTTCTTCGGGGTGCGCTGCGAGTAGTCGCGCGGGGTCGGTCCGTGGACGACGCCACCGCCGGTGTGCTCCGGAGCGCGGACCGAACCCTGACGGGAGCGGCCGGTGCCCTTCTGCTTGAACGGCTTGCGACCAGCACCGCGGACCTCGCCGCGGTTCTTGGTCTTGTGGGTGCCCTGACGCGCGGCTGCGAGCTGCGCGGTGACGACCTGGTGGATCAGCGGGACGTTGGTCTCGACGTCGAAGAGCTCGGCGGGGAGCTCGACGGTGCCGGACTTGACGCCCGATGCGTCGAGGACGTCGATCGTGGTTGCGGTCGTGGTGGCCATGATCACTTACCCTTCACGGCGGTGCGGACGAAGACGGAGCGACCGCGAGCACCGGGGATCGCGCCCTTGACGAGCAGCAGACCCTTCTCGGCGTCGACGGCGTGCACCGTGAGGTTGAGGACGGTCACACGCTCGCCACCCATGCGACCCGCCATGCGCATGCCCTTGAAGACACGCGACGGGGTCGACGAAGCACCGATCGAACCGGGCTTGCGGTGGTTGCGGTGGGCACCGTGCGAAGCGGACACACCGGCGAAGCCGTGGCGCTTCATGACACCGGCGAAGCCCTTGCCCTTGGAGGTGCCGACGACGTCGACCTTCTGGCCCGCCTCGAACGTGTCGACGGTGAGCTCCTGGCCGAGCGTGTACTCAGCGGAGTCGTTGGTGCGGATCTCCGTGAGGGTGCGGCGCGGGGTGACCCCGGCTGCCTCGAAGTGGCCGGCGGCCGGCTTGTTGACCTTGCGCGGGTCGATGGCGCCGGCGGCGATCTGGATCGCCTCGTAGCCGTCGCGCTCGACGTTGCGGATCTGGGTGACCACGTTCGGGCCGACCTCGATCACGGTGACGGGGATGAACTTGTTGTTCTCGTCCCACACCTGGGTCATCCCGAGCTTCTTGCCGAGGAGGCCCTTGACGGTCTTGGTTGAGTTCGCCATCAGTCCAGCCCCCTTACAGCTTGATCTCGATGTTGACGTCGGCCGGGAGGTCGAGTCGCATGAGCGAGTCGACGGCCTTCGGCGTCGGGTCGACGATGTCGATGACCCGCTTGTGCGTGCGCTTCTCGAAGTGCTCGCGCGAGTCCTTGTACTTGTGGGGAGAACGGATCACGGTGACCACGTTCTTCTCGGTGGGGAGCGGCACCGGGCCGACCACGGTCGCACCGGCACGGGTCACCGTGTCGACGATCTTCCGGGCCGACGTGTCGATGACCTCGTGGTCGTACGACTTGAGCCGGATGCGGATCTTCTGTCCCGCCATGTGTCTCTTTGTCCTCTCTGCGCCGCGCACCCTCGGGCCGCCTGACGCCGCCGCCACCGTGCATTCCTGCAGGGCTTGGCTGTTTTCTGTGAACCAACCGGCCGCATCCGCTGGGGATGACCGCTGTTCTCGTGTCAACCGCGCGGAGCGACCTGGGCCGTTCAGCGTGGGCATGTCGTCTCCCGCACGCTCTGGGCACAGCAGTGCCCGTCACGCTTGGTGGGGAGTCGATCGTGTTCTGCTGCCTGCGGCCCAACCCAGCCCTGCTGGACAGGGGGGTTGTGCACTGCCAGAGCAGTGATCCTGCGCACGCGAACGCGCGCGGAATTTCGGAACCGGACAAGTCTCGCATAGGCACGGCATCCGTGCAACCCGGGCGTGTCGCGAATCACGGGCGTGTCGGGATCGGCCCGCTTCCCCGGATCCACGCGGATCGAGGGCCAGGAGGCGCGGGTCGCCCCCGACGCACGACGTGCCCTCCGGAGCCGGTCCGGAGGGCACGTCGCAGGGGTCGGTCGGGGCTACTCCGCGACGACCGGGGGGACGAACCACGGGGGGAAGACCGCGACCCGGGGAGCGTGTCCGCCGTGGTCCTTGAGCACGGCCTTGACCGTCTGGCGGACGCGGTCGTTGGGGACACCGATGACCGCGACGGCGGAGAACGGCACGCTCGGGCCGGCGAGCAGCTCGAGGCCGAGCATCTCCGGGTCGGTGAAGTCCGTGCGACGGATGAGGTTCGTCGCGGCCTCGGGCCCGACCGCGAACCGGACGTCCTCGGCGTCGGCGTCCTGGTCGGCGACGATGACCGACGCCCCGAAGGCCGACACCGGCACGACGAGCATGATGTACTCCGTCGCCCGGGTCCGGCGGGCCGCGTCGGACCACCGCTCGCCCTCGGCGCCGGTGCGCAGCTCGTCCCAGCGGGTCGCGTCGGGCGACAGCGTGAACGGCACGTGCGCAGCGACCGGGGAGCCGTCGGGGGCGTGTGCCTCGGCGCGGGCGGCCCGGGCAGCGGCGGAGGCGACGTCGACGACCGGCGTCACGGCGTCCGACGCGAGGATCGCACCGGACCCCACGATGTCGTCGAGGTTGTCCACGTGCGTCACGTGGTGCGCGCGGAGCGAGGCGAAGTCACGCGCCTCGGGCAGGTCGGGCACCGGGGACCGCAGCGAGGACGCCGGGGTCGCCGCCTGGCCGGGCACGGTCCGGAGCGAGGTGGTGATCCGGGTGCGGCGCGGGGTCGGGGTGGTGGGGAGTTCTGCGGCCTCGCGCTGCCGTGGCGCGCAGATGTCGCAGAGTTCGGTGGGGAATCCGTGGATGCACTCGTCAGTCACGACTGGTGGGGTCCTTCCGTGCCCGGGTGGGGGTGTTCGGGCACGAGGTCCAACGGTACGTCATCCCGGCCCCTTCCCGGTCACTGTCGGTAGAGCAGTGCGCGGACCTCCGACTCGGCCGCGTGCGTGCGGTCGGGGTCGATGGTCTCGCCGTGGTCGTAGGCGTCGAGCAGGCGCGGGTCGATGTAGCTCTGCCGGCACACCGTCGGGGTGTTGCCGAGTTCCTCGCTCGCGACCTTCACCGCGTGCGACACCGCCTTCTTCCGTTTCGCCACGGACGACTGCGGTCCGGTCGCCGCGAGGTCGACCGCGGCGGCGACGGTGCCGTGCAGGGTGCGGAAGTCCTTCGCGGTGAACTCGTCACCGGCACGTTCCTTCACGTACTCGTTGATGTCCTCGGCGGAGAGGGGCTCCCACTCGGCGCCGCGGCGTGCACGGAACGAGAGCAGCCGGGCGTTCGGTCCGCGCCGCTTCATGCCCGCGATGACGGTCGCGAGGTCGGGGTCGTGGATCGAGGACGACCACTCCTGGCCGCTCTTGCCCGGGAAGTCGAGCTCGATGTCGTCGCCGGAGACGTGGGCGTGCGCGCACAGCAGGGTGGACAGGCCGCGGCTGCCGTGCTCGGTGGCGTACCGCTCCGACCCGACCCGCAGGGACCCCTGGTCGAGCATCCGGAAGGCCGCCGCGAGGGCACGCTGCCGGTCGGGCTCCGGCCGCCGGAGGTCCATCGTGACCCCGCGTCGTGCGACCGGCAGCGATTCGGCGAGCGCCAGGGCACGGTCGTACTTGATGCGGTCCATCCGTTCGCGCCAGGACGGGTGGTACATGTACTGCCGCCGACCGGCGCCGTCGACGCCGGTCGCGAGCACGTGCCCGTTGTCGTACGGCGAGATCCACACGTCGTCCCACGCGGGCGGGATGACGAGGTCCTCGAGACGCTGCCGGACCGCGGCGTCGGTGACGGTGGTGCCGTCCGGGTCGCGGTAGGAGAAGCCACGCCCGCTGCGGACGCGGTGGTAGCCGCGACCGTTGGTCGCGGAGCGGCGGAGACGGGTCACGCTCTCGATGCAACTCGCCACCGCCTGTGACCCGGCCCGGCGACGGACGGGAGGTGGGCCCCACCCGCCGGTTCCGGCGCACCGCGCCAGCGGGGTGACGGCCGAGACGGGAGGGACGGTGCCAGCCGGCACCGCGCCTCCCGTCCGTCAGGTGGTCACGCTCGGCGACGTCGGCGCGTCACCAGCAGGACGCCACCGGCCGCCATCGCGAGGAGCGCGATCAGCGCACCGATGCCGAGTCCGGCCGCACCCGTGAAGGCGAGCTCGCTCGCCGACTCCGGTGCGTCGCGCACCGGGGCCGGGTCGCTGGCGCGCATCGGGTCCGTCGGGCTGGCGGATCCCGCGACCGGCACCACCTGCGTCGTCGGCGACTCGACCATGGCGACGTTCGTGATGCGGTCCGGTGCGTCCGTCGCGACCTTCGCCGTGACCTGGAACGCGACCTTCCCGTCGACGGCGAGCGGACCCGTCAGGGTGCAGGTGACGGTCTGCCCGGTGGTGCAGGTCGCCGCCTTCGCGTCGTTCACGCTCACCAGGGTGAGGCCGGCCGGCAGACGGTCCGTGACGACCACGGGGCCCGGGTCCTCGGTGGGGCCGTCGTTGCGCACCGTGATGGTGTACCCGACGGTCTCCCCGCGGACCAGCTGCCCGGTGTGCGTCTTCGTGACCGCCAGGCTCGACGCGGGGTCGACGGCCAGCTCGTCCGAGTCGTCGTTGTCGGCGAGCGTCGTCTCGGTCGTGCTCGTCGCCACGGTCGCGCTCGGCTGCACGCCCGGGTAGGCGGCGGCCGTCGGCGTCTGGTGCACCGTGATCGCCGGGGCGAGCGAGCCCGCCGGCAGCGTGCCCGCGAGGGCGAACGACACCGTGGTCGAGCCGTCGGCGTTCTTCGTGACGGACGTGACGGTCCACGCGGGGTCGGCCTCGGCCCCGACGTACGTCAGGCCCTTCGGCAGCGTGTAGGTCGCGGTGACCGCCGCGGCGTCGGAGAGGCCGACGTTCCGGACCCGGATCGTCTCCGGCAGGTCCTTGCCGATCACCGCGGTGCCGTCGTGCCCGATCGTGATGGCCACGTTCGCCACCTCGTCGACGTCGAGGGGGCTCGTCACCGGCTCGTCGTTCGTCCCGACCGGCGGGGTGGTGCCCTGGCCGGTGATCACCGCGCGGTTCTCGATCGTGCCGGCGGTGTGGCCGGACGCGAGCTTCGTGGTGATCCACAGGCCGGGGGCGTCCGTCCCGGCGACGATCGTCGTCGGGAGCGAGCACGTCACCAGGGTCGGGTCGGTCGTGCCGTCGCAGGTCCACACCGCTCCGTCGCTCGAGGCGCCGGTGAACGTCAGCCCCTCGGGCAGCTGGTCGGTGACGACCGTGGTGGGCTGCTCGTCCGACGGACCCTCGTTGCTGACCTGGAGCAACCAGGTCTGCTCGGCGCCGGCGGTGACGCGCTTCGCGGCCGTCGTCGACCCGGGCTTCTCGACCGGGGTCTTGGTCAGGCGGAGCGCAGCGTGCGTCGTCACCGTGACGTCGTCACCGGCGGTGTCGTTCGTCGGGTCCGTGTCGGGCGTCGCACTCGACACGACCGCGGTGTTGCGGAGCGTGCCGGCCGGAGTGCCGGACGCGATCGAGGCGGTCACGTGGAACACCGTGGTCGCACCGTTCGCGACCACGTCGGTCGACCAGGTGCTCGGATCCGCGCCCTGTTCCCAGGCCGTGTCGTCCGTCGTGACCTTCGTGACCGTCATCCCCGCGGGCGGTGTGTCGGTCCACGTGACGTCCTGCGCGTCCGAGGGGCCGTCGTTCGTCACGGTGACGTCGTAGGTGACGGTCGTGCCGGCGTCGGCGCTCGGGGCGCTCGTGCGCTGCTTCGTGATCGACAGGTCGGCGTGCGTGGTGACGTCGACGGTCGCCTCGTCGTGCGCGGTCGGGCCGGTGGCCGTGACGGGCGCCGCGGTCGCGGTGTTGACGATCGACGATCCGCGGAAGGACGCCGGCACGTGCACGGTCAGGACGATCGTGTTCGGGTCGGTCGCGCCCGCCGCGATCCCGTCGGCGCTCGACAGGGTGAGCACGCCGTCCTCGTTCGACTCGAGCGTCCAGTGCTGCTGGGTCGCCGCGGTCAGCCCGCGGAACTCCACGCCGGCCGGGAGGGTGTCCTGGACGCGGACGCTCGGCGAGGTGCCGTCACCGGCGGGCAGGTCGGACGGGCCGGTCGGGTTCGCGACCGTGATCGTGTAGGTGACGTCCTTCCCGGCGTCGACCGTCTCGACGTCCGCGGTCTTCGTCACCGACAGGCCGGCGGTCTGGGTGGCGTCGCTGCGGCCCTGCGCCTCGGCGGGCGCCGCGTTGTCGGCGGTCACCACGGCCGTGTTCAGCAGGGTGCCGGACATCGACGACGGGGTCGTCACCGTGATGGTGAACGTCGTGCTCTTCCCGGCGGCCAGGGTGCCGTCGAGCTTACAGGTCACGTCGTTCCCGTCGGCGGCGGGTGCGGTGCAGGTCCAGGCGCCGTCCGTCTGGGTGATCGTGTCGGTCGCCTCGTCGACCGGCCCGTCGGCGCGGAGCCGCGTGCCGGACTCGAGCGTGTCCGAGACCCGGACCGTGCGTGCATCGGCCGTGCCGGTGTTGGTGACCCGGATGGTCCAGTCCGCGGACTCGCCCGCGACCAGGGCCGCGCGCTCGGTCGCGTCCGGCGCGGTCTGCGCCGTCGAGCCGAACGCCTTGGCGATCGTCAGCGAGGTCGTGTCGTCCACGCCGGTGGTCGCCTCCGCGTCGTCGTTCGACGAGGTCGGGTCCGTCGTGCGCGTCGGGTCGACCGCGACGCCCGCGGTGTTCACGATCGACTGCGAGGCGGTGACGTCCGGGTGCACGGTCGCGGTGACGGTGATCGCGCCGGCGGTGGTGCCGTTCGCGAGGCCGTCGCGCGTGCAGGTCACGGTGTCGTCGTCCGTGGCGCAGGTCCACGCGGGGTCGTCCGAGGTCGCACCCACGAGGGTCACCGTGTCGGGCAGCGTGTCCGTGACGGTCACCGTGCCACGTGCGTCCGAGACGCTCTGGGTCGTCGGGTCGCTGCGGTTCTCGACGGAGAGGTTCCACGAGATCGTCCGGCCGGCCTGCACCGTCCCGGAGGGACCGGTCTTCGTGATCGCGAGGTCGGCGATCGCGACCGGGGTCACGCTCGCGGTGTCGCTGTCGTTCCCGCTCTCCGGGTCGAAGGTCTGGCCCGTGCCCTGGTGGATCGTGGCGGTGTTCCGGACGGCGGTGAGCGGCGCGTTGGCCGGCAGCGTCAGCGCGACGTCGAGCTCGGGGAACGAGTCGCCCGCCGCGACGGTGGCGCCGTTGACGCAGGACCACGTGCCGTCGTCCGGCGTGCAGGTCCAGCCGCTGCCCGTGAAGGCCAGCGTCGCACCGGTGGCCAGGCCCGTCGGGGCGTCCACGACGGTCGTGCCGTGCGCGGCGTCGGGGCCCGTGTTGGTCACCCGGATGGTCCAGGCCTTCGCGGTGGTGGCACCGGCGACGACCTTCGACGTCGTGGCGGTCTTCGTCAGGGCGAGGTCGGCCGCCGCGATCCGTGCGGTCGCGGTGGCGTCGTCACCGCCGTTCGGGTACGAGACGAAGGAGCCCTTCGCCGAACCGGTACCGCCCGATGCGCTCGTCACCGTCGCCGTCACGTGGTTCGTGTGGGCGATCGAGGTACCGGCGCCGGGGTCCGTCGTCGCACCGGTGCCGGGGACGGCGCGGTAGTGCAGCACGAGGGACCGGTCGGCACCGAGCGCGCCGAGGTCCGCCCACGTGAGGGTCGTCCCGCCGCCGCTGCGCGTCGGGTCGGCCACGGCGGACGCGGCACCACCGTCACGTGCGACCGTCGCGCTGCCGGACACGTACGACCAGTTCGCCGGCAGGACGTCCTGCACGCGCACCGACGCGGCAGCGCTCCCGGTGTTCGAGAACGTCACGCTGAAGTCCGAGGCGACGCCCACGTAGGACAGTCCGCCGATCGTGTCGTTCGACTTCGTCACGGCCACGCGGGGGAACGACGGCGTGACGCTCGCGGTCGCCCGCGCTGCGGCGTAGTCCGCTCCGCCCGCGGCGAGCGAGTGGTAGACGCCGGTCGACGCCGTGTTCACCAGCGGGCTGCCGGAGAGGGTGGCGTCCTCGGCGAGCTTCGCCGTGTAGGTGTGGGTGACCGTCGCGCCGGCACCGATGACCGCCGTCGGCCAGGTGATCCGCCCGCCGCCGCAGTCCGCGTCGGCGGCGATCTCCGCGCCGTCGGCGGTGAGCGACGCGGGGTCGACCGTGATGCCGTTCGGCACGCAGTCGGTGACCGGGGTGCCGTAGGCCGGCGAGCCCGAGTTCGTCACGGTCACCCGGTAGGTGATCGTCTGGCCCGGCTCGACGTTCATCGTCGTGGACGTCTGCGAGCCCACCGTCGCGGTCTTCGCGATCGCGAGCGACGGCGCGACGACACTGCCGTTCGCAGCGTTCGACGTGACCGACGCGTCGGTCGGCGCCGCGCCCTTGCTCGTCCGGTTCCACGCGAGCGTGGCGGTGTTCGCGAGCCCCGTGCCCGCGACCTGGTCGGTGCCGACCGTGACCGGGATCGCCGTCGTGATCGTCACCGGGTGGTCGATGCCGGTCGGGATGTCCGACAGCCGGACCACGACGGAGGCACCGTCGACCGAGGGGGTCGCGGTCACGGCGTCGTCGGAGCTCGTCGCGGTCGGCGTGCCGGTCGCGGCGGTGCCCGCGGGCAGGACGTCCGTGATCCGGGCGTCGTAGAGCGCGACGTTCGCCGGGATGGTGGTCGTGATCGTGTAGGTCGCGCCGTCACCGGGGCGGACCTGCAGCGCAGCGGTGTCCGACGGGTCCGTGCTGGCGGTGCCGGTCGACGCCCCCGTCCCGGGGTTCCACGTCGGTGCCGTCAGCCGCTTGGTGACGGAGGGACCGGTGACGGTGACGTCGTCCGTGTCGCTCGCGAGCTGCACGTACGAGCTGTTCGCCGTCGCGTAGTCGGTCGTCAGGCTCGACGCCAGCACGCGCGCGGTGTTCCGGTAGGTCTGGCCGGCGGGAGCGTCCTGCTTGACCGTCGCGACGACCGTGATGGTGGCGGACGCTCCGGCGGCGAGGACGCCGTCGCTCGTCGCGTTCCACACGTGCAGCGTGGTGCCGGTCGGGCAGCTGCCGAACGCTGCGCGCTGCGCGGAGGTCGGGGTGGTCTCGGCCGCCGAGCTCGACGTGAGCGTCAACGCGTCCGGGAAGCAGTCGCCGACGAGGGTGGACCGTGCGTCCGCGCTCGTGGCCGTGTTCGTCGTCCTCAGGGTCCACGTGACGGTGTCGCCACCGGCGACCGTGCGGCCACCGAGGTCGTCGGACTTGTCGATCGCGACGGCCGGGGCCTGCACGGTCACCGTCTTCGACGCGGTCGCGGTGTACGCCGTGACGCCGGAGGGCTTCGAGGTGAAGGTGGCCGTGTTCTTCGGTGCCGCGGTCGTGAAGCCCGTGCCGTCCGACGCCGGGTACGTCCCGACGCCCGCGGTCGCGCGGAGCCCGGTGACGACGACCTCGAACTTCACCGGCGCACCGGTCGTGTTGTCGAACGTCGCCGGGAAGAGGACGGCGCCGGCACCGTTGGCGTTGCCGGTCCCGGTGAGCGTGAACGTCTGCCCGCCGTACGTCCCGGTGACGTCGGTGCCCTGCGCACTCGCCGGCACCGTGATGGTCGTCGCATCCGGGAAGGTGAGGGTCCACGAGGTGGCAGCCGTCCGGCCGACGCCCGTCGGCAGCGGGTCGGTGAGGGTCGCGTTCGCGGCGCTCGTGCGGTCCGCGATCGTCGCCGAGTACTTGTACCCGAGCGTCTGACCGGGGGCGGCCGCGTCACCGGACAGGTTCGTCAGCGTCGAGTCCGCGACCGCTGCCCCGGACTTCGCGACCGTGACAGCGGGGATCGCGACCGAACGGTTCGCGTCGGCCTGCGGTGCGGTGCCCTGACCGGCCGCCGGGGTGGAGGACGCGGTGGCGTTGGTCCCGCGCTTCGGGATCCACGTGGTCGTGGCACCGGAGTCCGTCGCGGTCGTGAAGGAGACGACGGAGGAGTAGTTGGGGAACGTGGTCCCGACGTAGCCTGGTGACGGGGTCTGGACGTCGTACGTCAGGCTCTTCGTCGTGCTCGCGGCGATCGACGGGATCGTCCAGGTGAGGTACTGCACACCCGTGAACTTGGTCGCCGCCCCGGTGGGCGCCGCACCGCAGGCGCCTTGGTCGGAGATGTTCGTGACCATCGCACAGGTCACCTTCGACGGCAGGGCGTCCCAGACGGTGACGCTCCCGATGGCCGACGTCGTCCCCGTGGCCGGGGTGTTGCCGACGTTCAGCCGGTAGCTGAGCACCTGGCCCTCGGTGGTGGTGGTGGGGTTGGACACCGTGGTGCCGTCCGCCTTGACGATGTCCTTCGCGAGCGTCGCGGTCGGGGTGCCGGCGACCGTGTAGCCGACCGAGGACCGCAGGCTCGTCACGGAGCCCTTCGTGTTCTGCTGCGCGAACTTCATGAGGTTGTCGACGAGGTCGACCTTCGTGCTGCTCGAGCCCTGCGTGCTGATGGTCGCCGCGACGTAGAGGACGAGGCGCACCGCCTGGCCGTCACCGTCGACGTAGGTGCCACTCGCGCCGGACATCGTGTGACCGACCGCGAACGACGCCGTGGTCGCGCTCGAGGACTTGAGCGTGACGTCCGATGCGGGGACGGAGCTCTCCGACCCGTAGGTCCAGTCGGTGCCCTCCGTCCACGTCCCACCGGCCGCGGTGGTACCGACCGGGAGCATGTCGGTGATCGTCGCGTTGCGGCTCTGGACACCGGCCGGGAAGTCCACCTGCAGTCGGAAGCAGACGACGTCGCCGAGCTGGAACGGGGCGGTGGGGGTCGTCGTCTGGTACCCGGTGCGCGTCGTCGCGGTGCAGTCGGCGGAGTTCCGCACGCCGTCGCTCGACGCGCGCGGCAGCACGGACTTCGCGATGCTCGGGGAGTTCGACACGATCGTCGCCGCGGAGTCGTCGACGACCGCCGTCGAGCCGGTGTCGCCGTGGACACCGGTCGAGGTCCCCGCGATCCGGACCTTGTTCGTGAAGTCGTCGCCGGCGGCGGTCGGGCCGCCCGAGCCGGTGACCGAGTACTTGTCCCGCATGAGCGCCTTGTACGAGACCGTGACCGAGCCGTCGGTGGCCAGGTCCGCGACGTGGAAGGTCATCGTGAACGTGCCCGCCGCGGCGTCGTAGGCGACCTGGTCGACCGTCCCGTTCGTCATCGGCTGGTTCAGCGCGCTGACGGTGTTCGGGTCGCAGTCCGCGGGGATGGTCCCGGTGGTCTTCGTCCCGGCGGGGAACGCCGGGCAGAGTCCGTCCGGGATCGTGTCGGTCAGCGTGATGCCGGCGGACGACTCGTACTCGCTCGTGCGGATCAGGAGCGAGTACGTGGCCTGCTGGCCCGCGGCGAAGACGTTCCCGTCGACGGGCGTGGTCACGGACTTCGCCACCGCGAGGTCCATCGCCTCGACGGTCATCGACGCCGTCGAGCTCTGCGCCGACGTCGCCGTTCCGTCGACCTTGCCGGTGTACGTGCCGGCAGCGGTGACCGTGTTCGTCTGGCCGCGGCCGTTCGACGTCGTGTCCGAGGTGTTCTGCCTGGTCGACGCGCCGGTGTTGTTGTCGAGGTTCGCCGTGCTGGCCAGCGCCGCCGTGGTCGGAGCGGCAGGCGTCTGGCTGCCGGTGGCGAAGGTCATGGTGTTCTCGCGCAGCGGCACGGCGGCGAGGTACTGGATCGTCACGGGCGCGTTCGTCAGCTGACCGAGGTTCCAGACCACCTTCGTGAAGACGGCCGTCCCCTTGCCCGGGACGTTGTTCACGGTCGTGACGCTCTGGGGCGTGAGGCAGTTCGCCGGCGTCAGGGTCCCGGACGCCTTCGCCGCGGTCGCTGCCGTGAGGTCGGGCGCCCCCGCGTACTCCGGCCCGGAGGTCGTGTTGTCGACCGCGCCGCACTGCAGGAACTCGAGGCCCGCCGGCAGGTAGTCCGTGACGGTCACGCCGTTGCTCGGCGCGGTCGAGGTGTTCTGCACCGTCAGCGTGTAGACCGTCGGGTGGTCGTGGACGCCGCGGACCAGCTCGTTCTCCGGGCTGGCCTCGGCCTTCGTGACCTTGATCGCGGCGATCGCGGTCGTGGTCGACTTCGCCGTGGCGGCGTTCGTCGCGTTGGTCGCCGGGGCACCGGTCGTCGGGTCGAACGTCGGCACGTTCCGCGCGTTCCCGCTGCCGGCGACCTGGACCGTCCCGGCGAACGACGAACCCACCGGGTAGGTCGTCGTCGAGGGCTGGACCTGGAAGGTGATCGACTTCTCGTCACCCGCGACGAGGTCGGACACGTTCGAGAAGACCAGGAGCAGCCCGCCTGCCGTCGGGGTGCTCGTGGTCGGGTCCGGCAGCGCGACGCCCGATGCCTTCGCTGAACCGGCGACGTAGGTCACTCCGGCCGGCAGCAGGTAGGAGTACCCGAGGTTGTAGAGCGGTGTCCCGCCCGACGCCGGCGTGCTGTTCGTCGCGGTGAGCGTGACGTTCACCGGGTCCCCGCTCAGCGCCGTGGCCGGAGCCTTCGCGGTGACCGTCACGACCGAGTCCGCCGCCGCGGGCTGCGCGACCGCCAGGACCGCGAGGAGTCCGGCGAGGAGCGCCGTCACGACGAGCATCGCCAGGGCGCGCGGACGGGCGGGGAACAGGGCAGGACGCATCGGGTGTGCTCTCGGGTCGTCGTCGGGCGACGCCGAGCACAGCGCAGCGATGCGGCACCGTCCGGGCAGGGATCCCTGGGCGCGCGTGCGTGGGTGTTCGGGTCACCACGAGAGGCCGGGTCGGCCTCGCGACTCCACGGTATCGAGTCGCGGGAAACCGCAACAACACCCCGAGTGGGGTACATCGCGTCCCACCTTGTGGGGACAACTGCGTCGGCTTCCGGAAGGCCGACGGCACGTCTACGCTGCCGCCATGGCGTCGTACACCGTACGTCCTCTCGACGCGTCCACGTGGGACGCCTTCGACGAGCTCTGCCGCACGAGCGACGGCTTCCCGAGCGGCTGCTTCTGCATCGGCTTCCACGACGAGGGGCCGACACGGGACGCCGCGTGCAACCGGGAGCGCAAGCACGCCCGCGTCCTCGCTGGCACCACCCACGCCGCGCTCGTCCTCGACGGGGAGCGGTGCGTCGGCTGGTGTCAGTACGGGCCGGTCTCCGAGGTCGTCCGCATCAAGAACCGTCGCGAGTACGACCGGTCGCAGGTCGGTCCGGATCCGGCCTGGCGCATCGGCTGCAACTACGTCCGCGCCGGGTACCGCCGCCGCGGAGTCGCCACCGAGGCGCTCGGCGGTGCGCTCGCCCTCATCGCCGCTGCCGGTGGCGGGATCGTCGAGGGCTACCCGGAACCCGCCGGAGCGGTCCCGGCCGGCTTCCTCTTCCACGGCGCGCTCTCGACCTTCGAGCGGTTCGGGTTCGCGCGCCAGCGTGCGATCGGCAAGCACCGCTGGGTCGTCGCCACGACGGTCGAACCGGCCTGACGATCGGGCCGGCCTGTCGATCGGGCCGGGCCCGAGACGGCACTGGAGGCGCTGCGCACGTCGTGCGCAGCGCCTCCAGTCCGGCGTCGGCGTCGGACCTACTCGCCGTTGTTGCCGATCTTGTCGTCCAGGTCCTGCGCGGTCTTGTCGATCTGCTCGTCGAACTTGCCGCCCGTGACCTTCTTGATGCCGTCGGCGAGGCCGTGGATGATCTTGTCGGAGACGTCCTCCGCCTTGTCGCTCTGCAGCGCCTCCTCGATCTTGTCCTTGTTCTCGTCCACGAACGCCTTCGCCCGGTCGGTGACCTCCTCCGCCTTGGCGGAGACGTTCTTCTGGATGTCGTCGAAGCCGGCCATGCTGCCTCCCTGCCGGCCGGAGGTGACCCGGCCGCTCGATGGCCGGTCGATCCGGCCGCTTGGCCCACATCGTGCTCCGATCCCCGCGATCTGTCCGCCGAACGCGAGCGAACTCCCGGGAAACGGAAAGCGGGGCCGGACCCGAAGGTCCGACCCCGCTGACGCGTGGTAACCGGAGTTACTTGACGATCTCCTCGACCGTACCGGCGCCGACCGTACGACCACCCTCACGGATGGCGAAACGGAGACCCGGCTCCATGGCGATCGGCTGGATCAGCTCGACGGCCATCGACACGGTGTCGCCGGGCATGACCATCTCGGTGCCCTCGGGCAGCGTGATGACGCCGGTGACGTCCGTGGTGCGGAAGTAGAACTGCGGACGGTAGTTCGCGTAGAACGGGTTGTGACGCCCGCCCTCTTCCTTGGTCAGGATGTAGGCGTTCGCCTTGAACTCGGTGTGCGGCGTGACCGAACCCGGCTTCACGACGACCTGGCCGCGCTCCACGTCCTCGCGCTTGAGGCCACGGATGAGCAGACCGGTGTTGTCACCAGCCTCGGCCTTGTCGAGCAGCTTGCGGAACATCTCGATGCCCGTGACCGTGGTCTTCTGCGTCGGGCGGATGCCGACGATCTCGACCTCGGAGTTGAGGTCGAGCGTGCCACGCTCGACACGACCGGTGACGACCGTGCCACGACCGGTGATCGTGAAGACGTCCTCGATCGGCATCAGGAACGGCTGGTCGGTGGCGCGCACCGGGTCCGGCACGTGCTCGTCGACCTGGGCCATGAGGTCCTGGACGGACTTGACCCACTTCTCGTCGCCCTCGAGCGCCTTGAGCGCCGAGACCTGCACGACGGGGGCGTCCTCGTCGAACTCCTGCGAGCCGAGGAGCTCACGGACCTCGAGCTCGACGAGCTCCAGGATCTCCTCGTCGTCCACCATGTCGGACTTGTTCAGCGCGACGACGATGTAGGGGACGCCGACCTGGCGGGCGAGCAGCACGTGCTCACGCGTCTGGGGCATCGGACCGTCGGTGGCGGCGACCACGAGGATCGCGCCGTCCATCTGCGCCGCACCCGTGATCATGTTCTTCACGTAGTCAGCGTGACCAGGAGCGTCGACGTGCGCGTAGTGGCGCTTCTCGGTCTGGTACTCGACGTGCGAGATGTTGATCGTGATGCCGCGCTCACGCTCCTCGGGAGCGTTGTCGATCTGAGCGAAGTCACGGGCCTCGTTGAGGTCCGGGTACTGGTCGTGCAGAACCTTGGTGATCGCCGCCGTGAGCGTGGTCTTGCCGTGGTCGACGTGACCGATGGTTCCGATGTTGACGTGCGGCTTGGTCCGCTCGAACTTGGCCTTGGCCACTGTGGGTCCTCCTCAGGACTCGGAGAGCATGCCCCCGGTTCGTGAACCGTTGGCGTGCAGTGTGTGTCTTTACTGTACTTGGTGGCGAGGGGCCCGTCGCCGGGCGCCCCCGCCTGTGGAGAGACGCTGGAGCGTCACTCCCCCGCGTTCTTCGCGATGATCTCCTCGGCGACCTTGGCCGGGACCTGGCTGTAGGTCTCGAAGGTCATCGAGTAGACCGCACGACCAGAGGTCTTCGACCGCAGGTCGCCGACGTAGCCGAACATCTCGGACAGCGGCACGCTCGCGCGGACCACCTTGACGCCCGAGGCGTCCTCCATCGAGGCGATCTGGCCACGACGGGAGTTCAGGTCACCGATGACGTCGCCCATGTACTCCTCCGGAGTACGGACCTCGACGGCCATGATCGGCTCGAGGATCGCCGGACCGGCCTTGCGGGCCGCTTCCTTGTAGGCGATCGAACCGGCGATCTTGAACGCCATCTCGGACGAGTCGACGTCGTGCGCCGCGCCGTCCTTGAGGATGGCCTTCACGCCGACGGTCGGGTACCCGGCCAGGATGCCGACCTGCATGGCGTCCTGGATACCGGCGTCGACCGACGGGATGTACTCACGCGGGACGCGACCACCGGTGACGGCGTTCTCGAACTCGTAGACCTTCTCGGCCGTGACTTCCATCGGCTCGAGGGCGATCTGCACCTTCGCGAACTGGCCGGAACCACCGGTCTGCTTCTTGTGCGTGTAGTCGTAGCGCTCGACGACCTTGGTCAGGGTCTCGCGGTAGGCCACCTGGGGCTTGCCGACCGACGCCTCGACCTTGAACTCGCGCTTCATGCGGTCGACGAGGATGTCGAGGTGGAGCTCGCCCATGCCCTTGATCGTCGTCTGACCGGTCTCGGCGTTGAGCTCGACGCGGAACGTCGGGTCCTCTTCGGCGAGCTTCTGGATGGCCGTGGAGAGCTTCTCCTGGTCGGCCTTCGTGTTCGGCTCGATGGCGACCTCGATGACCGGCTCCGGGAACGTCATCGACTCGAGGACGACCTGGTTGGTCGGGTCGCACAAGGTGTCACCGGTGGTGGTGTCCTTGAGACCGATGACCGCGTAGATGTGGCCGGCGGTCACGTTGTCGACCGGGTTCTCCTTGTTGGAGTGCATCTGGAAGATCTTCCCGATGCGCTCCTTCTTGCCCTTGGTCGAGTTGATGACCTGGGCACCCGACTCGATCGAGCCCGAGTACACGCGGACGTAGGTGAGACGACCGAAGAAGGGGTGCACCGCGACCTTGAACGCGAGGGCCGAGAACGGCTCCGACGCGTCGGGCTTGCGGATGATCTCCTTCTCCTCGTCCTTGACGTCGTGGCCGATCATCGGCGGCACGTCGAGCGGGGACGGGAGGTAGTCGATGACGGCGTCGAGCATCGGCTGGACACCGCGGTTCTTGAAGGCCGAGCCGCACAGGACGGGGTAGACCTCGGACGCGATCGTGAGCTTGCGGATCGCAGCCTTGATCTCGTCCTTGGTGAGCTCCTCGCCGCCGAAGTACTTCTCGAGCAGGGCGTCGTCGGTCTCGGCGACGCGCTCGATCAGCTTGGCGCGGTACTCGTCCGCACGGTCCTTGAGGTCCGCGGGGATCTCCTGGACCTCGTACTGGGCGCCCATGGTGACATCACCCTTGGAGTCGCCCGGCCAGACCTTGGCGTGCATCTCGATGAGGTCGACGATCCCGACGAAGTCGTTCTCGGCGCCGATCGGGAGCTGGAGCACGAGGGGCTCCGCGCCGAGGCGGTTGATGATGGTGTCGACCGTGAAGTAGAAGTCGGCGCCCAGCTTGTCCATCTTGTTGACGAAGCAGATGCGCGGGACGTCGTACTTGTCGGCCTGACGCCACACGGTCTCGGACTGGGGCTCGACGCCCTCCTTGCCGTCGAAGACGGCGACCGCACCGTCGAGCACGCGGAGCGAACGCTCCACCTCGACCGTGAAGTCCACGTGACCGGGGGTGTCGATGATGTTGATCTGGTTGTTGTCCCAGAAGCAGGTCGTCGCGGCCGACGTGATCGTGATGCCGCGCTCCTGCTCCTGCGCCATCCAGTCCATCGTGGCAGCGCCGTCGTGGACCTCACCGATCTTGTGCGTGATGCCCGTGTAGAACAGGATGCGCTCGGTCGTCGTGGTCTTGCCGGCATCGATGTGCGCCATGATGCCGATGTTGCGGACCTTGTTCAGGTCGGTGAGCACGTCCTGTGCCACAGGGTTCCTCCGGAAGAGTTGTAGGAGAGGTTGGCGTCCGTGCGGGCGCCGGGGTTCATGACCACCGGCGCCCGGACGGTGCCGGGACTACCAGCGGTAGTGGGCGAAGGCCTTGTTCGACTCGGCCATCTTGTGCGTGTCCTCACGGCGCTTGACCGCGGCACCGAGACCGTTCGACGCGTCGAGGATCTCGTTCATGAGACGCTCGGTCATCGTCTTCTCGCGACGGGCCTTGGCGTACGAGGTCAGCCAGCGGAGCGCGAGGGTGTTCGCGCGGTGCGGCTTGACCTCGACCGGGACCTGGTAGGTCGAGCCACCGACGCGGCGGCTGCGGACCTCGAGGGTGGGACGGACGTTGTCGAGCGCCTTCTTGAGCGTCGCGACGGCGTCCTGCTGGTTCTTGGCGGAAACGCCTTCGAGGGCACCGTAGACGATGCGCTCTGCGAGGCCCTTCTTGCCGTCGAGCAGGATCTTGTTCACGAGCTGCGAGACGATCGGTGCGCCGTAGACCGGGTCTGCGACGACGGGACGCTTGGGGGCGGGACCCTTACGAGGCATTGGCTCAACCCTTCTTCGCGCCGTAGCGGCTACGTGCCTGCTTACGGTTCTTCACGGCCTGCGTGTCGAGCGCACCGCGGATGATCTTGTAGCGGACACCGGGGAGGTCCTTCACACGACCGCCGCGCACGAGCACCATCGAGTGCTCCTGGAGGTTGTGGCCCTCACCGGGGATGTATGCCGTGACCTCGGTGCCGTTCGAGAGCTTGACACGAGCGACCTTGCGCAGTGCCGAGTTCGGCTTCTTCGGGGTGGTGGTGTAGACGCGGGTGCACACACCACGCTGCTGGGGGTTCGCCTTCAGGGCGGGCGCCTTGGTCTTGGTGACCTTCGGCGTACGACCCTTGCGAACCAGCTGCTGAATAGTAGGCAACTGTTCTCCTGGTTCTTCGCTCGTGTTCTCCGGCCGGCGCGGTCCGCCGACTTCCTCGTCCCACGCTGATCACCGCCTGACGGCGGATGACGAGTGGGGGACGGAGTGTTCCGGCCGACCGTTGGTCGGACCGGACTTTTCGGGCACGCCCGAAGGCGCACACCCGGAAGAGATTACCCGCGTAACCCGGCGAAATCAATCCGGGCGCGTCGCCCTGGAGGCGCGTGACGAGTGCCCTGGGCGAACAGGCGCCGCGTGGGTGGTCGCGCGGGGCGCGGGGCGCTCCGCCCGGCCGGGCGCGGTGGACCGGACCCACGGCCGCTGGACGGACGTGGCGAGCCGGCACCGCGCCTCCTGGACGCACCGGGGCGCCGTCGTGCGCGGCGTCAGGAGCCCGTGTCGGACGAGCCGTTGCCCACCGCCGAGCGGAACGTCGCCCCCGCGTCCGTGAACTCCGTGACGTACCCGCTGGCGTTGACGTTCATCGGTCCGGCGGACGCCGTGCCCACCCCGCCCGGGCCGGAGATGTCCGCCGTGAACGTGGCACGCCCGAAGGACGTCGTCGTGACGAGCCACCCGTTCGACACCCACCCGCCGATCGACACGGTGGGGCGGGTGTCCAGCGTCCACTTCTGGTTCGTGTACGTGTAGGCGGCGTCCTGCCCGTAGGCGTAGAAGCTGCACCCGGCCGGTGCCGCCTCGGTCGAGGCGATGCAGCCGTCGACCCATGCGTCCACCGCCGCCTGGGCGGACCGCTTGCCCGCTGCGGTGAGCTCCGTCGTCATCGAGACGGGGCTCGAGGCGGTGCCCCCGAAGCCGGTGACCGTCGCCGTCGCGGCCTTGGCGGAGTACCACTCGCCACCGTCCACCGCGACGTCGTACGTGCCGGGGAGGGCCGTGAGCGTCGCCGTGCCGTCCTTCGACGTGACCACGGACTGCCCGGCCACCGACACCTTCGTGCCCGTGGGGCCGCGCAGGCTGACGTCCACCGCACCGAGCCGCGGTGCCTCGAGCTGCCAGACCGGGAACACGCCCCAGTCGGTGCCCGTCCTGTCGAGGGTGAAGGTGGACGAGACGTCGCGCCCCGCCTGCCGCAGGTACGCCGTGACCGTGGCGGTGTCGCCGTCCGCACGCGTGGCGGCGATCCGGTAGCCCGTGACGCGGTCCTTCGCCTTCGCGTAGGCGGCCTTGGTGAGGAGCAGGTCGCGTTCGTCGTGCTCGATGCCCGCCACGTCGAGCGCGGCGCCCACCCGACCCGCCGTGAGGTCGTCGAGGAAGGCACGGACCGGACGGTCTGCGGCGTGCGTCGACGTGCCGACCGAGTAGCCGACCACGCCCGCGACCAGGAGCAGCACGACGGCCGCGCCACCCGCGACGATGCTGACGAGCCGACCGCGACCGAGTCGACGACGGGGCCGGGGCTGCGCTCCGGACGCCCCCGCCGGTGGTGCGTCCCGCGTGCCGCGGATCGAGTCCACGGCCGGGACGGATCCCCATCCGTCGGCCTGGTGCTGGTCGGTCATCGGTCCCCCGTCGTCCTCTGGTGCTGCAGGAAGACTACCGGCGGGCACCGTCATCGCCGGGCTCCGGGCGCACCCCCGACGCGCGCGACGGGTGCCGTGCCGCGGCGATCCCGCCGACGACGCACAGGAGTGCGACGACCACCGAACCGACGACGAACGGGCCGAGTGCGTAGCCGGCCGGGAACACGAGCAGCTCGGTGAGGTCGCTGCGGACCAGGCTGTAGCCGACCGCCCCGACGCCGAGCATCACCAGGTAGCAGGTCGCCGCGGCGACGAGGCCGGTGACGCCGGGGTTGCCCTCGCGGGAGCCGACCGCGGTCGCGAGGAACACCACCACGGCACCGCCGAGCACCATCGCGGGGCCGAGGTACGGGGTGGCGTCGGGCTGGGAGATGACCTCGACGTCGGCGAGGAGGGCCTCGAAGCCGGTCACCGCGATGACGAGCGCGATGAACAGGATCGACGTCATCGTCGCGATCAACCACCGGGACATGCGGTGATCGTATCGCTGGCGGGGCTCAGGCGGGGGTGGCGTCTGCGCGCTGCGGCTCGTTCGCGTGCGTCTACTGGTCGGCGTGGGTCGGGTCGGCGTGGGTCGGGTCGGCGTGGGGCGCCTGGTCAGCGTGCTCCTGCGCTGCGAGCTCCTGCTGGTCGGCGTGCTCCTGCGCTGCGGCGACGAGCGCGAGGGCGATCGTGGCCGTGATGACCGGGATGGACTCGGTCATCGGCGCGGCTGCGGTCGGGGCGTCGGTCGTGCTGGTCGCGTCGGGCGTGCTTGTCGCGTGCGTCGCGTCGGTCGCGTGCGTCGCGTCGGGCGTGGTGGTCGCGTCGCCGTCCGCGTCCGGGCCCTGGAGGCGCGGCGCGGGTGCCACGGCGAGCGTCGCCTCCGCCCCGTGGTCGCGCAGCGCCGGTCCGACGATCGGCAGGACCGCCGTGGTCGCCGGGGGCTCGGCGTGGAGCACCGGCGTCTCGGTCGACGGGGCACCCCGCTTCGCCGCACGACGGGCCTTCGCCATCTTGACGAGCACGACGACCGCGACGATCGCCCAGATGCCGTTCACGATCGTCGACGGGACGGCGTGGTGCGCCGCGACGTTGATCGCCACGGCGAGCCCGCCCACGAGGTTGAACAGCTGGTACACCGGGCCGTTCGGGAGCTTGCCCATCGAGAAGAGCAGGTAACCAGCGAGGACGGTTACCGCTCCGAACCAACCGAGGAACTCCACGATTCCAGCCAACACGCGCGACTCCGGGCACGACGAGGAACGGCCGTTTCGAGCGACCGTTCGAGAGAGGGACGAGCAGCCGCGAGCGCGGGCTCAGGAGCATCGTAAGCACAGCGGGAGGCCGTGCGGAAGAGGGTGCGGCGTGGCGCGTCGGACCCCAGTTGGTGGGGGTCGGATCAGCCGTTCGTGGCGGGGTCCGCGAGCACGTAGACGTACCCGGAGAGCGACCACGACTGGTCAGCCATCGGGTCGCCGCCCGAGTCGGAACTCGTCGCCGCGACCCCGTTCACGAGGAACAGCCGCTGACCGTTCTGCACGTTCTTCGTGAAGGCGAGTGCCTGGTCGTACGACCCCTTGACGGCCGCCGTCACGGGCACGACCACGAAGTTCGCGCTCGTGATCTGGGCGTCGCTGTGCGGGGCCGGCGCCTCGGGCGTCGCTGCGGCTGTCGGCGCTGCCGACGCGGACGCCGTCGACGACGGTGACGCACTCGCGGACGGGGCCTGTTCCGCCGCGGCCACTGGGGCGTACGCCTTGGGGTCACCGATGGTGATCGACGTGACCGTGACGCCGCTGGCAGCGCCGGCGCCGTTCAGCTGGTTCAGCAGCGAGGCGGTGTCGGTCGAGGACGGGACCGAGGCCCGCAGGGCAGCCAGCTCGGCCTTCGTCGCGTCGAGCGACGTGTACGCCTCCTCGAGTCGGTGGAGTTCGGCGCGGTTCCGGGCGTTCGTCGCGTCGATGTCAGCCTGCTGGGCGCTGTTGTCGGACGCCTGTGCGAGCTGCGGCTGTGCGCCGAGGAACCACCCGCCCGCGAGGACGGCCAGCGTCGCGGCCAACGCGATGATGAGGGAGAGACGGTTCTTGTTCACTTCGATCCGTCCTTCGTGTACTTGCCGTCGAACGCCTTCGCGCCGAGGTGCGCCTGGATGGTCGCCGAGTACTGCCCCGTGTCCTCCTCGAGCGCGACCGACGTGATCGTCGAGTCGACGTAGCCACGGAGCTGCGAGAGGCGTGCGGTCCAGTCCGGGACCGAGGGGATGCTCGGGCTCTGGATCGTCAGCTGCATCGTCGCTGCGCGTGACCCCTGCAACGGGACGGTCGACTGCGCGAAGGACTCCGTGGAGTCCGCCGAGTCGATCGTCATCGCGGTGATGGAGACGCCGGCGGGGAGCACCGACTTCAGCTGCGCGAGTGTCGAACTCCAGTCGATCTCGGTGGAGCCACCGACGGACTGGGCGGCTTCGAGCAGGGCCGTGTCGTTCTCGGCCGAGCGGACCTCCGAGTAGCGCTGCTGCTGCTGCAGGAGCGAGGTGGTCTCGTTCTGCGCGGACAGGTACGACTGCGCCGTGTCGAGCTGGTGCACGTACGCGCCGCCGGAGCCCAGGGCCGCGACCGCGGCGGCGACGATCACGCCGAGCCAGGCGCGCCGCGCGATGGCCCGTTCGCGGCGCTCCGTGTGGACCTCGGGCGGGAGGAGGTCGACCCGCGGCTCACGCCCCGCGATCGAGGTGGACGCCGTCGTGCGCGGGGCGCGACCCCGTCCGGGTCCGGTGGTGTCCTCGGGCGCTGCGGCCCGGATGTCGGTGGCGGTCATGCTGCTCGACTCCCCACTGCCAGCCCGTAGGCGACGGCGATCGCGTCCTCGTGGTCCGTCACGTCCTGAACCGGGATCGACCGCGCGAGGTCGACCCCCGCGAAGGCCGAGCCGCGCTGCACCGGGAGGTGGGTGTGCGCGGCGAGCGCCTCCGGCAGGCCGACGAGGCGAGCGCCACCGCCCACGAGGACGATGCGCTCGACGTGGTCGCCCGGGCGCGTGTTGACGAAGTAGCTGATCGTGTTCCGGAGGCTCGCGATGAGCTCCGTGACGGCGTCGGCGATGACCGACACGGCGCGCGCGTCGTCCGGCGTGCGAGCGCCCGTACCGATGCCGAGGTGCCGCTTCACGACCTCGGCCTGTCCGAACTCGATGTCGAGCGCTGCCGCGAGCGTCTTGGTGACGTCGTTCCCGCCCGTCGGGATGATGCGGACGAACTGGGGGACGCCGTCGCTCACGAGGACGACGGTCGTCGTGTCGGCGCCGAGCTGGACCAGCGCCGTGGTGCCGTGCAGCCCCGGCCGGCCCACGAGGACGCGGGTCAGGGCGAACGGGATGAGGTCGACGCCGACCGGGTTGAGGCCAGCGAGCTGCGCGGCCTTGACGTTCGCGAGCACCGCGTCCTTGATCGCCGCGACGAGCAGGCCGTGCACGACGGGACCGTTGTCGCTCATCGCCTCGGCGGTCGGGTAGAAGTCGAGGATCGCGTCGCCGACGGGAACGGGGAGCATGTCCTGCACCTGGAACGGCAGGCTCTCGCGGATCTGCGCCAACGGTGCGGCCGGGACGGTCAGGTCGCGGGAGAGCACGCGTTGGTTGCCCATGCCGAGCACGACGTCCTTCGAGCGGAACCGGCCGATGGACCACAGGGAACGCAGTGCCGACGCGACCGTGTTGGGCTCGAGCACCTCGCCACGGCTGACGGCGTCCGGCGGGGTCGGGACCTCGGCGAACCGCAGGACGGTCGGGCGTGCGCGGTCGGCGTTCGCGACCTCGACCGCGCGGATCGAGGATCCCGCGATGTCGATGCCCACGATGCTCTTGCCCATGTTGCTGCTTTCGTCGAGGAGTGGTCGGTGGAGGAGGCGTCAGGCGAGTCCGAGGACCCCGAGGTAGGCGGTCCAGAGAGCGTGTCCGTAGACGATGCCGATCCACGCGCCGATCAGCATCGACGGCCCGAACGGCACGCCACCGCGCCATCGCGCACGTCGTGTGGTGACCAGCGCGATCGCGACGGTACCTCCGACCACGAAGGCGCCGAAAGCACCCACTGCGAGGGGTCCCCATCCGAGGTACGCGAGGACGAGCCCGAGGACGACGGCGAGTTTCACGTCGCCGAGCCCCATCCCGCCCGGGACCGCGACGGCCAGCGCGAGGTAGGCGCCGCCCAGGACCACCGCCCCGATACCCGCCCGGCCGAGGGCCGCGAGGTCTCCGCTCAGCACCGAGACGACGACCAGGAGGACGACGAGGACCACGGCGGACGGGTAGACGATCGCGTTCGGCAGGGTGTGCGTCTCGAGGTCGATCAGCGCGAGGGCGACGGAGACCGCCATGAGGTAGAGCAGAGCCGCGAGGAGGATCGCCTGGGCCGCAGGGACACGAACGGGTCCGATCACCACGGGTCCGGAGACCGCGACGGCCGCGACCGCGACGAACAGCAGTGCGGTGGACAGCTCGACGATCGGGTACCGAGGCGAGATCGGCTCCGCGCAGTCCCGGCACCGTCCGCGCAGGAGCACCCAGGAGAGCACTGGCACGTTGTCCCGACGCCGGATGGCGTGTCCGCACCCGGGGCAGGAGCTCGGCGGCGACACCACCGAGAGGCCGGCGGGGACGCGGTGCACGACGACGTTCAGGAAGGAGCCGACGAGCAGGCCGAGCACGCCGGCGAGGACGACGACGATCGGCAGGACCTCGCCCACGCCGATCACCTGCACGCCCCCGTGCTGGTCGTCGCGCACGAGCCGTCCGCCTTGAAGGCCGCCTGCACCTCCACCTGCGTGGTCACGCCGTAGGAGGTCGACACGGGTTGGAGGAACTTCGGCGGCGCGGTGGTCAGCAGGCGCTGGTCGTAGACGTAGTTCTTCGAGAACCCCGTGCTGCCCGTGGTCGCGACGGGTCCACGCCAGTTCTGCGCGATGGAGCCGATGACCTTGAGCACACCCAGCTTCGACCCGATGTCGTAGTTCTGGTTCCAGAACGTCCCCGCGTTGCTCGCGATCGCCGCGCTGATCGTCAGGGACTCGCCGCCGGTCCGGTTGAGGAGTCGGACGCCGCTCTGGTTGCAGCGTGTGGTGTCGGTGACGTTGCCGACGCCCCACTGGTAGACGGTCGGGTAGGAGGTGCAGCGTGCGGGGTTGTAGACCTCGACGGCGTTCTGCCCGACCAGTCCGAGGATGTCGTTCGTCGCGCTGACGTAGGTGATGTCGTCCGTCACCCAGATCGTGCCGGACGACGCGATGGTCATGGCACCGGCGAACGCGCCGCTGACGAACACGTCCCCCGCCGAGCAGCTGTACGTGTCCGACGCCGACCCGGTCTGTGCGTACGAACCCGACGTGCCGCCGTTGATCCACTCGCCGGCGGCCGGGAAGCCCTGCCCGTTGCTGAAGGGCTGGTTCGTCGTGGTCGTCGTGGTCCCGTTCGATCGCACGGTGACCGTCGTCGTGCAGTACGTGTTCGTGTACTTCGAGGGGAACGTGTTCGCCGCCCAGGAGTTGGCGTTGTTCGAGGCGGTCGGCACATCCTGGACGTACATGAGGTTCGCCGGGAGGGTCGTGATGGTGGCACCGGCAGCGCTCTGCAGGTCCGAGATGGTCCCGCACAGTGCGGCGGACTTCGCGAGGTCGGCTCCCGCCTTGACCTCACCGGTCGACGCGACCACCTGGATCTGCGTCGCCTTGGACCACGGTGACCAGACGGTCATCTTGCCGTTGCCGAGGAACGACACCCGCGTCGGCCCGGTGTAGAGGCAGCCGGGACGAGGGACCGTGGTCGGGGTGTCCGTGCGGGTCTCCTGCGACATGTTCGAGTTCAGCGCGGGGAGCCCGAGGTAGGGCACCGCGGTCGCGGCGCCGCCGTTGAACACGCCGCTGCACGTCCCGCTGGACGGGCGGACGCTCGTGTCGTGCTGCTCGACGGTGCCGTTGAACACCGTCGAGCAGGCCGCGGTGAACACGTCGTTCGTCCGGATGGGACCGTTCAGGACGTCGGTCCCGGCGAACTGCACCGCCTGGCACTTCGTCCCGCTCTGCCACTGGTACATGGTGGTGCAGGAGCTGCCGGAGATCGCCGGGTTCGACGATTCGTAGTTCGTGAAGTAGAGGTAGTTGATGAAGCCGTCGCCCTTGAGGTTGGCGACCAGGGACCGCACGCTGCCGCCCGACTTGCCGGTCACGCGGACCTTCAGGACGCCCTTCGAGGAGTAGTTCGAGTTGTCGACCTCGTACCGGTACCACTGGTCCGTCGACCCGACGACCCCGGCCCACTTCGAGAAGGCGTCGTTGCCGTTCTGTCCGCTGAAGGTCGATCCGCTGTCCTTGCTGAACTGCGCGGCTGCGTTGCCGTAGAGGGCGTACCCGTTGTCGTTCGAGAGCTTCGACTGGTAGTCGGCGAGCCCCGCGTACGCGGCGGCGATCGCGTTCTGGAAGTTGCGGTCGGTCGCCGACTTCACGGCGCCGGACGTCGACACGGCGATCATGGTCGCGACGAGCAGCATCATGACGGTGCCGAAGATGAGCACGTTGGCGAGGATCATGCCCCGCTCGTCGCGCTGGGCCCGGTCCAGGAGTGCGTGGATCCGCCTCACGGGGTCCCTCCGGTGTTCGTCCCGTAGACCACGTTGAAGAGGTACAGGGTGTTCTGGATGTGGGTGTTCCCGGACAGGCCGGCCGTCGACGAGCCGAGCTCGAGGTTCACGCGCACGGCACGGACGTTCCCGAGCTGCGTCGCGGCGAGCGTGCCGTCCGACTGCGTCGGGACGGTGGTGCCGTTGGCCCCGAGGTACTCGAACAGCGGGTCGCCGTCGACCGTGGGGGACGCGACGGGTCCACCCACGACGACGCTGCGCGTCGGGGTCTGCGTGGTCGCGGGGAACGTCCAGAAGCCGTTGTTGGCGGTGCCGTCCCACTGGTCCAGGACGATCCGCTTCGCAGCGTTGACCGAGTACCGGATCTGGACGGGCTTGTCGGTGCTGTTGCCGTCCAGGTTGATGTAGGCGTAGAAGGTCGTCCGCGTCGGCGCGGCTTCCGTCAGCGCCGCGGCGTAGCTGCCGTCCGCCTTCGGCAACAGGCTCGCCGCGTGGACGTACCGGGTCAGCGAGTTCATCACGATCGACGCCGACCGTGCGTTCTGGTCGGACGTCGTGTTCGTCGAACCGGCCCGGAGCGTGGCGGTGAAGAAGCCGCCGACGGCGACGAGGATGACCATCGCCACGCTCACCGCGACCAGCAGCTCGGAGAGCGTGACGCCCGACTGGTCGGCGTGCAGCCGACGGAGGGCCCCGGTCACGACGTCTGCCCTCGTGGGTCGAGCGTGAGCGTGTTGTCGTAGCTGATGACCACGAGCGCGCTCTTCTGGTTCACGCGGCCGCTCGTGACCGCGTTCACGTTCGAGGCGTTCGAGGCGATCTCGTTCTTGGTCGTCGCGCCGAAGGACGTCCCCGAGTAGAGGGTCCAGGTCCCGAAGGGCAGGGCGATCGTCGCCGTGTCCGCTGACGAGAGCGGGAACTTCATCGTCATGCCGGCGGAGCACCCCGGGTCACCGGCAGCGGGGTTCGAGGACGACACCGCGGTCACGTAGCGGCTCTTGACCCCCTTCACCGTCGCGACGCCCATCATCACGGACGCCGAGGACGGCACCCCCGGTGACGTCTCGATCGTCCCCGGTGCCGAGCCGACTGCCCCAGAGGGATTCGGTGTCGACCATGCCGACGGGTTCGGGCTGAGACAGCTCGAGGACGACGCCGAACTGTTCGAGTACGGACCCGCGTAGACGGTGTAGCCCGAGGTGAACGGGAACACCGGCAGGCTCGGCGTCGAGGCGGACGTGACGGCGAGCGACGTGCTGGTGACGTCCCACGGCTTGACCGTGTCGAGGCCGCCGACCGTCGAGGAGAGCACCGTCACCATGTTCGTGGGGAGCGTCGCGTTGTAGCCCTTCGCGTACTGCAGCGTCAGCTGGCTCGCGCGGTCGTACACGAACGGTACCGGTGAGCTCGCACCGGCGGAGACGGTGATCGGCGACTGGGAGGACGGCTGCGCCTGGTTCGTGTCGATGCCACCGGTGGTGTTCGCGGTGACCGTGTAGTCGCCGGGCGCCACGTTGACCGCGTAGGAGCAGCCCTGTGCGTCGGTCGGCTGGACCGCTGTGGTGAGCGCGGAGCCACCGCCGCCGGAGACCGGCGTGACCGTGATGCCGACGCCCGCGTACGGGGCGCCGGCCGCCGTCGCGACCGAGATGATCAGCGTGCCGTACCCGGGGTCGGTCACGGCGTCGCTCGGCGCGATGGCGGAGGTCACCGAGGTGGAACTCGTCCCGCCGCTGCGCGGGCTGGGCCAGCTCACGGTTTCGACGATGCTCTTGTATGCGAGCTTGCCGGTCGACGACCCGCACGCGCCGGTCGCACCGTCGCTCTGCACCCAAGAGACTGCTCGGTCGATCTTGTACTCGACGTTGCCGACCGTCTTCGTGTTGTCGGCCCCCGCCTTGCTGATCACCTTGAAGATCCCGGCGGTCGACGCCGCGGCGGTCTGCCGGAGCGTGTCGATGTCCTGCGAGGCCAGCGCCACCGCGGTCTCACGGCCGCGGGTCGTCTGGGTGAGCTGCAGGGTGTTCGCGATGCCGTAGGCGATGCCCACCGACATCACCGCGAACACCATCATCGCGACCATGACCTCGATGATCGAGAAGCCGGCCTCGGCGTCGCGCTCGTCGCGCGGGCTGAGGGCGTTCCGCAGTCGTTGGATCATGGTCACCTCCTGGTCGGTGTTCGGGTGAGCGAAAGGGCGGTCCGTCCGACGACGGACCGCCCTTCACGCGATCAACTGGATCAGCAGGACCCGGTGGCTGCAGACGTCTTGTCCGTGATGTTGAACGGGTTCTTCGTCGCGCCGGTGCCGTTGATGCAGAAGCCGGCGGTCGTTCCCGAGCCGGTGGTCTTGTAGACCATGGTGTTGTCCGTGCTCTGCGTCCAGCCGTACTGGCCGAGCGTCGACGAGTTGAAGTCGGTCGCGGCCGGCAGCGCGCCGTTCTTGTCGGTCTGGTACGCGATCACCGCGGTCTTCGCGTTGGCGAGGTCCGACTTCACGGAGGCGTCCTTCGCGTTGTTCTGCACGTTGAGGTACACCGGGATGGCGATCGCGGCGAGGATGCCGATGATGATCACGACGACGAGGAGCTCGATGAGCGTGAAGCCCTTCTCGTCCTCTTCGAGGAGTCCCTTGCGGCGAGCCTCGAGCTTGCCCATGAGAGCGAAGTACATGGTGTTTCCATTCTTTCGGGAATGCGATGGGAAGATTGTTCGGGGCGTGCTCGCCGCCGCTGACAAGAGTATTCAGGGCCAATTCCGGGCGGAATCCCGAGAACGGGGGGCAAGTGGGGAACGAAATACCCCCACTCCCGGGGGCAGTGGGGGTACTTCCTCCCCCGCACGAGGGGTAGCGAAAAGCCGCTCCTACTTGACGAGCGACGTGATCTGGAAGATCGGCAGGTAGAGCGCCACGATCATCCCGCCGACCACCACACCCAGGAACGCGATGAGCAACGGCTCGATGAGGGCGGTCAGGGATTCTGTGGTCGCCTCGACCTCGGCATCGTAGAAGATCGCGATCTTCTCGAGCATGACCTCGAGCGAACCCGCGTCCTCACCGACCGCCATCATCTGCGAGACCATGCTCGGGAATACTTTCTCGTTTGCGAGCGGTGCGGAAATCGATTCACCTTTCCGAACGCTTTCCGCAACCCGTTCGAGTGCTTTCTGCACGACGAAGTTGTTCGAGACTTCACCGACGATCTGCAATGCCTGCAGAATGGGGACGCCGGCCCCGATCATGTTCGAGAAATTGCGTGCGAACCGCGCGATGACGATCTTCTTCGTCAGCGGGCCGAACACCGGCAGACGCATCATCAGTGGGTCACGGACGGCGCGGAAGCGATCGGTGTTCTTGTTGGCGCGGAACCAGAGCCACCCGACGACGACCGCGACGGCCAGCACGGGTCCGAGCCACCGCATCGCGTGGGACATCGTCACGAGGATCTGTGTCGGCACCGGCAGCTGCCCGCCGAGGCTCGAGAACATGTCCTGGAAGATCGGCACGATGAAGATGAGCATGATGACGACCGCGAGCAGCGACATCACCAGCACGACCACCGGGTAGGTCATCGCCGACTTGATCGTCGAGCGGAGCTTGTGCTCCTTCTCGAAGTTCGTCGCGATGGAGTCCATCGCCTGGTCGAGGAAGCCGCCGGTCTCACCCGCCCGGATCATGTTGATCATGATCGGCGGGAAGTCGACCGGGTACTTCGCCACGGCGTCGGAGAAGGAGACACCGCGCTCGACGTCGTCCCGGACCTTGCCGAGGATCACCTTGAGCTTCTTGTTCTCCGTCTGGTCGGCGAGGATCGACAGCGCGCGGAGCAGGGAGAGCCCCGACGTCAGCATGGTCGACGCCTGACGCGACATGATCGCCAGGTCCTTGAGCCCCACACCCTTCTCGAACCCCGGGATCTTGATCTCGGTCTGCAGTCCGGTGCCGGGCTTCGCCTCGGTGATGGCGATCGGTGAGACGCCCATGCCCCGCAGACGCTGGACGACCGCTCCTTCGGAGGACGCGTCGAGCCGTCCCTTGACGAGCTTCCCGGCGCCGTCGCGCCCCCGGTAGTCGTAGGCGAGCGACATCAGTGGCCTCCTGAGTACTTGTCGCCGAAGTCGATCTCGGACGCGGCGATCGCGGCGGCCGAGGAGTCGGACGGGGACTCGACGCGCTGCACGAGGCGGTCGAAGCCCTCGTGGTCGTGCACCTTCTCCATCGCGGCAGCCCGCGTGACGGTGCCGACGTTGACGAGCTCGGCAAGGTCCTGGTCCATCGTGTGCATCCCCATGTCACGTCCGGCCTGCATGGCGGAGGTGATCTGGTACGTCTTGCCCTCGCGCACGAGGTTCCCGATGGCCGGGGTGGTCCTCATGATCTCGGTGGCGACGACCCGGCCGGCACCGTTGGCCTTCGGTACGAGCGTCTGGCAGACGACACCCTCGAGCGTCGAGGCGAGCTGCGTCCGGATCTGCCCCTGCTGGTGCGGCGGGAAGACGTCGATGACGCGGTCGATCGTGCCGGGAGCGCTCTGGGTGTGCAGGGTGGCGAACACGAGGTGGCCGGTCTCGGCCGCGGTGAGGGCGACGGAGATCGTCTCGAGGTCGCGGAGCTCGCCGATCAGGATGACGTCCGGATCCTGGCGCAGCACGTGCTTCAGGGCGGCGGCGAACGAGTGCGTGTCGGCCCCGACCTCGCGCTGGTTGATGATCGCCTTCTTGTGGTCGTGCATGAACTCGATCGGGTCCTCGACCGTCACGATGTGGTCGGCCCGGGTCTCGTTGACGAGGTCGATGAGCGCGGCGAGCGTGGTCGACTTGCCGGAACCGGTCGGCCCGGTCACGAGCACGAGTCCGCGCGGCAGCTTGGCGAACTCCCCCACGTGCTCGGGGATGCCGAGCTGCTTGAGGGTCTTGATCTTGGTCGGGATGATGCGGAAGGCCGCGCCCCAGTTCCCGCGCTGCTGGTAGTAGTTCACGCGGAAGCGGTACTCGGGCGACAGCGAGTACGCGAAGTCGAGTTCCTGCTCGTGGTCGAACTGCCCCGCCTGCTCCACCGAGAGCAGGGTCTTGAGGGCGGCGATCACCTTGTTCCGCGCCCACGGCCCACCGGGGACCGCCGGTCGCAGGGATCCGTCGACGCGCACGGTCGGCGCCGCGTCCGCGGTGAGGTGGAGGTCCGACGCACCCTGGTAGACGACCTGGGCGAGCGCGGTGATGAGGTCGGGGTCGGCGACCTCACGCGCGTGGCGGGTGAAGTTGATCTCGTCGTGGCCGGCGGGCGCGGGCACGTGGGTGGCCGCGACGTGGGCGACGGTCGGGAGGATCGTGGTCGGTTCCACAGGCACGACCGGCAGGTGCTGGGTCACCGCGTCGGCGTAGCCGTAGGACGCGGTCGACGGCGGGACGGCTGCGGACGGCGTCGCGGGGCGGGCGTGCGGCTGCGCGACCGGCACGGCGACGGGGTCGCCGGACGGCGCCGGCCAGGACCCGCTCGGGACGGACGCGGAGGGCGCGGCGGCACCGGCGACGGGCGCAGCCGGAGCCGGCCAGGCGGTGTCACCCGACAGGTCGTAGACCGGCGCGGCCGAGGCGGGGGCGATCTGCGCCTCCACGGCCGGCGACGTCGGCTGCTGCGCCGCTGCGGCCGCGAGCCGGGCGGCGCGGCGACCACCGACCTCGTGGCCGGGACGGCCCGGGTGCCACCCCGCGACCGGCTCGTCGCCGGGCACGGAGATGTCGTAGACGGAATCGGTCATCGTTCCACTCCCACGCCTACGCGACCACGCGCAGGATCTCGTCGATGCTCGTCATGCCGAGCTTGACCTTCTCCCACCCGTCCTGGCGGAGGGTGAGCATGCCCTGCTGCTGGGCGACGCGGCCGATCTCGGCGCTCGAGGCACGCGAGACGGCGAGGCGCTCGATCTCCTCGGTCACGGTCATGACCTCGTGCAGGGCGATGCGGCCGCGGTACCCGGTGTTCGAGCAGACGGCGCAGCCGACCGGGCCGAAGAACTCCGGCACGGCGGCGTCCTCGGTGCCCACGAAGCCGAGCGCCACGAGCTGCGCCGGCGTGTACTGCGCCGGGGCCTTGCAGCGGTCGCAGAGCCGTCGTGCCAGACGCTGGGCGACCACGGAGTCGAGTGCGGACCCGACGAGGAACGGCTCGATGTCCATCTCCGTCAGTCGCGTGACGGCCGACGGGGCGTCGTTCGTGTGCAGCGTGGACAGCACGAGGTGGCCGGTGAGCGAGGCCTCGATCGCGATCTGCGCGGTCTCGTGGTCGCGGATCTCGCCGAGGAGCACGACGTCGGGGTCGGACCGGAGGATCGACCGCAGGGCCGACGCGAACGTGAGTCCGGCCTTCGGGTTGACCTGCACCTGGTTGATGCCGGCCATCCGGTACTCGACCGGGTCCTCGACGGTGATGACGTTGATCTCGGGACGAGCGACCGCGTTGAGGGTCGTGTAGAGCGTCGTCGACTTGCCGGACCCGGTGGGACCGGTGACGAGGATCATGCCGTACGGCTTCGAGTAGGAGCGCTGGTACGCCTGGAAGTTCTGCTCGAGCAGGTTGAGGTCCTTGAGGGACATCGACGTGTTCGTGTTGTCGAGGATCCGCATGACGACCTTCTCGCCCCACACGGTGGGGAGCGTCGCGACGCGGAGGTCGATCTGCCGGCCACCGTGGCGCACCGACATGCGGCCGTCCTGCGGCTTCCGACGCTCGGCGATGTCGATGTCGCTCATGATCTTGAGCCGGCTGATGACGCCGTTCTGGATGTTCTTCGGCGCCGGGGCCATCTCGTGGAGCACGCCGTCGATGCGGTAGCGCACCCGGACCTCGTGCTCGCCGGGCTCGATGTGGATGTCCGACGCGTGGTCCTGGATGGCCTGGGACACGAGCAGGTTGACGAACCGGACGATCGGGACGTCGTCGAGCGCGCCGTCGGTGAGGTCGACCTGCTGCTGGGTCTGCGCCGATGCCTCTTCCTCGAGCGAGGAGGTCAGGTCGTTCAGCTCGTCGTCGGCACGCAGGTAGCGGTCGAGTGCTGCGGCGAGGTCGCGCTCGTCGACCTGCAGCGGCTTCACGGGGCGTCCGGAAGCGGTCCGGGCGTCGTCGATCGCCAGCACGTTCGTCGGGTTCACCATCGCGAGGACGAGGACGTCGCCCTCGAACCCGACGCCGAGCACGCCGTGCCGACGGCAGAGGGCCGCCGGCAGCATCGACACCGCGGTGCCGTCGACCGGGTAGTCCGTCAGCGGGACGGTCTTGGAGTTGTTCGACGCAGCGCGCGCGGTGATGTACTGCGCCTCGCTGACGAGGCCCTGGTCGACGAGCGAGCGGATCGAACGGTCGTCGATCTCCTCGTCGCCGGTCATCGAGTCGAGGTGCTCGATCGGCAGGGCTCCGTTGAGGATGAGGATCTCGGACAGCGTGGCCATGAGCTGCGGAGCCTCCTTCGGGTCGCGCGCGGTTCGTGGGGACGAGCGCCGCAGGGGTTCGACGCCCGACCACGCTACGTCCGCACGGAACGGCCACCGCAGTCCCACAACGAGGGGGCGAGGGGGTGTTCGGTGGCCCCAGTGCAGGGGTACCCGCGGGTATCGACACCGCCGACGGCGTGCGCGCCGAGGGCCGCGACGACCCCCGTCAGAGGGTCGTCGACGCGGTGACGTGCACCGGCCCCGGGACGAACCCGAGCCGCTCGTAGATGCGTCCGGCGCCGGTCGGGTTCTCGGCGTCGACGTGCAGGACCGCGGCGGACAGCCCCTCGGCACGCATCCCCTGCAGCGCGGCGTCGAGGACGATCGGCGCGAGTCCCGTCCCTCGTGCCGCCCGCACGACACCGACCCAGTGCACGTACCCGAACGACCGGCCGCGAGCGGCGAAGCCGTCCGGATCCACCTCGACGAGTGCGAACGCCACGATCCGGCCCGAGGGGTCGACGACGACCCGGCCGAGGTCGAGCCGGGCCGTCGCCGCGGTGAGGAACCCGCGCCAGTCGGACTCGACCATCGGTTGCGATCCCCAGTGGTCGCGGAAGGCGTCGTTCTTCGCGATCCGCAGCGGCTCGATGTCGTCGGACCTCGTCGCACGCACGACGTACCCGTCCGGCACCGGCGGGACCACGATCTCGGCGCGGTCGCCGAGCACGACCTGCATGTCGACCCAGTGGCGGACCGGCTCAAACTCGAAGTGGGCCGCCAGACGGAGCGCACCGGTCCCCTGCGCGGCGCCGACCTCGATCGTCGCCGGCAGGTCGAGGTCGAGCGCGGCGAGTCGCTGCCGCGCGCGCCCGATGAGCCACGCGAGCACACGACGGCCGATCCCCCGGCCGCGCAGCGCGGGATGGACCGCCCCCTCGAGCACCACGCGAGCAGCGGTGACGCGAGAGGGGACGTCGATGACGATGCCGTACGCCTGCACATGCCCATCAGCATCGACGCCGACGAGGGTGTCCCGAGCGAGGTCGAGCCCTTCGGTGGAGAACGTCCGCTCCAGGCTCGCTGTGGAGGGACGAGCGTGTGGGTCGTCCACCGCGGCAGCCGCCACGGCGAGGGCGTGCACGGCCGCCAGGTCGTCCCGGGTCGCAGACCGGAAGGTCAGCCCGGCGATCGGGACCGGGAGCTCGAGGTGGGCCGGGGCGGTGATCCGTTCGCGCAGCGTTGCCATCCGCCCAGCCTGCCAGCGGTCACGGGCGCGACGGCGGAAAGTGCTCGACGTGCAGCCCTGCTCCGGGACATGATGAGTCATGGACATCACGAGCGTGACCGTGGGGCTGCCCGTCACCGACATCGAGGCGTCCTGCCTCTGGTACGGCGCCGTGTTCGAACGTGCCGAACCGGACCTCGAGCCCGACGAGGGCATCGCCGAGTACGAGGTCGGCGGCATCTGGATCCAGCTCTACGAGGACGCCGACGCCGAGGAGAACCGCGTGAGCGTCCGCTTCGGCGTCGACGACGTCGCCGCCCAGCACGCACGCATCGGCGCACTCGGGATCGACATCGGCCCGGTCGAGTGCGTCGACGGAGCCGTCGACTGGTTCGACGTCCGCGATCCCGACGGCAACGTCCTGAGCCTGTTCTCCCTCGTCGACGAGACCGGCCGGGGCTCCGGACGCGACAACGGGGCGGACCGCGCGGTCTGAGCCGTCACGCCACCAACGGGAACGGCCCCCGCATCCGAGGATGCGGGGGCCGTTCCGGTGGAGCTCAGGCTCAGTTGTAGGTGCCCGGCGTGAAGTCGTCCGACGAGAAGCTGTCGAAGTCGACGAAGCTCAGGTCGGCGTCCGAGAACGACGAGTCGTCCGCGAAGATGCGGTTCGGGTACCGCTCCGCCTTCGCTTCTTCCGTCGCGTTCACGTCCACGTCGCGGTACCGGCTGAGGCCCGTCCCGGCGGGGATGAGCTTACCGATGATGACGTTCTCCTTGAGGCCGACGAGGTGGTCCTGCTTGCCCTCCATGGCCGCCTGCGTGAGCACGCGGGTGGTCTCCTGGAAGGACGCGGCGGACAGCCACGACTCGGTCGCGAGGGACGCCTTCGTGATGCCCATGACCTCCTGGCGAGCGGAAGCGGTCTTGCGACCCTCCTGCAGCGCCGCACGGTTGAGCTCGTTGTACCGCGAACGGTCCACGAGCTCGCCCGGGAGCAGGTCGGTGTCGCCGTGGTCGACGACGGTGACCTTGCGGAGCATCTGGCGCACGATGACCTCGATGTGCTTGTCGTGGATCGGCACGCCCTGCGAGCCGTACACGTCCTGCACACCGTTGACGAGGTGCTTCTGGACCTCACGGACACCCTTGACGCGGAGGACTTCCTTCGGGTCGACGGTGCCGGCGATGAACTGCTCGCCGAGCTCGACGTGCTGGCCGTCCTCGATGAGGAGCGTCGCACGCTTCAGCACCGGGTAGATGAACGGCTCGTCACCGTTGTCCGGCGTGAGGATGATGCGACGACCCTTGTCGGTGTCCTCGATCGTGGCGCGGCCGGGGGCCTCGGCGATCGGGGACGCGCCCTTCGGGGTACGCGCCTCGAAGAGCTCCGTGACACGCGGCAGACCCTGGGTGATGTCGTCGGCCGAGGCCGAACCACCCGTGTGGAAGGTACGCATCGTCAGCTGGGTACCGGGCTCACCGATGGACTGGGCGGCGATGATGCCGACCGCCTCGCCGATGTCGACGAGGTTGCCCGTGGCGAGCGAACGGCCGTAGCACTTCGCGCAGACACCGACGCTCGACTCGCAGGTCAGGACCGAGCGCACCTTGATGCTCTCGACACCGGCCGCGAGCAGCTTGTCGATGAGGACGTCACCGACGTCCTCGCCGGCCTCGGCGACGACCGTGCCCTTCGCGTCCACGGCCGGGGTGGCCAGGGTGCGGGAGTACACGGTGTTCTCGACGCGCGGGTCGCGCACGAGCTTGCCGTCGGCGCCCACGGTCGCGATCGGGAGCTCGAGGCCCCGAGTCGTGCCGCAGTCGTCCTCGCGGATGATGACGTCCTGCGAGACGTCCACGAGACGACGGGTGAGGTACCCGGAGTCCGCGGTACGGAGCGCGGTGTCGGCAAGACCCTTGCGAGCACCGTGCGTGGCGATGAAGTACTCCGCCACGGTCAGGCCCTCGCGGTACGAGTTGATGATCGGGCGGGCGATGATCTCGCCCTTCGGGTTGTTCACCAGACCGCGCATACCGGCGATGTTGCGGACCTGGAGCCAGTTACCACGAGCACCGGACGACACCATGCGGTTGATGGTGTTGTCGACCGGGAAGTTGTCGCGCATCTCCTGCGCGATCTCGTTCGTGGCCTCGGTCCAGATCTTGATCAGGTCGGCGCGACGCTCGGCGTCGGTGATCAGACCCTTGTCGAACTCGCCCTGCACCTTGGCGGCCTGGACCTCGTAGCCCGCGATGATCTCCTTCTTGCGAGGAGGCGTCACGACGTCGGAGAGCGCCACGGTCACACCGGAGCGCGTGCCCCAGTAGAAGCCCGCGTCCTTGATCCGGTCGAGCGCGGCGGCCGTCTCGGTCTTGGAGTAGCGCTCGGCGAGGTCGTTGACGATCGCGGAGAGCACGCCCTTGTCGGTGACCTTCTGGACGAACGGGTAGTTCGCCGGGAGGGTCTCGTTGAAGAGCGCACGGCCCAGGGTCGTCTCGAGCAGCACGGTGTCGCCCTGCTCGTAGCCCTCGGGAGCTTCACCCTCGGCGAAGTGGACGTCCGCCATGCGGATCTTCACGAGCGCGTTGAGGTGCAGCGTGCCCTGGTCCTTCGCGAGGATGGCCTCGGCGACGGAGGAGAACGCACGGCCTTCACCCACGGCGCCCTCGCGGACGGTCGTGAGGTGGTGCAGACCGATGATCATGTCCTGTGCGGGCAGGGTCACCGGACGGCCGTCGGACGGCTTCAGGATGTTGTTCGAGGCGAGCATCAGGATGCGGGCCTCGGCCTGGGCCTCGACCGACAGCGGCAGGTGCACTGCCATCTGGTCACCGTCGAAGTCCGCGTTGAACGCAGCACACACGAGCGGGTGGAGCTGGATGGCCTTGCCCTCGACGAGCTGCGGCTCGAACGCCTGGATGCCCAGACGGTGCAGCGTCGGCGCACGGTTCAGCAGCACGGGGCGCTCGCGGATGATCTCCTCGAGCACGTCCCACACCTGCGGACGCGAACGCTCGACCATGCGCTTGGCCGACTTGATGTTCTGCGCGTGCGACAGGTCGATCAGGCGCTTGATCACGAACGGCTTGAAGAGCTCGAGCGCCATCTGCTTGGGCAGACCGCACTGGTGGAGCTTCAGCTGCGGGCCGACGATGATGACCGAACGGCCCGAGTAGTCGACGCGCTTGCCGAGCAGGTTCTGGCGGAAACGACCCTGCTTGCCCTTGAGCATGTCGCTCAGGGACTTGAGGGCGCGGTTGCCGGTACCCGTGACCGGACGACCACGACGACCGTTGTCGAACAGCGCGTCGACCGCTTCCTGCAGCATGCGCTTCTCGTTGTTCACGATGATCTCGGGGGCACCGAGGTCGAGCAGGCGGCGGAGACGGTTGTTGCGGTTGATCACACGACGGTAGAGGTCGTTGAGGTCACTCGTGGCGAAGCGGCCACCGTCGAGCTGCACCATCGGGCGCAGCTCCGGCGGGATGACCGGCACGACGTCGAGCACCATCGCGGCCGGCGAGTTGCCGGTGGCGAGGAAGGAGCTGACGACGCGCAGACGCTTGATCGCGCGGATCTTCTTCTGGCCCTTGCCCTCGGCGATCTGCAGGCGCAGCGCCTCGGCCTCGGCGGCCAGGTCGAACGCCTCGAGCCGCAGCTTGATCGCCTCGGCGCCCATGTAGGCGTCGAAGTAGATCCCGAAGCGGTCCTGGAGCTCGTGGAAGACGGCGTCCTCGGGCTTGAGGTCGCCCACCTTGAGGTTGCGGAAGTCCTCCCACACGCGCTCGAGGCGGGTGATGTCCTCGTCGAACGACTTGCGGACCTGGGACATCTCCTTCTCGGCGGTGTCCTTGGTGCGGCGCTTGACGTCGGCCTTGGCGCCCTCTTCCTCGAGCGCTGCGAGGTCGTCCTCGAGCTTCTTGAGGCGGTCGGCGATGATCGAGTCGCGCTGCCCCTCGAGGTTCTTGATCTCGAGGCGCATCTCGTTCTCGAGACCCGGCATGTCGGCGTGACGGCCCTCTTCATCGATGTCGATGATCATGTACGCCGCGAAGTAGATGACCTTCTCGAGGTCCTTCGGCGCCATGTCGAGGAGGTAACCGAGGCGCGACGGGACGCCCTTGAAGTACCAGATGTGCGTGACGGGCGCGGCGAGCTCGATGTGGCCCATGCGCTCACGGCGGACCGAGGACTTGGTGACCTCGACGCCGCAGCGCTCGCAGACGATGCCCTTGAACCGGACACGCTTGTACTTGCCGCAGGCGCACTCCCAGTCGCGGGACGGACCGAAGATCTGCTCGCCGAACAGACCGTCCTTCTCGGGCTTGAGGGTGCGGTAGTTGATGGTCTCCGGCTTCTTGACCTCGCCGTACGACCACTGGCGGATGTCCTCGGCCGTGGCGAGACCGATCCGCAGTGCGTCAAATGAAGTTGCTTCGAGCAATGTTCTTCTCTCTAGCTGGATTCGTTACGAGTACGGGCGGGATCAGATGTCGTCGACGGACGACGACTCGAACCGCGAGGAGATGTTGATGCCGAGCTCTTCAGCGGCACGGAAGACCTCGTCGTCCGTGTCGCGGAGGCTGACCGCCTGGCCGTCGGCCGAGAGGACCTCGACGTTCAGGCAGAGCGACTGCATCTCCTTCATGAGGACCTTGAACGACTCCGGGATACCCGGCTCCTGGATGTTCTCGCCCTTGACGATCGCCTCGTAGACCTTCACGCGGCCGAGGATGTCGTCGGACTTGATCGTCAGGAGCTCCTGGAGGGCGTAGGCGGCGCCGTACGCCTCGAGCGCCCACACCTCCATCTCGCCGAAGCGCTGTCCACCGAACTGCGCCTTACCACCCAGCGGCTGCTGCGTGATCATCGAGTACGGACCGGTCGAACGGGCGTGGATCTTGTCGTCGACCAGGTGGTGCAGCTTGAGGATGTACATGTAGCCGACCGACACGGGCTCCGGGAACGGCTCGCCGGAGCGGCCGTCGAAGAGCTGCGCCTTGCCGGACGAACCGATCAGGCGCTCGCCGTCGCGGTTCGGGAGGGTCGAGTCGAGGAGCCCCTCGATCTCGCGCTCGTAGGCACCGTCGAACACCGGGGTGGCGACCTTCGTGCCGGGCTCCGCGCTGCGGGCTGCCTCGGGGAGGGCAGAAGCCCACTCCTGGATGCCCTCGACGTTCCAGCCCTGCTTCGCGAGCCACCCGAGGTGGATCTCGAGGACCTGGCCGAAGTTCATGCGGCCGGGGACGCCGAGCGGGTTGAGCACGATGTCGACGGGGGTGCCGTCGGCGAGGAACGGCATGTCCTCGACCGGGAGGATGGTCGAGATGACGCCCTTGTTGCCGTGACGACCGGCGAGCTTGTCACCCGCGGTGATCTTGCGCTTCTGGGCGATGTACACGACCACGCGCTGGTTGACGCCCGAGCCGAGCTCGTCGTCACCGTCCTGCGAGTCGAACACCTTGACGCCGATGATCGTGCCCTCTTCACCGTGGGGCACCTTGAGCGAGGTGTCGCGGACTTCGCGCGACTTCTCGTTGAAGATGGCGCGGAGGAGGCGCTCTTCGGCGCTGAGCTCGGTCTCGCCCTTCGGCGTGACCTTGCCGACCAGGATGTCGCCGGGGCGGACCTCGGCACCGATGCGGATGATGCCGCGCTCGTCGAGGTCGGCCAGGAGGTCCGGGCTGACGTTCGGGAGGTCGCGGGTGATCTCTTCCTTGCCGAGCTTCGTGTCGCGGGCGTCGACCTCGTACTCCTCGATGTGGATCGAGGAGAGCGTGTCGTCCTTCACGAGGTTCTGCGACAGGATCATCGCGTCCTCGTAGTTGTAGCCCTCCCACGGCATGAACGCGACGAGGAGGTTCTTGCCGAGCGCGAGCTCGCCGTTCTCCGTCGCGGGACCGTCGGCGATGACCTCGCCCTGCTCCACACGCTCACCGGCCGAGACGACCACGCGGTGGTTGTAGCTCGTGCCCTGGTTCGAGCGGTCGAACTTGCGCAGGTAGTAGGTCTGCGTGCCGCCCTCGTCGAGCTGCAGGGTCACGGCGTCGGCCGAGACCTCGGAGACGACACCGGCCTTGTCGGCGGTGACGACGTCGCCGGCGTCGATGGCGGTGTAGCCCTCCATGCCGGTGCCGACGAGCGGCGACTCGGAGCGGAGCAGCGGGACTGCCTGACGCTGCATGTTCGCACCCATGAGGGCGCGGTTCGCGTCGTCGTGCTCGAGGAACGGGATGAGCGACGTCGCGACCGACACCATCTGGCGCGGGGAGACGTCCATGTAGTCGACCTCGTCCTTGCCGACGAGCTCGACCTCGCCGCCCTTCTTCCGGACGAGCACCTTGTCGTCCTGGAAGTGGAAGGAGTCGGTGAGCGGGGCGTTCGCCTGCGCGACGACGAAGTCGTCCTCTTCCGAGGCCGTGAGGTAGTCGATGGTCGTGGTGACCTGACCGTTCACGACGCGGCGGTACGGCGTCTCGATGAAGCCGAAGGAGTTGATCCGACCGAACGACGCGAGCGAGCCGATCAGGCCGATGTTCGGGCCTTCCGGGGTCTCGATCGGGCACATGCGGCCGTAGTGCGACGGGTGGACGTCACGGACCTCGACGCCGGCACGCTCACGGGACAGACCACCCGGGCCGAGGGCCGAGAGGCGACGCTTGTGCGTCAGGCCCGCGAGCGGGTTGTTCTGGTCCATGAACTGCGACAGCTGGGACGTCCCGAAGAACTCCTTGATCGCGGCGACGACGGGGCGCACGTTGATCAGGGTCTGCGGCGTGATCGCTTCGATGTCCTGCGTGGTCATGCGCTCGCGGACGACGCGCTCCATGCGGGACAGACCGGTGCGGACCTGGTTCTGGATGAGCTCGCCGACGGCGCGGATGCGACGGTTGCCGAAGTGGTCGATGTCGTCCACGTCGAGGCGCAGCTGCACCGGCTCGCCGTCACGGACACCGTCGAGCGTGGTCTTCTCGGCGTGCAGCGAGACCAGGTACTTGATCGTGCGGACGATGTCCTGCACGGTCAGGACCGAGTCGCTGAGCGGCGCGTCGATGCCGAGCTTGCGGTTGACCTTGTAGCGGCCGACCTTCGCGAGGTCGTAGCGCTTCGGGTTGAAGTAGAAGTTGTCGAGGAGCGCACGCGCGGCCTCGGCGGCGACCTGCTCGCCCGGACGCAGCTTGCGGTAGATGTCCTTGAGCGCCTCTTCCTTGGTGAGGATGGCGTCCTTCTCGAGGGTCGACTCGATCGAGGCGAAGCCCTGGAACTCGTCCATGATCTCTTCGCTCGTCATGCCGAGCGCCTTGAGGAACACGGTGACCGACTGCTTGCGCTTGCGGTCGATGCGCACGCCCACCTGGTCGCGCTTGTCGATCTCGAACTCAAGCCAGGCACCACGCGACGGGATCACGCGGGCGGAGTAGATGTCCTTGTCGGAGGTCTTCTCCTGCTGACGCTCGAAGTACACGCCCGGCGAGCGGACGAGCTGCGAGACCACGACACGCTCGGTGCCGTTGATGATGAACGTGCCGCGCTCGGTCATGAGCGGGAAGTCGCCCATGAAGACGGTCTGCGTCTTGATCTCACCGGTCATGTGGTTCATGAACTCGGCGTTGACGTAGAGCGGGGCAGCGTAGGTCTTGCCACGCTCCTTGCACTCGTCGATCGAGTACTTCGGGTCCTCGAGCTCGGGCGACGTGAAGCCGAGCTGCATGGTCTCGCCGAGGTCCTCGATCGGAGAGATCTCCTCGAAGATCTCCTCGAGCCCGGAGTGCAGTGCGAGGTCGGTGCGACCCTGCTCCTGGCCTTCGGCGAGGCGGGCCTTCCAGACGTCGTTGCCGACGAGCCAGTCGAAGCTCTCCGTCTGGAGTGCGAGCAGATCAGGAACCGTGAGGGTGTCCGTGATCTTGGCGAACGAGAGTCGCGAGTGGTTGCGACCGTTCTTGGGGTTGGTGGATGCGTTGGGCGCAGCAGCCAAGGGTTTGACCTCCGGTAGGCCCCGTCGGGCCGGTACTGACGAGCAGCACGTAGGTGAGTGGATTGACGCTTCAGCGCACCCCTCGAAGACACGCGATCACGCGACGGCCGGTGAGCTGTGCACGTGTGCGATGATCTGGGTGGACGGGACCCGCCGACATATACGGGACCGGCACCACCAGGGCACGTTCTGGAAGAACGCTGCGTCGACCGCAATATGACGACACGGATGCCAGGGAGCGCGAACTGCCATCATAGGTCGGGCTCGTCGCGGATGTCCAGTCCTGGCTTGACCGAATTCGGCAGTGCCGTGTATAAGCCGGTGGACAGCGTGGGTATTCCCTGCTCCGCAGCCCGGCCACGCCCGCCAGCGCAGGACGCGCAACGCCCGTCAGCGCAGGGCGCGGAACGCCGCCTCGGGCTGCCGCGTCCGCACGAACGTGACACGCCCGCGGTCGTCGGTGAACTCGATCCCGAGCCCCGGCGTGAGGATGAGCGCGCGGACACCGCGTCCGATCCGGAGCCCGATGCCGCCGTACGTCGACGCGTCCGCCTCGACGAGTCGCACGTCGGTGATCCGGTCGCGGGCGATCCGTCGCGCGGGCAGCGGCCGGAAGTGCAGGACGACGTGGGTGTCCGTCACCGTCCACCCCGAGCGGGCGACGAGGAGCAGGAACCCGACCGCGACGCCGACGAGCGCCGGCACCAGCAGCGCCGTCTCCGGAGCGTCGCCCGGCCATCCGAGCACCGCCGCGGTCAGCCCGAGCCCGCCCACCAGCAGGACCGCACCCACCGCACGCATCCAGGTCGGCGCGTGCTCGCGCTCGGTGTGGGTGGACGGACGGGAGGCGCGGGTGGCGACCGCGGGACGGCTCGCGGTGGCGCGGCGGTACGTGGGCACGCTCATGGTGTCGGTCATGCGGGTCGACTCCTCGTGGGATCGGGTCCGTTCGTGCTCATATTTTACATAGCGCACGCAATGTGTTCAATGGTCACGGCGGGCGGACCACGGGCGGCGCGCAGGAGAGCGGGGAGCCCGGCGCACGCCGACGGCGCGCACACGAGGGGCAGTGGGGGTGCCGGACGGTCGCGCCGCGGTCACGAGCGGGGTGCGGAAGCGCGCGAGGTGTGGGGCACTGCGCGGATCGACGCACCGAGGTGACGACCCAGTGAACGGTAGGTGACGACCCTTGGCGTCCGCTGGTGGTGCATGTGCACGCATTCACCTGCGCCGGGTGGACCGGCCGGTCGGGACCGCGGACCGGGGTCAGCGCAGGACGAGGGCGACGGCCTCCGCGCGGGTGCGGACGCCGAGCTTCGTGAACACCTGGTTCACGTAGGACTTCACGGTGGGCACGGTGAGGAAGAGCTCGGCGGCGATCTGCGGGTTCGACCGACCCTCGGCGATGCGCCCGAGCACGTCCGCCTCGCGCGGGGTGAGCGTCGGGAAGCGCGCACGGAGCGACTCGATCGGGTCCGGCGTCGCGACGGACGCGGGCACGGTGCCGCCGGCCAGCTGGGCGACGAGCCGGGCGCCCACGGTGGCGTCGAACGTCGACTGCCCGGACGCCACCGCACGGATCGCCGTCGCGATCTCGCCGCGACCGGCGTCCTTGGTGAGGTACCCGCGCGCGCCGGCCCGCAGCGCGGTCAGGATCGACTCGTCGTCGGCGAACGTGGTGAGGACGAGCACGGCGACCCCGGGGTGCCCCTCGGTGATGCGTGCCGTCGCCGTCGGGCCGTCGACGCCGGGCATCCGGAGGTCCATGAGCACGACGTCCGGGGACTCCCGCTCGACCGCGGCGACCGCCTCGGCGCCGTCCGACGCCTCACCGACGACCTCGAGGTCGTCCACGAGGGAGAGCACCGTCACCAGCCCGTCGCGCACGATGGCCTGGTCGTCGACGACGAGGACGCGGATGGTCACGGACGGTCCCCCTCGGCGGCCAGCTCGTCGACCGGCAGGTGCATCGCCACGACGAACTCGTCGTCCGACCGGTCCGCCTCGACCGCGGCGCCGCTGCCGAGTTCCGCGAAGCGTTCGCGCATCCCGAGCAGACCGTGGCCGCCGCCGGACAGCGGGTTCGCGACCACGACGTCCACGGCGTCGCCGTCCCGGATGACGGACAGGGACACGGGACGGCCGGGGGCGTGCCTGCGGGCGTTGCTGAGCGCCTCCCGGACCACCTGGACCACGGCGGCGCGGTGGGCCGCATCGAGGTCGGTGAGCGCCGTGTCGCCCTGCGTCACGATCTCGCCGCCGAACGACCGGTGCGCGTCGACGAGGGCCGCCAGGCCCGTCGCGCGGTCGGTGGTCGGACGGGAGGCACGGTGCGGGACCGCGGACCGGCCCGCGTCCGCCTCGGCGTCGGTCTCGGTCTCGGCGTCGTCCCGCAGGGCGTGCACCGCACGTCGCGCCTCGGCCAGGCCGTCCGCGGCGAGCGCGCGGGCCTCGGCGGCGCGCTTCGTGGCGTCGTCGACCCGGCCGGCCTCGAGCAGGGCCTCGACCGCGTCGAGCTGGAGCACCAGGCCGCCGAGGGAGTGCGCGAGCACGTCGTGGATGTCCCGGGCGGCGCGGGACCGGTCCGCGAGGAGTTCTGCGCGCTGCTGGTCCCGCTCGGCCTCGCGCGCCCGTTCCGCCGCGATGCGGAACTGCCGCCGGCTGAAGCCGATGAGGACGCCCAGGAGCATGCCGCCGCTCGTCCCGAGGACGAACTGGACCGAGGCGTGCTCGATCGAGGCGGACACCGCGACGACCACGATCGCGGCGAGTGCGGCGACGGATGCCGCCCAGACCGGGACGCGGAGGTTCGCGCCGAGCAGGACGATCCCGACGATCACGGGGACGATCATGAGCGAGTCCGTCGGCACCACCGTCAGGGTGCCCGCGGCGATCATCAGGACCCCGGCGACGACGAGGAGCCGGGGTGTGCGACCGAACTCGCGGAGCGCCCACGCGGCGAGCGCCACCGCGCCGAGCACCCACACCCACGCGGGGTGCTGCAGGGCGATGCCGTTCTTCACGAACCAGAACGCGACGATCGCGATGCCGAGGGCGTTGAGCCCCCAGGCGGCGCCCGAACGGGACCGGCCTCCGGGGAGGTCGGTCTCGTCCTGGCCGGTCAGCAGGGTCACCGGACCATCATGCCGCGCGGCTGGCGGTCGCCGCGGGGGATGCGGCCGTCGATGACGACGGCGCGTGCGGCGCGGTTCAGTGCGAGGACGAGCAGGATCGTGCCGGTCGACGTGAGCAGGTGCGCGCCGAGGTGGCCGCCGAGCACGTCGAGGCCGACGCGGACGGCGATGAGGACGATCCACAGCACCGCGCCGAGCGCACCCGTGCGGGACTGAATCGTGCGGCCCTTGGCGTCCGGGGTGCCGACCGTGCGGAAGCGGGTGATGCTGCCCATGGTCAGGCCGACCCCGATCGTGATGAGCGCCTCGATCCCGAGGAACACGACGTCGGTGGTCGTGATCGTCGCCTTCGTCTGGGCGAGGACGACCACGCCGACGATCGCCATGATGAGCGGCGTGCGCCAGATGCGCGCCGGGTCGAGGTACTGCCAGGTCGCCTGGCGGTACCCGAGGAACGCGACCAGGGCGATGCCGACGAGGATGTTCACGAGGAGCTGGACCGACATGGTGTCCGCCTTCCGAGGAGGTCCGGCGGGCGTCTCCCGGCCGGTGGTACCAGCCTCGTTCGACGGCGTCGGCGGGCACACCAACCAGGGGTGGGGACGCGGGTGGTGATCGTGGTGGTGTTCGATTGGTGCCATGGCTGATGCGTTCGACGGGTTCCGGATCGGTGCGGGGTACGCGGTGGTCGAGCCGGACCGGCACCGCCCGGGGTCGTTCACGCTCGTGGTGGACGGCACGCCGCAGTCGCACGTCGACCTCGAGGACCCGACGCACCTGGCGTTCGAGTACATCCGGCGGATCGGGCACGCCATCGACCTGCTCCCGGACGGCCCGGTCACGGCGCTGCACCTCGGCGCCGGGGCCCTGACGCTCCCCCGGTACGTCGCGGTCACGCGGCCGGGCTCCCGGCAGCAGGTCATCGAACTGGAGCGGGACCTCGTCGACCACGTGCGGGACGCGCTGCCCTTCCCCCGCGGGGCCTCGATCCGGGTGCGGTACGGCGACGCCCGCGAGGTCCTCGGCAAGCTCCCCGCCGGACTGCGCGGCACGGTGGACCTGGCCGTGGTGGACGTCTTCGGCGGCTCGCAGATCCCCGCGCACGTGACGAGCATCGAGTTCTACCGCGAGGTCGCGGAGTTCCTGTCGCCCACCGGCATCGTGGCCGTGAACGTGGCGGACGGGGCCGGGCTCGCGTTCGCCCGGGGGCAGGCGTCGACGCTGCAGGCGGTGCTGCCGTCGGTGGCGGCCGTCGCGGACACCGGGATGCTCAAGGGCCGGCGGTTCGGGAACATCGTGCTGCTCGGGTCGCCGACGGACCTGCCCGTGGCGGAGATGCCTCGTCGGTACTCCTCCGACCCGATGCCGGCGAAGGTCGTGCACGGGGCGGAGCTGCGGGCGTTCATCGCCGGGGCGCCGATCGTCACGGACCAGACCGCGGTGGCGTCGCCGGAGCCGAACCGGAGCGTCTTCGGCGGCTGACGCGCGACCGCGGGCCGGGCCGACGGTCGCCGTGCGATCGGGCGGATGCCGCGCACGCGGAGGGTCCGCCTGCCAGGATGGGTCTGAACGACCGCGCAGGTGCGCGACCGAGCAAGGGGATCCCTGATGACGAACGACGACCGGAGCAACGAGGACCGGACGGGCGACGGCCAGGCGCCGAGCTGGGGCGGAGCGCCGCAGCAGCCCGCTCCCTCGGCCGACGAGCCGCGCTACGGCGAGCGGGTCGACCCCGCTCCCGCCTCCACGCCGCAGTACGGTGAGCCGGCCCCGCAGGCCGACGCGCCGCGCTGGGGCGAACAGGCCCAGCAGCACCAGGCTCCGCAGGGCGAGACCCCGCAGTACGGGTCGACGCAGTACGCCGAGCAGCAGGGCCAGTACGGGCAGCCGCAGCACGGGCAGCCCCAGTACGGCCAGCAGCCCTACGCAGCGGCTCCGGCGAGCGCCGGTGCCCCCTCGTGGCAGGGCTACGAGGAGCCGAAGGCCAAGAAGAAGACCGTCGGCGTCATCGCGTTCGTCGTGGCCGTCGCCGCGCTCGTGGTCGGCATCATCGGCGGCGCGCTGTTCGGCGGCGTCTTCGGCGGCTCCGAGGCGTTCCGCGAGTCCGTGCAGAACGGCGGGGCGACCCCGAGCGACTCCGACATCATGGCGCTCACGACGTCGTCGAGCGCCGTCACCGGGTCGCTGCTGTTCTACCTCGGCTCGGCGCTCGGCCTGTGGGCGATCGTGCAGGGCATCGTCGCCGCGGTCACGAAGCGCGGACGCGGCTGGGGTGTCTTCGCGATCATCCTCGCGGTCGTCGCAGCGATCGCGTTCGTGGTGGCCATCCTCATCTCGGCCGTGTCGGCCAGCGGGATGTCCTGACCCGACCAGATCGTCCCGGACGGCCCGTCGTGCACCCGCACGGCGGGCCGTCCTCGTCCCCGCGGGCGACACGAGCGTGACCCCCGTGCGCGTGGCACCGCTCGCTCTCGGGGCGGCGCGGTTACCCTCGAACCGATGTCCCTCCCGCCCGACGACCGCCAGCAGCCCGACCGCACCGACCGCGCCCGGGAACCGCGTCATGCGGCGCCCGTGACGGCCGGCGTGAGCCCCGGCAGCACCTTCGCTCCGATCAGCCTGCGCCCCGCGGTCGACGCCGACGCCGTCCAGCAGCGGCTGCGCGACCTCGGGCAGAGCCGCAGCACCGACGCGCTCGCGGAGCGTGCCGAGCTCCTCCGCCTGCTCGGTCGGCTCGACGAGTCGCTCGTCATCGCCGAGGAGGTCTTCCGCCTGACGATGTTCACGGGGGAGCGCTCGGACAAGGTCTCCGCACGGATCCGTCGCGCGCACGTCCTGCACGACCTCGGGCGGTACGAGCGTGCCGCGACCGAGTCGGCCCTGGCACGGGACACCGCCCGGACCGAGGAGTGGCCGGAGCTCGAGGGCGCAGCGGCCGAGCTCGAGGGCTGGTCGCTGTTCGAGCTCTCCCGCTTCGACGAGGCCCGTGCCGCGCTGTCCCGGGCGTACCAGGCGTTCCGCCAGGCCGGTGCACCGTCGGAGCGCACCGAGGCGCTCCGCACGGCGGTCGAGGCAGCGCTCCGGGCCTCGGTCGCGCAGCCCCCGGCCGAGGACAAGCCGCGCACCGCCCGCGACGTCGCCGCACGCCGCGCGGACGAGGACGAACCGGCTGCACCCCGCGCTCCGGAGCCCGTGCAGCAGACCCCGACGGTGCGCCGCCGGGTCCTCGGTGCGCCGGACGCCGCCCGGACCGAGGCGGACGAACTCTGGGGCCGCATCGCCGCACGTGCCGCGCAGAAGGGCCAGGCCGGACGCGACGAACCCGGCGACGACGAACGGTGACGACGCTCGAGGCCGTCCGGGCCCGCGCCGAACACCTGATGACGGCACACCTCGGGGCGGGCAGCTGGTCGTTCGGGTTCGACCACGCGAAGACCCGGGCGGGCCAGTGCGACTTCGCCCGCAAGCGCATCACGGTGAGCCGCCACCTCGCCGTGCGGTTCTCCGAGGACGACGTCGACCAGGTGCTCCTGCACGAGATCGCGCATGCGGTGGCCGGGGCCCGCGCCGGCCACGGACCCACGTGGCGCCGGACGGCGAAGGCACTCGGCTACACGGGCTCGCGCCTGTACGACGGCCCCGTGGCGAGCGAACTCGCACCGTGGATCGGCACGTGTCCGGCCGGGCACGAGCACTTCCGCTACCGCACCCCGACCCGACCGCTGGCGTGCGCGAAGTGCTCCCGCCGGTTCGACGCCCGGAACGTCATCGCGTGGGAGCGCCGAGCGGCGGAGGCCAGCCGAGCTACCGCATGATGCCGATCGCATGCGGAGGCGCGCCGGTAACCCGTTAGCCTGGGCGGATGCACACGGGGCAGCACATCCGCACGGACACCGGTTCCACGTGGTTCTTCGACGCCGGACGGATCGCCCTCGACTTCGCGCACACCGGCGGGTTCGCCGACGACCCGGACGGTCGACGTCCGCGGGCGCAGCTCGGCGAACTGCTCGCGACACCGGCCGACCTCGACGAGTGGCTGAGCGACCACACCGAGCCGATCGACGTCGGCGCGACCGCTCGCGAGCTGCAGGACGCCCGTGCCCTCCGCGCAGCGATCGCCCGGCTGGCCGTCGCCGCGGCTCCGGGCCCGGCCTCGACCGCGGCGGAACGAACCGCGGTGGCTGCCGGCCTCCGCGCCGGGACGGGTCGCACGCGTCCGGCACCGGACGACATCGACACGGTCAACCTGTTCGCCGCGCTGCCGGACGTGCCGCCGAGCCTCCCCGGTGGCCGTCGTCGTGCGGGCGCGAACCGGGTGCGGCTCGCCCAGGCGCTGTCGAGCGTCGCACGGGACGCCGTGGCCCTGTTCACCGAGGTCGGCTTCGACGACGTCGCCGCGGACGGACAGCCGACGCGGTTGAGCCGCTGTTCGGCAGACGACTGCGGCCTCGTCTTCTACGACTCGTCGCGCGGGGGCACACGCCGGTGGTGCTCGATGCAGCGGTGCGGCAACCGGGCGAAGGTGCGGGCGCACCGGGCCCGACGCGCTGCGGTCTGAGCCGACCCGCGCCTCCTGGCCTGCTCGTGGCTCCGGCCCGGGCCGATTCGCGTGCGTCACGAAAACAAGGATTCGGCGCGCCGAATCCTCTGGCATGCTGTCTGCATGATCGACACCGCTGCCCGTCCCGCCGAGACGACCACGCCCCGGAAGCGCGCGGCCGGCCTGACCCTGCTCGGCCCCGCGTTCGTGGCGGCCATCGCCTACGTCGACCCCGGCAACGTCGCCGCGAACCTCACCGCGGGCGCGAAGTACGGCTACCTGCTGCTCTGGGTCCTCGTCGCCGCGAACGCCAGCGCGGTCGTCGTGCAGTACCTCTCCGCCAAGCTCGGCGTCGTCACCGGCAAGTCCCTGCCGGAGCACCTCGGCCTGCGGATGAAGCGCACGCCCCGGCTGCTGTTCTGGGCGCAGGCCGAGGTCGTGGCCGCCGCGACCGACATCGCCGAGGTCATCGGCGGCGCACTCGCGCTGCACCTGCTGTTCGGGCTGCCGCTGGTCGCCGGCGGGGTGATCACCGGCGTGGTCTCGATGGCGATCCTCACCCTGCAGAGCCACCGCGGCACCCGGACGTTCGAGGCCGTGGTGACGGCGATGCTCGCGATCCTCACGGTGGGGTTCTGCGCCGGGCTGCTGTTCGCGCAGGTGTCACCGGGCGAGCTCGTCTCCGGGCTCGTCCCGCGGTTCGAGGGGTCCGAGTCGGTGATGCTCGCCGCCTCGATGCTCGGCGCGACGGTGATGCCGCACGCGGTCTACCTGCACTCCGCCCTGGCGCGTGACCGGCACGGCGACGTCCCGGCAGGCCCGGAGCGTCGTCGGGTGCTCGTCGCGACGCGCTGGGACGTCGGACTGGCGCTCCTGGTGGCCGGCGGGGTGAACATCTGCATGCTCGTCCTCGCGGCGGCGACGCTGCCCGGGGTCGCCGACACGGACTCGATCCCCGGAGCGCAGCGGGCGATCGCCGAGCACGTCGGCCCGGTCGTGGGCGTGCTGTTCGCGGTGGGGCTGCTGGCGTCGGGGCTCGCCTCGACCTCGGTGGGCTGCATGGCCGGTGCCGAGATCATGAAGGGACTGCTGCACGTGCGGATCCCGCTGCTGGCCCGACGGCTGGTCACGCTCGTGCCGGCCATCGTCCTGCTCGCCGTGAACGCCGACGCGACGATGCTGCTCGTGGTGAGCCAAGTCGTGCTGAGCTTCGGGATCGCCTTCGCGATCGTGCCGCTGGTCGTCTACACGTCCCGTCGAAGCGTGATGGGTGCAGACGTCAACGCGATGACCACCCGCGTCGTCGCGGGGGTCATCGCGTTGGTGATCGTCGCGCTCAACGTGGCGCTCATCGTGCTGACGCTGGCCGGTTGAGCGGGTCGGCGCCGGTTAGTCGACGACGCGGACGCCCTTCCAGAACGCCACGTATCCCGAGTAGTCCTTGCCGACACGGTCGAACGACGACGGGATGGGCGTCGGGTACGACCAGGCGTTGTCCTGCAGCGCCTGCCCGTCGACGTTCACCGTGTAGTACTGCGTGTCGCCCTTCCACGGGCAGTGGTACTGGGTGGGGCTCTCGGTGAACAGCTCGCTCTTCACGCTCGACGGCGGGAAGTACCAGTTGCCCTCGATCTGGATGAGGTCCTCCTGCGGGGCCTCGGCGATCACGGTGTCTCCGACGACTGCCTTCACGGCACGCTCCTTCGCTCTGCGGTCCGGCGGGGTACCGGATGTGGAGGTCGAACGCTACGCGCGCGAACTCGATTCCCGCAGGGTCTCCAGCTGGCCGTCCACCGCGAGCGCCGCGTGCACTTCGGCGGGCTCGAGCGCCGCGGCCGCCTCGGACGCGCTGACCAGGTGCTTCACCGCCCGCCGTAGTCCCGTGTACGCCGCACAGGCGGCCGCCGCCTCGGGCGAGGTGTGGTCGATCCCGACCTCGGCGAGCGCGTCGACCACGGCGCCGGCCGCGAGCAGGTCCTCGACCGCGAAGTCCGGTGCGTCCGGCACGTCCGCGGCCTCGCCCGCCGCTTCCGCGGCGTCGTCACCGGGTGCGTGGTGGCGTCCGGCGGCGACGATCGCGACGACGCAGCGGTCACCGCGTTCGGCCTGGAGGCGCGTCACGCGTTCCGCGACCGCCGTCGCGTTGCCGAGGTGGCCGAGCACGACCTCCGGACCGTCCGGCACCTGCGCGGCGACCGCGCGGAGCGCCCGTCGTCGGGCGGGTCCGTCGTGCGCCGCGGACGCCGGGAGGACGTCGACCCAGACGACCAGGTGCGTCCCCGGGGCGATCCGCGCGGCGCCGCCGGTCCCCCATGCGAAGCGGACCTGGTACTTCTCCTGCGTGCGTGCTGCCACCTGCGACACGATAGCCGTCGGCGGGTCCCTGATCCTTTCCACAGGTGCTCCGCCGTCCGGGGTTCGTCAGGGTCGGCGACCGTAGGATCTGTTGCCATGGAGATCGCCCCCGCACCCACCCTGACCGGCGACCGCGTGACGCTCGAGCCCCTCGGCTCCGAGCATGCGGACGACCTGCGGGCGGCGGTCGCGGACGGCGATCTGTGGCGCACCTGGTACACCTCGATCCCCGCTCCGGCACAGGTCGACGACGAGATCGACCGGCGGCTCGCCGAGCAGGCAGCGGGACGGATGGTGCCGTTCGCGGTGCGCGACCGCCCGACCGGCCGGGTCGTGGGGTCGACGACGTTCCTCAACCCCGACACGGGCAACCGCCGGGTCGAGATCGGTGCGACGTTCCTGTCGCGGTCGACGCAGCGCACGGGCATCAACACCGAGGCGAAGCTGCTCATGCTCTCGCACGCGTTCGACGTCTGGCAGTGCATCGCGGTCGAGTTCCGGACCCACTGGCACAACCTCCAGTCCCGCACGGCCATCGCGGCACTCGGTGCGAAGCAGGACGGCGTGCTCCGGAACCACTCGATCGGCCGTGACGGCACGCTGCGGGACACCGTGGTGTTCTCCGTGATCGCGTCGGAGTGGCCGACCGTGCGGTTGTCCCTCGCCGAACGGCTCCGTCGGCACGACCGCGCCGAGGGTGCTCGACGCCGATCCGCTCGACACGCCTGACCCGGTTCCGTCCGGCACGCCTGCCGCCGGGCCCGCCGGTCGTCCACCGCGCACGAGTAGCGTTCGCGGCATGCACGTGGGCATCCGGATCACCCTCGACGCACCGGTCGAGGCCGTGCGTGACGCCCTGCTGTCCCCGGCGGTGATGGTCGCCGTGACGAAGCCGTTCCTGGTCTACCGGTCGCGCGACCCGCAGGGGTTCCCGGTGCGCTGGGTCCCCGGCGAGCCGCACCCGATCACCGCGAGCGCCTTCGGCGTGGTCCCGAGCGGCGACACGCACGTCGACCTCGACCTGTACGAGGTGCGCGGTGTGCCCGTGCAACGCGACAACGGCGGTGGCACGAGCGGGCTGTTCGGACGGATGTCGATGCAGCACCGGATGGCGACCGTCGACCTCGGGGACGGTCGGACGCTCCTCGTCGACCGGCTCTCGTACCGGATGCGGCCCGCGGTGCTCGGAGTCCTGCTCTGGCCGGGGATGTGGCTGATCTGGCAGTGGCGCGCGCTGCGGATGCGCGCCCTCGCGCCCGGTTGGCGGCGCGCCCGACGAGCCGCGGCCTGACCGCCGGACCCGCGCCGTTCCTCCAGGCAGGGCGTACGCTCGTACCGTGAGCCAGACGCATGAGCCGGCAACCGACGACCGCGTGCACAGCACGCTCGCCACCGTGGACTGGCGGCGGATGACCTTCGACCTGTACCGACGGGTGCGGGCGACGAACGACCCGGAGACCGCCCACGCGCTGTGGCGCGAGACCCGTGACGCGATGTTCGGCGAGCACCCGGCCAGCCCGCTCCTCGACGAGGACGCCCGCGACTTCGAGTCCCTGCCCGTCCCGGACTACGACCCGTCGTGGCGCTTCCGTGCCCGGATCGAGCCGGCGGAGCCCCTGGCGATGGACGTCGAGACGGGCACCGACGGCATCGTGCACTTCGACCGGCTCGGTGTCGTGACCCTGGCCGGCATCGGTTCGCTCGACGTGTGGTCGCACGGCGGCTACGCGGGCGGCGTGTTCATCCCGGTCAAGGACTCGAGCGCCGGCAAGGCCCGCGGGACCTACGGCGGCGGACGCTACCTCGTCGACACGATCAAGGGCGCGGACCTCGGGGGCGACGACGGCGAGCTCGTCCTCGACTTCAACTTCGCCTACAACCCGTCGTGCGCGTACGACCCGGCGTGGGCGTGCCCGCTCGCGCCTCCGGGCAACACCGTCGCGGTCCCGATCCCCGTCGGCGAGCAGTACGACTTCTAGGGTGGAGCACATGTCGGGTCTCGTCGCGATCGACGCCGGAGGGCGCATCCCGCCGTTCGAGCAGGTCCGGTCCCAGATCGCCGCGCAGATCAGCGCCGGGTACCTCGTGGACGGTGAACGGCTGCCGAGCGTCCGCGGACTCGCGGACGAGCTCGGGCTCGCCGCCGGGACGGTGGCGCGGGCGTACCAGTTGCTGGAAGAAGCCGGGCTCGTGCAGACCGCACGCGGCGCCGGAACCCGGGTGATCCGACCGGCCGAGGTGCCGTCGACGGTGACCGATGCCGCCCGTGCCCTCGCTGCCGCCGCACGGGCCGCGGGGCTGTCCGCCGACCAGGCCGCTGCCGCCCTGCGGGACGCCTGGCCCGCCTGACGCGGGCGCGGGCTGCGCCGGGGCGCGCCGCGCCGCAGTGTGCGAGGTTCCGCGCGGCGTGCGATGCCGCGCGCGTCCCACAGCGCGCGGAACCTCGCACAGTGCCGCGGCCTTCCGCGTCCGGCGCGCTGCGTCAGCAGCGCTCGAACACGTAGTCGTCGCTCGACGGCGTCACGAGGTCCCGGTCGCGCAGGATCGTCATCGCCGGCCGCTTCGCCGAGGCACACACCGATGGCCACGGCTGCTCGCTGTTGTCCGAGTACTCGACGTCGATGACCCGCTTGCCGTACGCCTTCGTGTACTCGCCGCACTCCTGGTAGACGAAGCACTCCTCGGCGACCACGAAGTCGAAGCCGGTCTGCTTCCGCCCGGACGCCCCGAGCTGCGGCGTGTTCTTCTGCCCGACCGCGAGCCCCTCGCCGTGCCCGAGACGGACGAGCGCGGCGGCGAGGGCGAGGTTCCCGGACCGCGTCAGCTTCCCCTTCGAGCGCGTCCACGAGTCGAGGTTGTCGAACTCGACGGCGGCGAACCCGCGATCGGCGCACCGGGCGACGGACTTCGTCAGGACCCGCACGATCGTCGCGCGCTTCGCAGCGGTCGTCGTGTCGAGCAACATCTCGTCCGGCCAGCCCGGGTCGGACACCGGCTTGCCCGATCGGTCGCGGAGGATCGCCGTCGGGTGGTCCCGCTTCCACATCGCGGCGTCCTCCGGCTGGGTCTGGAAGCCGTTGACGTAGCAGATCGAGTACTTCCCCGCCGCCGGGCGTGCGGTGCTGTCGCGCTCGACGATCGTGACACCTGCCGGCGGCGCGTACGAGCCGCCCAGCTGGTAGTCGGGCACACCCGAGGTGGGCAGGTTCCGGTACGACGCGGCGGGCACCGCGGCGGCGCAGGACGCCGTCCCCAGGACGGCGACGAGGGCCGTCGCGACGGTCAGCAGGACGGTTCTGGTGCGCACCGGTGCATCCTCGCACGAGCCGACGGACACCTCGGCCTGGGGGATCCGACCCGGGCACGCTATGCTGGACGTACTCGAGGCGCCGATCGCCTCGTGCGTCGTACGGACGCCCCCGAACTCCCGGTCCACGGACCGATGATCGAGCACCTCCCGAAGGTGCCAGGCTTCTCTGCTGCGGCGACTGCGCCAGCCACACCCGTTGGCGCGCATCCCGCCCGCGCGCTGCCTCGCAAGCGCGACCACAGCCGGAGCACTCCGGTTGGAAAGGTCACCATGACCAACGAAGACATCCGTTTCTCCGACCTCGGCGTCCCCGCGCCGATGGTCGCCGTCCTCGCCGACCAGGGCAAGGAGACCGCGTTCCCCATCCAGGAGGACACGCTCCCCGACTCCCTGCAGGGCAAGGACGTGCTCGGCCGTGGCCGCACCGGCTCCGGCAAGACGATCGCGTTCGCGATCCCGCTCGTCGCCCGCCTCGCCGCCAGTGGCCGCAAGCGTCGCGCCGGCCGGCCCCGTGCCCTGGTGCTCGCCCCAACCCGTGAGCTCGCGACCCAGATCGACGTCGCCCTCGCCCCGCTCGCCAAGGCCATGGGCCTGAACACCACGACCGTCTTCGGCGGCGTCGGGCAGGGTCGTCAGGTCGACGCCCTGCGCGGCGGCGTGGACGTCGTCGTGGCGTGCCCCGGCCGTCTCGCCGACCTCATGCAGCAGGGCCACGTCAACCTCGGCGACATCGAGGTGACCGTCCTCGACGAGGCCGACCACATGGCCGACATGGGCTTCCTCCCCGGTGTGACCAAGATCATGCAGGCCACGCCCGAGCAGGGGCAGCGTCTGCTGTTCTCCGCCACGCTCGACAACGGCGTGGACAAGCTCGTCAAGAAGTTCCTGCACAACCCGGTCATGCACTCGGTCGACGAGGCGAACAGCCCCGTCGAGGCGATGACCCACCACCTGTTCGAGGTCGCCGACGCCGACGCGAAGAAGGACCTCGTCCGGACGCTCGCGAGCGGCACCGGTCGTCGCATCCTCTTCATGCGCACGAAGCACCACGCCAAGCGCCTCGCCAAGCAGCTCAGCAGCCAGGGCATCCCGGCCGTCGACCTGCAGGGCAACCTGTCGCAGGGTGCCCGTGAGCGGAACCTCGCGAAGTTCTCCTCCGGCGAGGCCCTCGTGCTCGTCGCCACCGACGTCGCCGCCCGCGGTGTGCACGTCGACCACGTCGAGCTCGTCGTCCACGTCGACCCGCCGACCGAGCACAAGGCGTACCTGCACCGCTCGGGCCGCACCGCCCGCGCCGGTTCGTCCGGCGACGTCGTCACCGTGACGATGCCCGCCGAGCGTCGCGACGTCGCGCAGATGATGCGTGCGGCCGCGATCAAGGTCACGCCGCAGCAGGTCACGGCGAACTCCCCCGCCGTCACGGAGCTCGTCGGCGAGGTCGCTCCGGTCCGCCACGTCGCCCCGGAGCAGCCGGCACAGCAGCAGCGCCAGCCCAAGCAGCGCACCACCGAGTCCGACAACGCGGGCGGCGGCCGTCGCCGTGGTCGCGGCGGTCGTCCCGGAGGCGCGGCGCAGCCCGCGCGCACCGGCTCGGCTTCCGGGTCGTCCGGTGCAGGGCGTCGCGGCGGTCGTCCCGCCGAGGCCGGCGCCGGCGCGTCGACCGGCTCCGCCGGTGGGCAGCGCTCGGGTGCCGCGTCCGGCGGTCGCCGCAGTGGTGGCAGCCGTCGTGCGTCGAGCGACACCGTCCGTGGCGGGTCCGCTCCGGTCTGGTCCTCGGAGGGCGGCTACGCCGCCGGTCGTGGATCCGGCACCGAGTCGGGCGGCAACCGTCGTGGTGGCTCGCGCCGCGCCTCCCGTCCGGCGGGTTCCGCGCGCTGATCCTGTCGGCGTGGGGAACCTCCACGCCGCCTGAGCACGGACGCACTCCACGGGCGTAGGTTCTCCTTCACCGGATGCCGCGCGAGCGGCTGACGGGGAACTGTCCGCTGTCGGAAGGAGAGCCTATGGCTGGGATCGAAGACGTCAAGAACGCCGCTGCGAAGGCAGCTGGCAAGGCCAAGGAAGCCGTCGGGAACGTGACGGACAACGACCGCCTCAAGGCTGAAGGCAAGACCGATCAGGTCAAGGCCGACACCAAGCAGGCAGGTACGAACGTCAAGGACGCCGCTTCAGGCGTGGCCGACAGCCTCAAGAACGACAACAAGTAAGCCGGTCCAGTACCGCGCTGCGAAGCCCCCGGGTCCGATTCGGATCCGGGGGCTTCGTCGTGTGCGGGTGGTGTCGGCTGCTACATGAGGGCGCCGACCGATGCGAGTCCGGCGCGGAGGAGCGCTCCGCGACCGCCCTCCATCTCGTCGGCAACGGCGTCGGAAGCTGCCTCCATCGGGCTCATCCAGGTCAGCTCGAGGGCGTCCTGCCGGGGCTCGCACGTGCCGGTCACGGGGACGACGTACGCGAGGGAGATCGCGTGCTGCCGTTCGTCCGTGTAGACGGACGCGCCGGGCAGCGGGAAGTACTCGGCCACGGTGAACGGGGTGGGGCTCGACGGCAGCTGCGGGAACGCCATCGGCCCGAGGTCCTTCTCGAGGTGCCGGAACAGCGCGGTCCGGATCGACTCGCCGAACATCACGCGCCCGGACACGAGGGTGCGGGCGATGGAACCGCTCGGGGCGACGCGCAGCAGCACGCCCACCTCGGTGACGACGCCGAGGCCGTCGGTGCGGACGGGCACCGCCTCGACGTAGCAGATCGGCAGTCGACGGCGGACGTTCGCGAGCTCCTCGTCGGACAGCCAGCCGGAGTCGGGGTCGGGGGTGCGCAGCGAGGCCATGCACCGTGTCTACCAGTCACCGCGGCGAGTTCGGCGGAAGGCGCGGGGGTTGGGGATGGTTGATGCGTCAACTACTGTCGTCCACATGATCGATCGCGATGCCGTGCAGTGGACCCGGAGCCCCTCCGAGCGTGCGGGGACCCCGCTGCTCGTGACGATGCACGGGGTGGGGTCGAACGAGCGCGACCTGCTCGGACTCGCCCCGGCGCTGCCGTCGTCGTGGACCATGGCGTCGCTGCGTGCGCCGATGCCGTTCGGGCAGGGGTACAGCTGGTACCCGCTCGGGACGCCGGGCTCCCCGGCACTCGGGCCCGTCGACGAGTCCGTCGCCGGTGTCCTCGAGTGGATCGACTCGGTCGCGGCCGATCACCCGCGGATCGGGCTGCTCGGATTCTCGCAGGGCGGGTCGATGGCGCTGCAACTGCTCCGGGCACGGCCCGCTGCGTTCGTGTTCGCGGTGTCGCTGTCCGGGTTCGTCGTGCCGGGCGTGACGGACTCCCGTGACGAGGCCGTCGCCGCCGTCCGGCCCCGGGTGTTCCTCGGGCACGGCGACCTCGACCCGGTGATCCCCGGCGAGGCCACCGCCCGGACGCAGGCGTGGGCGGCGACGAACACCACCGTGACGGATCGCACGTACGAGGGCCTGCCCCACGCGGTGTCCGCAGCGGAGCTGGCGGACGTGGCCGCGTTCATCGGCGCGTAGGCGCGCTCGGCGGGCGGCGGGCTCGGCGGGCTCGCCCCGCTTGGTGAGCAGAAATGGTCGGGTCCGACGTGCGGACTCGACCATTGCTGCTCACGATGCGGACGGGAGGCGCGGTGCCAGCTGGCACCGCGCCTCCCGTCACGGGTTCCGACGTCAGTCGGCGAGGATCTGCAGGAGGTCCTTGCGGAGCTGGTCGATCTTGGCGGTCGCCGCCTTCGCCTGCTCCTCCGTCGCGCTGGTGCGGTACATGTGCAGGACGCCCATGGTCTTCCGGAGCGCCTCGATGAACTCGCGGGACGAGTCCGGGAGGCCCGGCGCGTCGAAGGCCGCGGCGATCTCGTCCGCCTTCGCCTCTGCCTCGGCCTTGCCGGCGTCGGTGAGCTCGAAGAGCGTCTTCCGGCCGTCACCCGTGGAGACGACGAGGTCCTCGTCCACGAGCTGCTGGAGCGTCGGGTAGACCGAACCGGGGCTCGGCTTCCAGGCGCCGCCGGTGCGTTCGGCGATGGTCTTGATGACGGCGTAGCCGTTCTGCGGGCCCTCGGCCAGCAGGCCGAGGATCGCGAGGCGGACGTCGCCGCGGCGACGGCGTTCGCGGCCGAAGCCGGGACCGCCGAACCCCGGACCGCCGAAGCCGGGTCCGAAACCGCGACCGAAGCCGGGGCCGAAACCGCCGCGTCCGCCGTGGTCGTGGTCACCGCGGTCGCGGCCGGGGAAGCCGGCGCCGTGGTGCTGCCGCGCGCCGCCGAAACGGGGGCCGCGCGGGTGCTGGGTGGTGTCGAAGTCGTTGTGCATGGGTCGCATGATGCGTCCTTCCGTTGTGCTGAGTCGGCTCGCGAACGGTCTGACCGGAATCGTCTTCGTCGTATCGCGATGTGTTAACGATAGATCGGTAACTATCGCTCTGTCAAGGGGTACGCCCGCACGGGCTGCTGTCGGTGGTGGCGGGCAGGATGGGACGGACCATGACGGACGTCCTCGAGCGCTTCTCCCCCGCCACCGCGGAGTGGTTCCGCGGCGCCTTCGCCGCACCGACCCCGGCGCAGGCCGGTGCGTGGGACGCCGTCTCCACCGGGCAGCACGCGCTCGTGATCGCCCCGACGGGGTCCGGCAAGACGCTGGCATCGTTCCTGTGGTCGATCGACCGACTCATCAGCTCGACCGACCGTCCGCCCGCGAAGCAGCGCACCCGGGTGCTCTACGTGTCCCCGCTGAAGGCCCTCGGCGTCGACGTCGAACGGAACCTGCGCAGCCCGCTCGTCGGCATCACCCAGACCGCACGGCGCCTCGGGCTCGAACCACCCGACGTCACGGTCGGGGTCCGCAGCGGTGACACCCCGTCGTCCGATCGGCAGAAGCTGCTGCGGCAGCCGCCGGACATCCTCATCACGACGCCGGAGTCGCTGTACCTCATGCTCACCTCGCAGGCGCGCGAGACCCTGGTGAACGTCGACACCGTCATCGTGGACGAGGTGCACGCCGTCGCGTCCACCAAGCGCGGCGCCCACCTGGCGGTCTCGCTCGAACGGCTCGACGACCTGCTCGAGAAGCCCGTGCAGCGGATCGGGCTGTCGGCGACGGTGCGCCCCCCGGAAGAGGTGGCGCGGTTCCTCGGCGGACGCGCACCGGTGTCGATCATCGCCCCGCCGGCGCAGAAGACGTTCGACCTGCGGGTCGTCGTGCCGGTCGACGACATGGCCGAGCTCGGTGCACCGCCCGTCGGTGCGGACGCGACCGAGTCACCGACGAACGGGTCGATCTGGCCCCACGTCGAGGAACGCGTGGTCGACCTGGTCGAGGAACACCGGTCGACCATCGTGTTCGCGAACTCCCGCCGCCTGGCCGAGCGGTTGACGGCACGGCTGAACGAGATCCACGAAGAACGCGTGCTCGCGGCGGCGGGCTCGGTCGGTGACGGGGCGCTGGTGCCGGCCGGTGCCACCCCCGCCGACGACGGCCTGCCGGTCGCGCGCGGGCGTCCGCAGTCGCCGGCACGGACCTCGGCGCACGCCGTCGCCCCGCAGGGCACGAAGCGGCCCCCGGCGCAGGTGATCGGCGCGTCCGGGCAGACCGGTGGCGGGGGCTCCGACGCCGCCGTGCCGGTGCTCGCCCGCGCCCACCACGGTTCCGTCTCGAAGGACCAGCGCGCCATCATCGAGGACGACCTGAAGTCCGGTCGACTGCGCTGCGTCGTCGCGACGAGTTCGCTCGAGCTCGGCATCGACATGGGCGAGGTCGACCTCGTCGTGCAGGTCGAGGCGCCGCCCTCGGTCGCGAGCGGTCTCCAGCGCGTCGGTCGCGCCGGGCACCAGGTCGGCGAGATCTCCCGCGGCGTGCTGTTCCCGAAGCACCGCGCCGACCTGGTGAACAGCGCCGTGACGGTCGAGCGGATGGTGGCCGGGCAGATCGAGTCGATCTCGGTGCCGGCGAACCCGCTCGACGTCCTCGCGCAGCACACCGTGGCAGCGGGGGCGATCGACACGGTCGACGTCGAGCACTGGTTCGAGCTCGTGCGGCGGAGCGCCCCGTTCAGCGGTCTGCCCCGCTCCGCGTTCGAGGCCACGCTCGACCTCGTGACCGGGCGCTACCCGAGCGACGAGTTCGCCGAGCTCCGCCCGCGCCTGGTGTGGGACCGCGTGCACGGCACCCTGACCGGGCGTCCGGGTGCCCAGCGGCTCGCGGTCACCAGCGGCGGGACGATCCCCGACCGCGGCATGTTCGGCGTGTTCATGGTCGGCGAGAAGGCCTCACGCGTCGGCGAGCTCGACGAGGAGATGGTCTACGAGTCCCGCGTCGGCGACGTCTTCGCGCTGGGTGCGACGAGCTGGCGCATCGAGGAGATCACCCACGACCGGGTGATCGTCAGCCCCGCGTTCGGGCAGCCGGGCCGCGTGCCGTTCTGGAAGGGCGACGGCATCGGTCGCCCCGCGGAACTCGGCCGTGCCACCGGGGCCTTCGTGCGCGAGGTCGAGGGGGCTTCCGACGACGACGCACGCGCCCGGGTGGCCGCCGGCGGGCTCGACGAACGGGCCGTGACGAACCTGCTCACCTTCCTCCGCGACCAGCGCGCCGCGACCGGACACGTGCCGAACGACACGACCCTCGTGATCGAGCGCTTCCGTGACGAGCTCGGCGACTGGCGGCTCATCCTGCACTCGCCGTACGGCATGCAGGTGCACGCGCCGTGGGCCCTGGCGGTCGCCGCACGACTCCGTGAGCGCCACGGGATCGACGGCGACGCCATGGCCGCCGACGACGGGATCGTCGTGCGCATCCCCGAGACCGATGCCGAGCCTCCCGGCGCCGACCTGTTCGTGTTCGAGCGGGACGACCTCGAAGCGCTCGTGACGGACGAGGTCGGGGCGTCGGCGCTGTTCGCCGCGCGCTTCCGTGAGTGCGCCGCGCGGGCGCTCCTGCTGCCCCGCCGGAACCCCGGGCAGCGGTCCCCGCTCTGGCAGCAGCGGCAGCGGGCCTCGCAGCTGCTCGAGGTCGCCCAGAAGTACCCGTCCTTCCCGATCGTGCTCGAGACCGTGCGCGAGGTCCTCCAGGACGTGTACGACGTGCCCGCCCTGCTGGGGATCGCCGACGACATTGCGGGCCGGCGCATCCGGTTGGTCGAGACCGAGACGGAGACGCCGTCGCCGTTCGCGCGCTCGCTGCTCTTCGGGTACGTCGCCGCGTTCATGTACGAGGGGGACTCCCCGCTCGCCGAGCGTCGGGCGGCCGCACTGTCCCTCGACTCGACGCTGCTCGGCGAGCTGCTCGGTCGTGCCGAGCTCCGCGAGCTGCTCGACCCGGCGGTGATCGCCTCGGTCGAGCGTGACCTGCAGCGGCTCTCGCCGGACCGCCGGGCGCGCGACGCCGAGGGGATCGTCGACGTCCTGCGGCTCGTGGGCGCGCTCGACCTCGACGAGATCGTGGACCGGAGCTGGCTGGCGGAGGCGGACGACCGCGCCGCAGCGACGACCGAGGTGCAGACCGTGCTCGCCGCGCTCGAGCGGGACCGCCGCGTGCTCGCGTTCTCGCACGCCGGCGCGACCCGCTGGGCCGTGATCGAGGACGCCTCCCGACTGCGCGACGCCCTCGGGGTGCCCCTGCCGATCGGCGTGCCGACGGCGTTCGTCGAACCGGTGGCCGACCCGCTCGGCGACCTGGTCGGCCGGTACGCCCGGTCGCACGGGCCGTTCTCCGCGCAGGACGCCGCCGGACGGCTGGGGCTCGGGATCGCCGTCGTGCAGGACACCCTGCGCCGCCTCGTCGCCGACCGTCGCGTGGTCGAGGGCGAGTTCCGTCCCGATCGCCAGGGTGCGGAGTGGTGCGACGCCGAGGTGCTCCGCCGCATCCGCACGAAGTCGCTCGCGGCGCTCCGGCACGAAGTCGAGCCCGTCGCGCCGGACGCCCTCGCGCGGTTCCTGCCCGCGTGGCAGCACGTCCGGACCGCCGGCACCCGCGGTGGGCTGCGCGGCGTCGACGGGGTGCTCCAGGTCGTCGACCAGCTCGCCGGGGTGGCACTGCCCGCGAGCGCGTGGGAGACCCTCGTGCTGCCGGCACGCGTCGGCGACTACGCGCCGAGCATGCTCGACGAGCTCACCGCCACGGGCGAGGTCCTCTGGTCCGGCGGCGGCACCCTGCCGGGCAACGACGGCTGGATCCGCCTGCACCTCGCCGACACCGCGGCCACGACCCTGGCGGAGCCCTCCGGTGACGAGACGACCGAGCTCCAGCGGGACGTGCTCGGTGCGCTCGCGGGCGGCGGCGCGTACTTCTTCCGGCAGCTCGGGCAGGCCGTCGGCAGCACCGACGACACCGCCCTGTCGACCGCGCTGTGGGACCTGGTGTGGGCCGGGCAGATCACGAACGACACCTTCGCGCCGTTGCGCGCGATGCTCGGCGGGAAGGCGAAGAGCTCGAGCGCACCCCGCGCACGGGCGTACCGCGGCCGTCGTCGGCCGACGATGCCGACCCAGTCCGGTCCGCCGTCCGTCGGCGGCCGGTGGTCCCTGCTCCCCCTCGCCGAGTCCGACGCGACCGTCCGGGCCGCCGCGACCGCCGAACAGCTGCTCGAGCGGTACGGCGTCGTCACCCGCGGCGCGGTGCAGGTCGAGGGCGTCCGGGGCGGGTTCGCCGGCGTGTACCGGGTGCTCTCCCGCTTCGAGGAGTCCGGCCGGGCCCGCCGGGGTTACTTCGTCGAGGGCCTCGGCGCCGCGCAGTTCGCGACGGGGCCCACCGTCGACCGGCTCCGCACGTACGCGCGCGACATCGACGACGACGAACGGGCCGATCCGGACCGGTCGCGTGATGCCCTGACCCTCGCGGCGACCGACCCGGCGAACGCGTACGGGGCATCCCTGCCGTGGCCGTCCGACGCCGCCGCCGGGCCCGACGACGACGGTCCGGGCAGCGCCGACGGTCCCGCTGGTCGTCCCGGTGGGGCCGCCGACTCCGCTCCCGCGAAGGGCCGCGGGCACCGACCCGGGCGCAAGGCGGGTGCGCTCGTCACGACGGTCGACGGGCACCTCGCGGTGTACGTCGAACGCGGTGGCAAGTCGGTGCTGACCTTCACCGACGACCCGGCGGACCTCGCCGTGGCGGCGGCGTCGATCGCCGCGACCGTGCGGAGCGGCCTGCGGAAGCTCTCGGTCGAGCGGGTGGACGGCGACTTCGTCCTCGAGACCCCGCTCGGTTCGGCGCTGCGCGAAGCCGGCTTCACCGCCACGCCGCAGGGGCTGCGTCTCCGTGTCTGAGCGCACGACGGGGGTGCCCGGTGCCTGAGGGCGACACCGTCTTCCGGGCCGCCCGTCGGCTCCACGCCGCACTGGCGGGGAAGGTCCTCACCCGCAGCGACTTCCGGGTGCCGGCGTTCGCCACGCTCGACCTCGTCGGCCGCACGGTGGACGAGGTCGTCCCGCGTGGCAAGCACCTGCTGCACCGGATCGGCGACCTGACCGTGCACTCGCACCTCAAGATGGAGGGGCGGTGGGACGTCTACGCGCCCGGGGACCGCTGGCGTCGCCCGGCGCACCAGGCGCGGGTGGTGCTCGACGCGACCGGCGGCGGACCCGGCAGCGCCGCCGACGTCTCGACGGTCGGCTTCGCGCTCGGGGTGCTCGAGGTCGTCCCCCGCGACCAGGAGTCCGAGATCGTCGGGTACCTCGGCCCCGACCTGCTCGGTCCCGACTGGGACGCCGACCTCGCGCTGGCGAACCTGACGCGGGACCCTGATCGTCCGGTCGGCCTCGCGCTGCTCGACCAGCGGGTACTCGCCGGCCTCGGGAACGTCTACCGCAACGAGCTGTGTTTCCTGCGCGGTGTCCTGCCGACCCGTCCGGTGCGCGAGGTGCACGACCCAGCGCGGATGATCGCCCTGGCGAGCCGGCTCATCCTCGCCAACCGTGACCGCAGCGCCCGTGTGACCACCGGGGTCGATCGGCCCGGTCGGCGCTTCTGGGTGTACGGCCGAGCGGGGAAGCCGTGCCTGCGCTGCGGGACGCCGATCCGGTACGGGGAGCTCGGTGAGTCGGAGCTGACCCTGCGGGACACGTACTGGTGTCCGCGCTGCCAGACCTGACGGGGCGCGGCCGCGGCCACCGCGCCGGCGCTCTGTGCGAGGTTCCGACCACTGTGGGACGCGAGCAGGGCCGCACGGTGCGCGGAACCTCGCACGCTGTCGTGGAACGCGCCGGCGCTACGCGCGCGACATGATCCACGCCAGCATGTACGACCGCGAGTTCGCCGAGTCGACCACCGCGTCCGGCAACGCTCGCGCCTCCCGCAGCGCCGTGGCCGCATCGGTCCGTGACGCCAGCGCCCGGTACATGAGCAGGTAGTCGCCGAACTGCACGTCGTACCTGCCGTCCGGCACGGCCTCGGCCAGCACCCGACGGATCTGCGCCGCCCCACCGGCATCGACGTACGAGGCGGCGACGGCCGGCATCGGGATGAGCTCGATCCCCGCGGGCGCGGCCGCCGCTGCGCTGAACCAGGTCGCGTGGTCGCGCTTGCCGCCCCAGGTCAGCGAGACCACCCGGTGCCGGAACTCCGGGAACGCGGAGAGGTCCGGGTCGAGCACGTCCCGCGCGGCCGAGGCCGCCTCGTTCGAGAGCAGCCACGTCCCGACGGACCGGAGCGACGACGACCCCGACGACGACCCCGACGACGACCCCGACGACGAGCCGGACACCGCTCCCCACAGCGCGACGCCGTTCCACGCCGAGACGGCCTCGGACGACGACTCCTGGTTGTTGCCGTCGGCGAACGGCGAGAACCCGGACGCCCACGAGTGCTGCGCGTACGGGTCGTAGACGCGGAGCGCCGGGAACGAGGCGGTGGCCTCCGGCGAGGCGATGTCCGCCGCGACGAGGTCGGCCACGGTCCGCCACCGGCTGACGAGCGCCGGGTCGTCGGCGGCGAGGACGGCGGCTGCGGACAGCACGTAGCCGTAGTGGAAGTGGTGGTCGTTGAACTCGTCGGAGCCGAACGAGGCCTCCTGCCCGACGAGCCCGTGCAGCGTGGGGTCGTAGGCGAAGCACCGCGCCGTGCGGGTCCCGCACCCGGCGGGGTCGAACCACTGGTCGAGCTCGTCGACGACCGAGGTCTTCAGCGCGTCCGCCACCGACGCGAGGTCGAGCTGCGTCGCGAGCCGGTACAGGTTCGCGACGCGGTAGAGGTCCTTCCCGCCGCCGTAGCTGTCCGCGGCGTACGACGAGGCATCCACCGTGGACGCGTCGGCGCGGACCTGGGTGACGAGTGCCCCACGCTCCGCGGACGACAGCCCCGACAGGTCGAGGGTGTCCGAGGGCCGGACCGTGTCGACCGCGAACCGCAGGGCGGTGCCGGTGCAGACCGGGGCCGGTCCCTGGACGGTCTCGTAGTGCAGGCCGGTGCACTCCAGGCCGGTCGTGCCCTGCCCCGGCTGCGGGACGAGCACGCCCCGGTCGCCGGAGCCGAAGTCGTACGTGAGCGTCGTGCGCTGCTTCCCCCGCGAGGCGCTGCGGTCGAGCGCGACCCCCGTGAGCGGACGGGCGGCGGCGACGAGCCGGGCCGTCTGTGCCGCGGTCGCGCCGTCCGGGACCGGCAGGAGCACGATGCTGCCGCCGGACCGCAGGTCGATCGTGTCGCCGTCGATCGTCCCGTCGCGGACGACGAGCTGCCAGGTCCGGCCGCCGCTGGTGACGGTCCCGGTGCCGTCCTCGGTGCCGTCGATCGGCGAGGTCGCGGTGACGGTGCCGGCACGCGCGGCGGTGTACGTCACGAGCGGCGAGCCCTCGGCGACCACCGTGTGCCCGAGGACGGTGGAGCCGTCACGGTGCTCGACGGTCACGGACACCGAGTCGTAGTCGGACACCAGGGTCGAGGTCGCACCGAGGTCGAGTCCGACCTGCTGCGTCGCGCCGCCGGCGATGGTCTTCTCGGTGGCCGTGACGGTGGGGAGCCCGGCCGCGAAGCCGTCGTCGGTCACCTGCCACGAGATCGGGCTGGGGAACACCGGCTGCGGTGCCGCGCCGAAGACGAGTCCCGAGAACCAGCGGTTCGTCGGCGGCAGCAGGCCGTCGGCGAGGCGCATCGCGCCCGCCTTCGACGACGCGACGTCGCCGAGAGCGGCGACCGCGCGCGCCTGTGCCGCACCGTTCGTGGTGGGCGAGGTGGTCTCGCCGGGGTGATCCGTGCCTCCAGGACCGGTGCACGCGGTCACGAGCATCGCGACGGCCGTCACGACGGTGACGCTGGTGGACAGCCTGGAGGCACGGCGCACGCCGACCCGACGGCGCGCGTCCGGCGCCTGGTCGCGACGGGCAGACCGAGGCAGCCGGAGCATGGGGCTACAGTCCGATCTGCCGCGCGAAGTCACGGACGAGGTCCGTGACACCCGCGAGCCGGCCGTCGTCCCGCAGGTGCAGGGTGGCGTCCACCGGCGTCCCGGGGCTCGTGATGCCGCTCGACGGCGACGCGGAGAGCTCGGGGCTCTCGACGTCGACCGTGGTCTTCGCCTGCCCCTGGTCGTTGGTCTCGACGCTGACGCTCTTCACGGTGCCCCGGATCGTCGTGTCGTTCGGGAGCACGAGGTCGACCGCGGCGCCGTTCCGGATCCGCCCGTAGTCCCGGGCCGTCACGATGAAGCTCGAGGTGACGAAGAGGCTGTCCTCCTTGTGGATCGTGCCGAGCTCGGAGCCGGCCTGCACGTATCCGCCGGTCTTCACGTCGACCTTGGCGACGGTGCCGGAGACCTCGGCCTTGAACGTGATGAAGCCGTCGGCGCCGATGTCGTACGCGCTCGTCTGCGTGTTCGCGCCCACGACGCCCTTCCGGATGTCCTGCGCGAGCTGGAGGCTCTGCACCTGCAGGAGCTGGTCGCCCTTCCGGACGGTGTCGCCTTCCTCGACGTACTCCTCGGTGACGGTCCCGCCGTAGTCGGTGCCGACGGCGTACTCCTGCGCGGCGATCGCCGCCGAGGTGCTCGCCACGGCGCTCTGCCGCTGGTTGAAGACGAGCGTGAACGCCGCCACGACGACGAGCACCACGATGAGTCCCGCGAACAGCCGGAGTCGGTTCGTCCAGGTCATGCCGTCACCCCGTCCAGCATCGCGGTCAGCCGGTCCGTCACACGGTTCCGCGCCTGTTCGCGGAACGCGGCGATGATGAACGCGAGGAACACGAGGGTGTTCGTGGTGTTCCAGGCCGTGGCGAGCGTCAGCTGCCCGTTGTCGAGGTCACGCCAGACCGCCACGACGCTCGTCAACGCCAGGAACACGAACACGAGCACCTGCGGGACGATGAAGTTGAACGGGGAGGGCGTCCGACCACGGGAGGCGCCGGTGACGTGCCACGCCTGCTCCTTGCCGCAGACGACGTTCCAGAGCGCGCTCGCGTAGATCGGGAACGAGACCGCGGCGAGCAGGAGCGTCTCGTACCGGAACGACCCGAGGGCGTAGAACGCGAGGAGCACCTGCGCGCCGTAGAAGCCGAGGTAGAACAGCACCCACTCGCCGGCCCCGATCGTCAGGTTCATCGGGCGCAGGTCGAAGTAGATCTCGAGCGGCGGCACGAGCAGGAGGAGCCCGGGGACGATGCCCGTCAGGTAGAAGCTCGCGGTGACGAGGTACTGCAGCCGCTGGTCCATCGTCAGCCGGTGCTTCGGGCGGAACGGGAAGTGCGTGAGCAGGATCTCGAAGCCGCCCGTGGCCCACCGGAGCTGCTGCTTGGTGAAGCCCTCGATGGTCTCCGGGGCGTCCCCGACGGCGAGGGTCATCGGGATGAAGACGGTCTTCCAGCCGCGCTCGTGGAGCATCAGGCTCGTCCAGACGTCCTCGGACTTCGAGTCGGTGTACATGCCGCCGATCTCGTCGATGGCCTCGCGGCGGAAGATGACGTTCGTCCCGACGCAGAACGCCGCGTTGAACCGGTTCCGGCCGGGCTGGATGAACCGGTAGAACACCGTCTGCATGTACCCGGCACCCCGCGAGACGAGGTTGTGGAGGTTGCCGTACGACTGCGGGGTCTGCACGAAGGCGATCCCGTCGTCGGCGAAGAACGGCACGGTCTCGAACAGGAAGTCCGGCTTCGGCACGAAGTCCGCGTCGAAGACCGCGAAGTAGTCGCCCTTGGCGAGCGTCAGCGCGTGGTTGATGTTGCCCGCCTTCGCGCCGTGCGACGACAGCCGACGGACGTACCGGGCGCCGAGCTCCTCGGCGAGCGCCCGCACCTCGTCGCTCCGCCCGTCGTCGAGCACCCACGTGCGGTGCTCGCCGCGCATGGCCACCGCGGCCTGCACCGTCGCGGCCACCTTGGTGAGCTCCTCGCCGTAGACGGTGATGAAGACGTCGACGTCCACCCGGCGTCCGCGCACGTGCATCGGCCAGCGGTGGGGCTGGTCGGCGGCGCCGCTGCGGGCGATGGTGTCGCGGTCGAACAGGGTGTCCTGGGTGTGGTGGAACGCGAAGTCCCGGGGGTCGGAGCCGCCGGACAGGATCGTCCACATGGACAGGAGCGCCTGCCCCACGAGCACGCTCTCGGCGACGATCACGAGTCCGTACGGCAGGAAGTCGCCCCGGTTCGCCGGGTCGAGGAGGAACACCGCGTACGCCATCACGCCGAGCGTGGCAACGAGCACGATGAGGACCATCACGGGGCTGTGCGCCCGGCTCTCGGCACGCGGTCGGACGTAGGGCACCGGCTCGGTCTGCCGGCGGCGTCGGGCGCGCTCGCGGTCGCGCGGCGTGAGCGGGGCCGGGAGCTGGAAGTCGAAGGACTGCAGCTCGTCGGTCGCCTCTGGTGCTCGGAGTGGCGTCTGGGTACGACGGACGTCGGGTGGTGCGGACATGGCGTGGTCTCCTGTCGGGTTCGGAGAGGACTCACGCGGGGTCGAGCGCAGGCGCCGACGCATCGTGAGACGGGCGTCGGCGGCTGCGGCGACATGGATCCGGACCCTCGGGAGGTCCGGCCGGCGAGGGACTAGGGATCCTGCGCCGGCGGTGCTCGCGACCGTGGGTGCGGTCGCGGTGTTCGGTGTGTCGTGTCGTGGTGCGGTCGTGCTGTCGACGGCCCGTCGCCGTCGGTGTTGCGAGCGTAGGTCCGACGGTGGTGCTGGTTCGTGACGAACGTGTGAACAAGTCTCGGGGGCGGCGATCGTGCGGTTTCCCGCAAGCGGCCGCCCCCGACGCGACGTCAGGCCGCGGAACGTCCCGCGGCGGGGCGTCGGCGCAGGGTGGCGTCGAGCACGGCCGGCGGCTGGTACTGCTGGTCGAGCCGTCCGACGTCGGTGCCCGGCGGGACGATCGCGTCGATGCGGTCGAGGACCTCGTCGGAGAGCACCACGTCGGCGCCGGCGAGCAGGTCGTCGAGCTGCTCCACGGAGCGCGGGCCGATCAGGGCGCTCGTGACGCCGGGGTGCGCGATCGCGAAGGCCATCGCGAGGTGGGTCATCCGGATGCCGGTCTCCTCGGACAGTGCGACCACCTGTTCCACGGCGTCGATCCGTCGCTCGTCGCGGTTGTGCCGGAACATCGTCGCGCGGGCGAGGTCGGTGTCCTGCCCCTTCCGGAAGCGGCCGGTCAGCATGCCGCCGGCGAGGGGACTCCACACGAGGGACCCCATGCCGTACCGCTGGACGACCGGGAGGACCTCGCGCTCGATGCCGCGGTTGAGGATCGAGTACGTGGGCTGCTCCGTCCGGAAGCGCTCGAGTCCGCGCCGCTCCGACGTCCACTGCGCCTCGACCTGCATCGACGCGGGGAAGTCCGAGCTGCCGATCGCCCGGACCTTGCCGCTGCGGATCAGGTCGGTCAAGGCGGACAGGGTCTCCTCGAGGTCGACCGTGTCGTCGGGTCGGTGCGCCTGGTACAGGTCGATGTGGTCGGTCCGGAGGCGCCGCAGCGACCCCTCGACGGCCTGCGTGATCCACCGCCGGGAGTTGCCGCGCCGGTTCGGGTCGTCGCCCATCGGGCCGTTGAACTTGGTGGCGATGACGACGTCGTCCCGGCGGCCGGCGAGCGCCTTGCCGAGCAGTTCCTCCGAGCCGCCCTGCGAGTAGCGGTCGGCGGTGTCGATGAAGTTGATGCCCGCGCCGAGTGCGCGGTGGACGATGCGGATCGAGTCCTGCTCGTCGCCGTTGCCGATGCTGCCGTCGGTGCCGAGCATCATGGCGCCGAGGGCGAAGGGGCTGACCTGGATGCCGGTGCGGCCGAGGGTGCGGTACTGCATGTGCGGTTCCTCCTGTCGATGGCGTTCCGGGTGTCGGTGCCGTATCGTGGCCCGAAGTGGAACGCTCTTCCGGAACTATACGGAACGGCTTTCCGTTTACGCAAGAGGAGGACTCCGTGCGCGCCGACGCCCGACGCAATGCCGACGCCCTGACCGACGCCGCCAAGGCCGTCTTCGCGACCGACGGGGTGGACGCCCCCGCGAAGCTGATCGCGGACCGGGCCGGGGTCGGCGTCGGCACGCTGTACCGGCGGTTCCCGCAGCGCTCGGACCTCGTCGTCGCGGTGTTCCAGCGGGCGGTCGAGTCGACGGCGGCCGCCGCGGACGAGCTCGCCGCCGCGCACGCCCCCGACGAGGCGCTCGCCCTGTGGCTGCAGCGGTTCACCGAGTTCGTCGCGACGAAGCGCGGGCTCGCCGCCGCCCTGCACTCGGGCGACCCGGCGTTCGAGGCACTGCCGGACTACTTCCTCGCGCGGCTCGGTGGCGCCCTCGGGGGGCTCCTCGACGCCGCGGCGGACGCGGGGACGATCCGCCCCGACGTCGACGCGCAGCAGCTCCTGCACGCGGTGGCCGACCTGTGCCACGGGGCTCCGACGATCGAGCAGAGCCAGCTGCTCGTCGGGCTGCTCGTGGACGGGCTCCGCTACCGCGCGACGGCCTGACCGGCGGGGTGGAGCCGCTCGGCCGCGGTCGCCCGGACGGCCTCGGTCACGCGCTCGAGCAGCGGTGAGGCCAGGTTCCAGCGCTGCCACCAGAGCGCCACGTCCGCCCGACGCCCGGGAGTGAGCTCGACGAGGTCACCCCGGTCGAGGGCATCGAGGCACTGGGCCTCCGGCAGCATCCCCCAGCCGAAGCCGAGCGACACCGCACGGGCGAAGTCCGCCGAGGTCGGGACGAAGTGCCGCGGCCCGGACGGCGCGTGGCCGAGAACCCGCCGCAGGTACCCCTGCTGCAGGTCGTCGTCGCGGTCGTAGTCCACGAGGGGCACCCGGTCGAGGAGCCGTGTCATCCGCTGCTCGCTGTCGACACCCGGCAGGTACCGGGCGACGAACGACGGGGAGGCGACTGCCCGGTACCGGTCGATCCCCAGCGGCACCGAGGAGCACCCCTGCACCGGCTCGGCCTCGGCCGTGACCGCCGCCATCACCGTGCCCGCGCGGAGGAGTTCGGCGGTGCGGTCCTGGTCCTCGCGGTGGAGGTCGAACACGACCTCGGTGTCGGCACGCACGCGGGCGAGCGCGTCGAGGAACCAGGTGCCCAGCGAGTCGGCGTTCACCGCGAGCGGGATCGACGGGACGACCGACTCGCCGCCGCCGAGCGCCCGGGTGGTCTCCTCGTCGAGCAACCGGGCCTGTCGTGCGTGACGGAGGACGACCTCGCCGTCGGGGGTCGGGCGTACCGGCGTCGTCCGCTGCAGGAGCACCCGGCCCACCTGCTGCTCCATCGACTTGATGCGCTGCGACACCGCCGACGGCGTGATCGACAGCGCTCTGGCCGCGGCGTCGAGCGTCCCGTGGTCGACCGCGGCGAGCAGGGTCTCGAGGTGTTCGCGCTGCAGTCGTGGCATGCAGCTGAGCTTACGCAGCATCAGGAACGTGAGCTGTCCTGCACGTGGCCGCGGCCGTACGGTCGGACCGTGACCACACTCCTCCCCCTGCTCGCGGGCCTCGGTACCGGGCTCGCGCTCATCGTGGCGATCGGTGTGCAGAACACCTACCTGCTCCGGCTCGCGGTGACCTCGTCGGTACGGGTCGTCGCAGCGGCGGTGGTGGTCTGCGCGCTCTCGGATGCCGTGCTGATCCTCGCGGGGGTGCTCGGCGTCGGGGTCGTGGTGGAGCGGTTCCCGGTGGCGCTCGTGGTGATCCGCTTCGTCGGTGCGGCGTTCCTGGTGACCTACGGGGTGCTCGCGGCTCGTCGGGCGCTGTGGCCGTCCGGCGCGGCGATGCGGGTGGAGTCGGCGGCGGCGGACGACGGCGTGCCGGTGGCGACCGCGGCGGTGGGACCGGCCACCTCGGCGACGGTGGGTGCGGGGCGGACGCGCACCGCGCCTCCAGGACCCCGACGAACCGACCGCGCCGTCACCATCCGGACGGCCGTCGTGACGATGCTCCTGTTCACGTGGGCCAACCCGCACGTCTACCTGGACACGCTCGTGTTCCTCGGGTCCGTCGCGAACCAGCAGGGGCCGGCGGAGCGGTGGTGGTGGACGGTGGGGGCGGTCCTCGCGAGTTGCCTGTGGTTCGGCGCGCTCGGGTTCGGCGGACGGCTGCTGCGACCGTTGTTCGCGAAGCCGCTGACGTGGCGCGTGTTCGACGGGCTCGTCGCGCTCGTCATGCTCGGGTTCGGCGCGGCGCTCGCACTGGGCGCCTGACGCGGCGCACGGCGGGTGGCCGCGCCCACGACCGCGTGGAACCACGTTTCCGACACCGA
>NZ_MJGQ01000010.1:0-96436 GCF_001865095.1 Curtobacterium sp. MCBA15_013 | reverse complement strand
TCGGTGTCGGAAACGTGGTTCGACCCGCCCGCCAGCGCCAGCGCCCCCGCCAGCGCCAGCGCCAGAGCGCGCGCACGCCCTACTGCAGGCCCTTGCCCACCCGGCTGTTGCGACGGCTGTACCCGAAGTAGATCGCGAACCCGACCACGAGCCAGATGACGAACCGGACCCACGTCTCGACCTCGAGGTTCAACATCAACCAGAAGCACAGCACCGCCGAGACGATCGGCAGCACCGGCGACCACGGCACCCGGAAGGCACGCGGCGCGTCGGGACGCGAACGACGGAGCACGATGATCCCGATCGACACGAGCACGAACGCGGACAGGGTGCCGATGTTGATCATGCCCTCGAGCTTGTCGACCGCGGTGAAGCCGGCGAGCAGCGCGACGACGACACCCGCGACGACCTGCACGCGCACCGGCGTCTGCGTCTTCTCGTTCGTCTTCGAGAACCAGCGCGGCAGCAGGCCGTCACGGCTCATCGCGAAGACGATGCGGGACAGGCCGAGCAGCAGCACCATGACGACCGTGGTCAGACCGATCAGGGAGCCGATCGCGATGATGCCGGCGGCCCACGGCAGTCCGACGATGTCGAAGGCCGATGCCAGCGACGGCGTCTTCTCCTCGGCCAGGCGCTGGTACGACACCATGCCCGTGATGACGACGCTGACGCCGACGTAGAGCAGCGTCACGATGCCGAGGCCGATGAAGATGCCGCGCGGCAGGGTCTTCTGCGGGTTCTCGGTCTCCTCGGCGCTGGTCGCGACGACGTCGAAGCCGATGAACGCGAAGAACACGAGGGAGGCCGCGGCGAGCAGGCCGAAGACGCCGTACTGGGCGGGCTCCGAGCCGGTGAACCAGGACACGAGCGACTGGGTCCAGACACTCCCCTCCGAACCGCGGGCGGGCGACGCCGGCGGGATGAAGGGGGTGAAGTTCGCGGCCTTGACGAAGAACGCACCGGCGACGATGACGAACACGACGATGGCGACCTTGATGACCGTGATGACGGCCGAGACCCGCGACGACAGGCGGGTGCCGAACGCGAGCAGCACCGTGAAGATGCCGACGATCAGGACCGGGCCCCAGGTGAACGGGATCGGCCCGAGCTGGATCGTGCTCGGCAGGTCGACGCCGAACACCTCGAACGCGGTGCTGAGGTAGATGCCCCAGTACTTCGCGATGACGGCGCTGGCGGTGAGGGTCTCGAGGATGAGGTCCCACCCGACGATCCAGGCGAGCAGCTCGCCCATCGTGGCGTAGGTGAACGTGTACGCGGAGCCGGCGACGGGGATCGTCGAGGCGAACTCGGCGTAGCACATGATCGCGAGGCCGCAGGTGACGGCGGCGAGCAGGAACGAGATGATGACGCCTGGTCCGGCGAAGTTCGCGGCGGCGTTCGCTCCGACCGAGAAGATGCCGGCGCCGACGGCGACCGCGATCCCCATCGCGGCGATGTCGAACGTCTTCAGGGAGCGTTTCAGGGACCGGCCCTGCTCCTCGGAGTCGGCCAGTGAGGCCTCGATCGACTTGATGCGGAGCTTCTGTGCCATGGGGTGGATCCCGTCATCGGCTGGCGGCGGACCCCGCGACATTACTGGTGTACCACCCCGACACGCAAACACCGCGGACGGGCGTGGCCCGGCAGCGCGGCCTGCGACTGCGCGTGGTCCGGGGCCCGGGAGGCGCGGCTCGGCTCAGACGGACCGGCGCCAGTCCGACAGGAACCGCGCTCCGGCGTCGTCGTGGATCACGCCGTCGGGTGCCGTGAGCACCGGGTAGGGCGTCGCCGGGACCCCGTCGGACGGGCGGACGTCGACGTGCGCCACCTCGTGGCCGTTCGCGTGCAGCCAGTCCGCCATCGCGTAGTCGCTCCGGGAGTCGCCCATCGTCCGCCACGCCAGGGGCAGCTCGCCGTCCTGCGCGAGGAGCTCGAGCGACCGCTCGGCGCCCATGTCCTTGCCGCTGCGGTCGGACTCGACGTCGGTCGAGATGATCGTCGGGTCGATCCGCCACTGCACGGCACCGTCGGCGTCGGGGCGGACGTCGTCGAGCCGGCGGACCCCGAGCCCGCGGCGCTGGAGCGCGGCCATGGCCTTCGCGTCGAACTCCGGCTGGCGGGCGAGGTAGGTGGCGTTCGGCACCTCGACGCGCTGCTCGATCGAGACCATCGCGCGCTTCGTCTCGTCGAAGAAGACCAGGTCGGCGTACTCGTCGCGGACGAGCTCGCGCATCTCGTCGGCGTAGTCCCGCGGCAGCGCCAGGTCCTCGGCGACGGTCAGCTCGCCCATGCCGCCCTCGTACTGCGGGCCGATCGAGCACCAGACGGCGCCCTTCTCGCACACGGCGTGCACGCGGCCGCCCGCGGCGAGACCGCCGGCGAGCAGGGGTCCGACGACCTCCTGCCGGATGAAGGCGTCGCTCCGCCCCGTGTTGAACACGACGGGGATGCCCTCGGCCGCGAGCGCGACGAGGTCCTCGATGATGCTCGGGATCGCGATGGTGCGCGAGACGGGGCTGGCGATGGGCCCGTCGACGTCGAGCAGGAGTCCGAGGCGAGGTGCGTTCACGACGACCATCCTTGCAGCCCCGGTGGTCAGCGCCGTGCGGCCGTCCGCGCGGTGAAGCGGTCGAGCAGTTGGCCGAGGGCCTCGGGCGCGGGCACGTGTCCCTGCCCCGGCACCTCGGCGTACTCCGACCCCGGGACGGCCTCGACGACCGCCCGGGCCGCCTGCCGCATCCACTCGAGGCCGTCGCCACCGGCCGCGACGAGGACGGGCACGCCCACGGCTGCAGCCACCCGCTCGGGGATCGCGAGACCGTTGAGGACCCGGACGTCACGGCTCAGCACGTGCGCGTCGACCACGAGGGACCGCCACAGCGCACCCTTCAGCCGGAGTGCGGTGATCTGGCCCATGGGGACGCCGAGGACGTGCGCGAGGAACGCCCGGACGGCCTGGGCGCGACGCCCGACCGCGACGTGCTCGTCGAGGACGTCCGCGAAGACGACGTCGTCGGCGTGCGGGTCGACGGTGGCGCGGTAGGGCGGTTCCCAGAGCACGGCGGCGTCGAGTCGGACCCCGCCCGCGAGGCCGTGCAGCACCACGCCCGCGCCCACGCAGAGGCCGACCGCCGTGACGGGACCCTCGACGTCGGCGACGACGGCCGCGAGGTCCTCGACCTCGCGCTCGATCGCCCACGGGTCGGTGTCGCCGCTCGCGCCGCGGCCGCGTCGGTCGTAGGTGATGACCCGGTAGCGGCCCTGCAGGGCCGCGGTCAGGCCGGTGACGAACGGGGTGCCGTGGTGGTCGAACGCCCCGCCGACGACGACGAGCGCGGGGCCGGTCCCGGCGTCGGACACGGCGAGCACCGTGCCGTCCGCGGAGACGACCGTGCGGTCGACGTGCTGGTCCATGGGGTCCTCGAAGGTGGGTCGACCGCGGTGCGCCGCTGGCGCGCGTGGGGTCCTTCGGGTCTGGTCCTTGGCGGGTCGGTTGTGTCGAGCATGACAGCCCCGTGCCCCCGCGTCGACACCCGCAACCAGGGGGAGAACACCGGGTCGATCACACGATTCACAACATCGTGAATCAGGTGTAGCGTTCGCGGCATGGACGACGTGATCGTGGCATCCGGGCTCGTGAAGACCTTCGGACGTGCCCGCGCGCTCGACGGCCTGGACCTCCGGGTCGCCGCCGGCGAGGTGCACGGGTTCCTCGGCCCGAACGGCGCCGGGAAGTCGACGACGGTACGGGTGCTGCTCGGGTTGCTCCGAGCGAGCGGCGGTTCGGTGCGCGTGTTCGGGCACGATCCGTGGCGCGACGCCGTACCCGTGCACGCGGACCTCGCCTCGGTGCCGGGTGACGTCGCACTCTGGCCGAACCTGACCGGCGGCGAGACGATCGACCTGCTCACGGGGCTGCGGGGCGGGGCGGTGCCGGAGCTCCGCGCGCGCCTGGTCCGCGACTTCGACCTCGACACCCGCAAGCACGCCCGGTCCTACTCGAAGGGCAACCGCCAGAAGGTCGCCCTCATCGCCGCGTTCGCCCGTCCGGCGCGGCTGTACGTGCTCGACGAGCCCACGAGCGGCCTCGATCCCGTCATGGAGGAGGTCTTCCGCGGCGAGGTCCGCCGCGTCCGGTCCGAGGGGGCGACCGTGCTGCTGTCGAGCCACATCCTCAGCGAGGTCGAGGCGCTCTGCGACCGGGTGACGATCATCCGTGCCGGGCAGGCCGTCGAGGAGGGCACCCTCGCCCAGATGCGACACCTCACCCAGAGCAGCGTGTCCGTCACCACGGACGCCCGGGCGGACGCGATCCGGGCGCTGCCGGGCGTCCACGACCTGGTCGCCGAGGACGGCACCCTGCGGTTCGGCGCCGAGCCGTCAGCGGTCGCGGGCGTGATCGCGGCGCTCGACGGCCACCGTGTCGAGGCGCTCACGGTGGAGCCGCCCTCGCTCGAGGAACTCTTCCTCCGCCACTACGGCCGGGAGGGACGGTGACCGTCATCGGGACCGCGTTCCGCCGCGAGCGTGTCCGGGTCCCGGTCTGGGCCGTCGTCGCCGGGCTGCTCGCCGCTGCCACCGCGGCCGCTGTGCCACAGGCGTTCGGCGACGCCGCCGAGCGGCGGACGCTGGTCGAGCTCATCACCGCGACCCCGAGCCTCCTGGCCATCCGCGGCGTCCCGGACGGCACCGACGAGGGTGCGTACGCGTTCTTCGAGATCTTCACGTACCTCGGGCTCGTCGCGGGCCTGATGTCGGTCTTCCTGGTGACCCGGCAGACCCGGCAGGACGAGGACTCCGGCCGAGCCGAGCTCCTGCTCGCCGGCCCGGTACACCGCCGGAGCCCGCTCGTCGCGGCCGTGTGGGTGGCCACGGCCGCGAACGTCCTGCTCGGCCTGCTCGCAACGCTCGGCTTCGCGGCCGGTGGCCTGCCGGCGTCGGGGTCCGCCCTCGCCGGCACCGCGGCCACCTGCGTCGGCCTCGCCTACACCGGCGTCGCCGTCGTCGTGGCGCAGGTCGCACCGACCGCCCGGTCGACGAACGCGATCGGCGTCGGGGTCGTCGCCGCCACGTACCTGCTCCGTGCGGCCGGGGACGCCGTCGGGACCCGGAGCACCGACGGCCTCACCGTGACGAGTGCCTGGCCGAGCTGGCTGAGCCCGATCGGGTGGGGCCAGCACGTCTTCCCCTTCACGCGACAGGACTGGGGACCGCTCGTGCCGTGCCTGGTCGTGGCGGTCGTCGGCGTCACGGCAGCCCTGGTGGTGCGCGGCCGGCGGGACCTCGGCGCGAGTCTCCTCCGGGAACGACCGGGTCGCGCGGACGGTCGACTCCGGACGTCGCTCGGGCTCGCCTGGCGGTTGCACCGGACCACCGTGCTCGCCTGGTCCGTCGGTGGGGCGGTCCTCGGAGCGTTCGCCGGGGGACTCGGCACCACGGCGATCGACGCGATCGGTGCCGATTCGTCGGTGACGAGGCTGCTCGAGACCCTGGTGCCCGGCGGCCGCGGAGCCCTGCTGGACGAGTTCGTCGCCGCGGTGGTCGGGATCACCTCGATCCTCGCGGCCGCCGCCGGGATCGGAGCGTTGAACCGGGCCGCCGAGGACGACCGCGCCGGCCGCTCGGAGCTCCTCCTCGCCACGCCGGTCGGACGGGTCCGGCGTCTCGGGGAGTGGCTCGGGATCGGCGTCGGCGCGGCGGTGGCGGTGTCGCTCACGACCGGTGTCGTGGGCGGACTGGCGTTCACCGCGACCGGGACGGACCGGTTCTGGTCGACCGTCGCGGCCGGGCTGGCGCAGATCCCGGCAGCGCTCGTGCTCATCGGCATCGCGGCCGTCGTCGCGGTCGCGCTCCCGAGGATCGCCGGGTGGCTCGTGTGGGTCGCCCTCGGGGTCGCGCTCCTGCTCGGCCAGTTCGGCGGCCTGTTGCGGGTGCCGGACTGGGCTCGGCAGATCAGCCCGTTCACCCACACGCCCGGTGTCCCCGCCGCGCACGTCGACTGGGCCGGGGCGTGGTGGCTGCTCGGTGTCGCGGTGTTCCTCGGTATCGTCGCTCTCGTGCTCGCTCGTCGCCAGGAGACCCGCCCGTGACGCCGGAGGCGAACCGTCTCGTCGAGGCGTTCGCGGACGCCGGGTTCCCCCGGATGCCCGCCGCCGCACTCGTCGCGGTACTGACCAGCGAGTCGTCGGCCCTCACCGCCGCGGAGCTCGCGACGGAGCTCGAGGTCAGCCCCGCAGCCGTGTCCGGAGCAGTCCGCTACCTGCAGACCGTCGGGATGATGACCCGGCAACGCGTCGCGGGCGACCGTCGGTACGTGTACGAGCTGCCCGAGCACGCCTGGTACGCGGCGTCGGTCAACAACCAGGCGCTGTACGAACGGCTCGCATCCGTCGCAGAGACCACGGCGGCGTCGCTCGACGTGCCGGCCGCCCGGGAGCGCGTGCTCGACATGGCCGGGTTCTTCCGGTTCGTCCAGCGCCGCATCCCGGACCTGCTCAACGAGTGGAACGCTCAGCGTTCCTGACCGTCAGCGCCCCCACCCGTCACCGCTCGGGGGAGATCGCTCGGCGGTTGCCGGCGTCGACCACGACCCCCAGCAGCCGGCCGTCGTCGATCGCGTCGATGAGGCGGGAGTCGCCCGAACGGACCCGCCAACCCGGTCGGTTCACGAGCTTCCGCGCGGCTGGGGGACGTGGGTGCTCGGTGAGGATCGTGCGGATGACACGTTGCGCGGACGGGATGACCTCGATGCATTCGTTCTCCGGGATGGCGGTGTCGCGTGAGGGAGACGGGCTCGCGACGGGCATCGTCGATGATCGACGCCAGGCGGGTCCGCGCTCGTGCGTTTCGTACAGGTCAGACCAGGGCCGTCGTGCCCACCGACTCCCGCTCGAGCAGGGACCGCTTCACGTCGAGCCCCCACGCGAAGCCGCCGAGCGTGCCGTCGGTCCGCAGCACGCGGTGGCACGGCACGAAGAGCGCCGGGGCGTTCCGCGCACACACGCTCGCCGCGGCCCGGACGGCGTCGGGTCGCCCCATCGCCGCGGCGAACCCGGTGTAGGTCAACGTCCCGCCGGCGGGGATCAGTCGGAGCTGCCGCCAGCCCTCGGCGAAGAGCTCGGTGCCGAACTGGCGCACCGGCACCTGCATCGCGTGCTCGACCTCGCCCGCGTAGAACGCGTCGACGGCGTCCGCCGAGGCCACCCGCCCGTCGACGACGCGTTCCGGCCGGTGCCGGTCCGCGAGGCGCGCGAGGATGCGCTCGGCATCGTCCGTCCAGCCCGAGGCGAGGACACGGCCCTCGGTGTCCTCGAGCACGGTGAAGGGGCCGTCGGGGGTGTCCAGCGTCTGGATCGTCGCATCGGTCATCGTTCGTCCTTCCGGGCGGCCGGAGCCGCGGTCGTGTGGGTCGCACCGGTCGTCGCCGTCGCGCGGTCGATGATCGGTCGCCAGCAGTGCATCGTGAGGTAGCTCCGCCACGGCGCCACCTGCTCCGACCATAGGGAGAGCTCGCGCGCCGAACCGGGCAGCCCGAGTTCCTGTGCACCGTTGCGCACGGCGAGGTCGCTGTGGAGGAAGACGTCCGGATGGTGGCGGACCCGGAGCGCCACGTAGTCGGCCGTCCAGGGCCCGATGCCCTTCACCGCGAGGAGTCCGGCGCGCAGCTCGTCGAGCGACTGCCCGCCGTCGACCACGAGCGACCCGTCGGCGAGCGCGGCGGCCACCCGGAGGATCGTGTCGACGCGGGCAGCCGGGCCACGGAGCACCTCGTGCCCGCGAGCCGCGATGACGGCGGCGGACGGGAACAGCAGGCCGTCCGGCGCGATCGCGGACGGCACGGGCGCACCGAGCGCCGCGACCAACCGTGTCTGCGCCGTCCGGGCCGCCGCGACGGACACCTGCTGGCCGATGAGGGTCCGGAACACGATCTCGTGCGGGTCCACGGCGCCGGGCAGCCGGATGCCGGGGACCCGGGCGACGGCGTCGGCCAGCTGGGGCACCGCGCCGAGCACGGCGTCGACGGCTTCCGGATCGGCGTCGAGGTCGAAGTACGAGCGCACCCGCGCCACGAGCGTCGGGAGGTCGGAGAGGTCCGTGACCCGCACGCGCAGGTCGATCCCGGTCCCCCGCCCGGCCACCCCGGGGACGGAAGCCGAGGCGCTGAACCAGGCCGCGCCTCCTGGCAGGTCGAGCACCCGTCCGTACGACGTGACCCGCCCGGTGTCGTCGACCTCCACCTGCTCCGTGCCCGCCAGGGCGTGCAGCGCGTGCCAGTCGAGGAGCCCCTGCGCGTCGAACGGCGCGCGCGCCGGCAGGTGCACGTGCAGTGCTCCGTCCGCGACCGGTCGGAGCGTGCGGCGTGCGCGGAGCTCGGTCGGCGTGACCGCGAAGACCTCGCGCACGGTCTCGTTGAACTGGCGGACGCTCGCGAACCCGGCGGCGAACGCGACGTCCGCGACGGGCAGGTCGGACGAGGTGAGCAGCGTCCGCGCGGTCTGCGCGCGGTGCGCCCGGCTGAGCGCCTTGGGCCCGGCACCGAGCTCGGCGGTCATGATGCGGTTGAGCTGCCGCTCGGAGTACCCGACGCGGGCGGCGAGGCCGGGCACGCCGTCGCGTTCGACGACGCCGTCGAGGACGAGGCGCATGGCACGTCCGGCGACGTCCTCGCGGAGGTCCCACTCGGGGCTGCCCGGTGTCGCCTCGGGCAGGCAGCGCTTGCAGGCGCGGAAGCCGGCGAGGTGCGCGGCGGCACTGGTGCGGTAGAAGGTGACGCCGGACTCCCGGGGCGTCCGGGCCGGGCACGAGGGGCGGCAGTAGATACCGGTGGAGTGCACGGCGGTGACGAACTGCCCGTCGAACCGGGCATCGCGGGAGGCGACGACCCGGTAGCGCTCGGCGTGCAGTGCGTCTGGTGCGGTGGACATGCCCACAGCCTGACACGGCTCACCGACATCGACTGGCGGAAATCAGACAGGGCAGCGGACGTCCGTCGTTGCGGGGACGGCGGCCTGGAGGCGCGGCTAGCGTGGGGTGGGTGACCGACGTGGACGACGTGGCCGGCTCCGGCGACCTGCCCTGCCGGACCGACGTCGAGATCGCGCTGCTGCTGGTGTCCCGGCGGCACCGGTACGAGGGGCGACCGGCGGACGGGGCGCTGCCCGCCCTGGACGGCGAGCCGGACGACCTGCGCGAGCGCGTCGAGCTGCGCGCGGGGCTCGGGATCGTCGGCGACCGGTACTTCGCGTCGCGGGCGCACGTGCACGCCTCGGTGACGATGATCGGACTCGAGGGGCTGGACGCCGTCGCCGCCGAACTCGGTGCGGCCGTCGACCCGGTCGCGACCCGGCGGAACGTGTTCCTCCGCGGGGTGGACGTCGAGGCGCTCCAAGGCCAGCCGTTCGCGCTCGACTCCGGTCAGGGGGTGGTCCGCTTCCGCGGGTACCGGCCGGCGAACCCGTGCGCCTGGATGGACCACGAGGTGGCCCCGGGGGCGTTCCGGGCGATGCGTGGGCGGGGCGGTGTGCGGTGCGACCCGGAGTCCGACGGCGTCCTCGCCCTCGGTCCCGCGGTGCTCCGCACGGCCCGCCCCGTCGCGCTCCCCTGACGCGCCGAGGACCAGCTAGGCGGTCAGTGCGGACTCGATGGCGTCGACGAACGCCGGCAGGTCGTCCGGGTTCCGCGAGGTGATGAGCCCGCCGTCGACCTGGACCTCCTGGTCGACCCACTCGGCCCCGGCGTTCCGCACGTCGGTCTGCAGCGACGGGAACGACGTGATCGTCTTCCCCGACACGACACCGGCCTCGATGAGGGTCCACGGCCCGTGGCAGATCGCGGCGACGGGCTTGCCGGCCTCCGCGAACGCCTGCACGAGGGAGACCGCCTGCTGGTCGGTGCGGAGGGTGTCGGCGTTGATCGTGCCCCCGGGGACGACGAGCGCGTCGAACGAGCCGGCGTTGACACCGGCGATGGTGGTGTCCGGATCGACGTGCTGGCCCGGGTCCTTGTCGCCGACGAGGGTCGCGATCGCCCCGGTCTCCTGCGCCGCCACCGTCACCGTCGCGCCGCGCTCGCGGAGCTGGTCGATCGGGACGACGATCTCGTCCTGCTCCACGCCGTAGTTCGTCGCGATGACGAGGATCTTCTTGCCGTCGAGTGCTGCCATGGTCGTTCCTTCCGCGGCCCGGTCGTTCCGGCCGCACGACCAGCGTCGTCGGGGAGCGCTGGAAGCGTCCGCAGGTGGACAGCCGTGGGCGGCGGTCGGGTCAGCCGCGGATGCGGAAGGCCGTTCCCTCGCGCTCCACGGAGATGCCGTCGTAGCCGCCCACCCGGTACAGCCCCGCGGTGACGTCCGCCTCGAGCGTCCCCACGACGACCGTGGTCGCCCCGGAGGCGATCGCGGCCTCGAGCCCGGCGGGTGCGTCCTCGAACGCGACACAGTCGGCGGCGTCGACACCGAGCAGCGCCGCACCGCGCAGGTACCCGTCCGGGTGCGGCTTGCCGTGCTCGACGTCCTCGGAGGCGACGAGCGCCTCGGGCACGTGCACCCCGGCGGCCTGCATCCGCTCCACCGCGAGGTCGCGGGGCGCACTCGTGACGATCGCGACCGGCACCCCGGCGTCGACCAGGCGGGACACGAACGCCCCGGCGCCCGGGACCTCCGAGATGCCCTCGGTGCTCTCGCGCTCCTCGGCGACGAGCCCGGCGGCGATCCGCAGCTGCTCGTCGTGGTCGAGGTCGGGCAGGAAGCGCTGGATCGTGCTGATCGCCTGGCGGCCGTGCGAGAAGGCGAGGATCTCCGCGGGGTCGATGCCGTGCTCGACGCCGAACCGGGTCCAGGTCGCCTCGACCACCGCGGTCGAGTCGACGAGCGTCCCGTCCATGTCGAAGAGGACCCCGGACGCCACGATGTCGATCACGCGCCCGACCCTAGCGTGCCGCCCCGGTCACTCGCCGGGGTCCGGCGCGCGGTGCCGGTCACTCCCCGGGGTCCGGCGCGCGGTGCCGGTCACTCCCCGGGGTCGGGTGCCCGCACGTACCGGGTGAGCAGCACACCGTCACGCCCGAGGAGCACGTGGGCCGGCCGGAAGCGCCGGAGGTCGGGCGAACCGCCGTGGGTGATGCGCGGGCCGGCGCCACCCTCGAGCGACGGGTCGACCGTCAGCGTGAGTTCGTCCACGAGGTCCGCCGCCACGAGCGCCCCGAAGAACGTCGGTCCGCCCTCGCAGTGCACCGTGCCGAGGCCGCGCGACACCAGGGCGCTCCGCAGGGCGACGGGGTCGACCGTGTCCGGGTCGTCGTCGGAACTGCACGGCACGACGTCCGCGACCGCCGCGAGCGCCGCGGCCCGGGGCGACGACGCTGCGGTCGTCGAGGTGAGGACGATCGGACGCACCGGCGCCTCGGTGAACACCCGGGACGCCGGGTCGAGGGACAGCGAGCCCGAGACGATCGCGAACACCGGGTGGTCGGGCAACCCGTGTGCCCGCCGCCAGGCCACGTCGGCGTCGTGCAGCACCATCGGTCCGTAGCCCTCGTCGCGGACGGTCCCGGCGGCGACCAGCACCGCGTCGGCCACCCGGCGCAGCAGGTCGAACACGCGCAGGTCGTCCGGCCCGCCGAGCGAACCCGAGACCCCGTCGCCCGCGGCCGTCGCCGAGCCGTCGAGCGTCGTCACGAAGTTCACGCGCAGCCAGGGTGCGACCGCCCCCGCCGTGTACAGCTCGAGCAGCTCGTCGTCGGACAGGTCGGCGATCGACGGCGGGAGGACGCTCACGTGTTGTGCCGCGCTTCCACCGGTGCCCGCCAGCCGAGCGTCGCCTCGACCATGCGCATCGCGTCCACGCTCTCGGCGACGTCGTGCATCCGGACGATCCGCGCGCCGAGCATCGCGCTCACGGTCGCGACCGCCAACGACCCCGCCAGTCGCTCACCGCGGGGACGCCCGAGCGACTCCCCCACGAAGTCCTTGTTCGAGACCGCCGCGAGCACCGGGTAGCCGAGCGCGACCACCTCGGGCAGGCGTCGGGTGAGCTCGAGCGTGTGCACCGTGTTCTTGTTGAGGTCGTGCCCCGGGTCGACGATGATCCGCGACTCCGGGATGCCTGCCGCGAGGGCCCGGTCGACCCGCTCGCGCAGGAACCCGACGACCTCGGTCGTCACGTCGCCGTACTGCGGCGGGGCCGGCAGCGGACGACGGGGCTCCGCCAGCGAGTGCGTGATCACGATCGTCGCGTCGGAGTCCGCCACGACGGCCGCCATCCGGGGGTCGGACAGCCCGGTCGTGTCGTTCACCACGCTCGCACCGGCCTCGATCGCCGCCGCGGCGACCTCGGGCCGGAAGGTGTCCACGCTGATCGTCACGTCGGACTCCTGCGCGAGCTGCCGGACGACGGGCACGACGCGGTCGATCTCGTCGGCGGCGGGCAGCTCCGGCCCCGGCGCGAACTTCACGCCGCCGATGTCGACCCAGTCCGCTCCCTGCTCGGCCGCGTGCACGGCGGCCTCGACGGCACGGTCGAGTGCGAACGTCGCGCCGCGGTCGTGGAACGAGTCGGGCGTGCGGTTCACGATCGCCATGACGGCGATGCGGTGGTCGAAGTCGACGGTCCGGCGGCCGATGGTGCGCACGGGCTCGCGCAGGTCGGGGACGACCCACCCGGGTGCGGTGGCAGCAGGGCCCTGGCGCGCCCCGTCTCGCTCGGTCGTCACGCGTCCGCCCCGCGGCCGGCTCCGACGTCCGCGCCGGCACCGGCACCGGCACCGATCAGGGCGATCGCCTCGGCCCGTCCGGCGGCCTCGGCCAGGGTGCCGGTCGCCGCCACGGTCACGGTCGTCGACCCGGTCTGCCGCTCCCCACGGGTCGTCACGCACTGGTGCTGCGCGTCGAGGACCACGAGGACGCCGGCGGCCCCGAGCCCCTCGGCGATGGTCGCCGCGACCTGCTCGCCGAGCCGCTCCTGCAGCTGCGGACGGGAGGCCACCGCGTCGAGCACGCGCGACAGCGTGCCGAGGCCGATGAGCCGCTCCCCCGGCGCGTACGCGAGGTGCGCCACACCGAGGAACGGGAGCAGGTGGTGCTCGCACACGGACCGGAACTTCACGTCGCGCACGATGACGAGCTGCCCGCGGTCGCCCGGTTCGGCGTGGACCGTGCCGTCGCGGGCGATCGCCACCGCATCCGTCCCGATGCCGGAGAAGAACTCGGCGTACGACTCGGCCACACGAGCGGGCGTGCGGGCGAGTTCCGCGCGGTCGGGATCCTCGCCGATCGCGAGCAGGAGCTCCCGCACGGCGGACTCGATGCGCGCACGGTCCAGACGTTGGTTCACCCGTCCATCCAACACCAGCCCTGGCCGCAGAACGCGACCGGCCACCGGGCGTGACGTACCCCGTCGATGCGAGCCGCGCCTCCAGGAAATCCCCTGGAAGGAAGCTGTGACGTGCCGGAAACCCAGCGCCCTTTAAGCTTGTTCGGTGAGCGCCCCGCAGACCGACACCACGCCCCGGAACCGCTTCGCGACCGGCCTCGACCGCTTCTTCTCCATCACGCACCGCGGATCGACGATCCCCCGCGAGATCCGGGGCGGCCTCGTCTCCTTCGTGACGATGGCCTACATCGTCATCCTCAACCCGCTCATCCTCGGCGGGTTCAGCCAGGACCAGGCGCCGCAGGACGTCCTCGGCGGCTGGCTGCAGAACGCCCAGGTCGCCGCGGCCACCGGACTCGTCGCCGGGCTCATGACGATCGCGATGGGCCTCATCGCGAACCTGCCGTTCGGCATCGCCGCGGGGCTCGGGATCAACTCGTTCCTCGCCGTCAGCGTCGTGCACCAGGTCACCTGGGCCGAGGCGATGGGCCTCGTCGTCATCAACGGCGTCGTGATCGTGATCCTGGCGTTGACGGGCATCCGGACGATGATCTTCACGGCCGTGCCGGCGCAGCTCAAGGCGGCCATCACCGTCGGCATCGGCCTGTTCATCGCGTTCATCGGCCTGGTCGACTCCGGGTTCGTCCGCACCACGAAGAACGCCTCGCCGCCGCTGCAGCTCGGCGAGGACGGCTCCATCGCAGCACTGCCGACCATCGTCTTCCTGATCGGCCTCGTCATCATCGGCACGCTGATGGCCCGCAAGGTCCGGGGTGCCCTGCTCATCGGCATCGTGGCGACCACGGTCATCGCGATCATCCTGCAGGCGATCTTCACGGTACCGACCTCGGTCGACTCGCCCACCGGCTGGAACCTCAACGCGCCGGGGCTGCCCTCCGCGCTGTTCGCGGTGCCCGACCTGTCGCTCGTCGGCCACGCGGACGTCTTCGGTGCCTTCACCCGCATCGGCCCCATCGCCGCGTCGATGCTCGTCTTCACCCTCGTCTTCACGAACTTCTTCGACGCCATGGGCACGATGACCGGCCTCGCGAAGGCCGCCGGGGTCGCGAACCCCGACGGCACCTTCCCGCGCCTGAAGTCGGCGCTCGTCGTCGAGGGTGCCGGTGCGATCGCCGGTGGTGGCGCCTCGGTGTCGTCGAACACCGTGTTCATCGACTCCGCCGCCGGCATCGGCGAGGGCGCCCGGACCGGCATGGCCTCCGTCGTCACCGGTCTGCTGTTCCTGGCGTCGATGTTCCTCACGCCGCTCACGCAGGTCGTCCCGCTCGAGGTCGCCGCCGCCGGGCTCGTGGTCGTCGGTGCGCTCATGGTGGCGCAGGTGAAGGACATCGACTGGACCGACTTCGGGGCGGCGCTGCCGGCGTTCCTGACGATCGTGATCATGCCGCTGACCTACTCGATCGCGAACGGCATCGGTGCGGGCTTCATCAGCTGGGTGCTCATCAAGCTGCTGTCCGGTCGCGGCCGTCAGGTGTCGTGGCTGCTGTACGTCGTGGCGGCGGGCTTCCTGCTGTACTTCGCGCGGGGGCCGCTCGAGGTGCTGCTCGGCGTCGGCTGAGGCGCGGCGCGCGCTGCGTTCGCGCTTGCATCCGCTCGCTGCGTTCGCGTTTCGCACAACGAAAGTCGCCCCGAACCACGGACAGTCGTGGTTCGGGGCGACTTGCGTTGTGCGCGGGCACCGGGCCCGGGAGGCGCGGCCTCAGTCCGCCAGGTCGGCCGGCGTCGCCTCGTGGTGGCGTCGGCCCCGGGAGCGCCGGTCCTCCTTCATGCCCGCCTCGAACAGGTGCTTGCGTCCCTGCACGAGCTCGTCCCGCGCGGTCCGTTCGAGCTCCTTCGCGAGGGCGTAGTACCCGTCGTCGTAGTCCTCGACGACCTGGAACGTCCACCGGCCGGCGATGACGTTGCGTCCGACGAGCTCCGAGTCGATGCGGTCCGCCAGCTCGGTGTGGCCGGCGTCCCGGAGCTGCTCGACGGCCTCGCCGAGGTTCAGGTCCGCCATCCCGGTCAGCCGGTGGAACCCGTAGAGCAGTCCGCGGGCGTGCTCGATCACTTCGACCGCTGCCGACAGGGTGCCGAGCGCCTCGACCGTGGCGTCCGAGACCCCCTCGGGCACGCGGTGCTGCTCGTCGGGGCCCTGTGCGTCGTCGTGCGGTGCGTCGTTCGTCATGGGTCCCGTCTACCGGACCGCTGCTCCCACCGCTCCGAGGTGCGCTGCGCAGCTCGTCACGGGCCGGGGGTCGGCCGGGGGCGGTACGGTTCGGGCATGACCAGGTGGGTCGCGCTGCTGCGCGGGGTGAACGTCAACGGGATCACGATCAGGAGCGCCGAACTCGCGGCGCTGTTCCGGGAACGCGGCTACCAGGACGTCCGGACCGTCCTCGCCTCCGGGAACGTGGTGTTCGGCTCGGACGGCACGGCCGCCGCCCTGAAGACCGACATCGAGCAGTCGCTCCGGGACCGCTTCGGATACGACGCCTGGATCGTGCTCGTCCCCCACGACGACCTCGCCGCCGTCGTGGACGGCTTCCCGTTCCCCGCCGCCGAGGACCACCACGACTACGTCGTGTTCGGCTCCGACGAGGACGCCCTCGACGACCTGCTGGCCGATCTCGAGGTCGACGAGTCCGTCGAGCGCGTTGCCCGGGGCGCGGGAGTCGTCTACTGGTCGTGCCCGAAGGGGTCGAGCACGGACACGGTGTTCGCCAAGCGGGCCGGTGCCGCACGCTTCAAGCGGACGACGACGACCCGCAACGCGAACACGCTCCGGAAGCTCCTGTGAGCCGGGGTGGTCTGCACCACGTCGAACTGCGCACCGCCGACCTCGACGCGTCCGGTCCCGCGTGGGACTGGCTCCTGACCGAGCTCGGCCACGAGCCCTTCCAGCGGTGGCCCGACGGGCGCAGCTGGCGGCTCGGCGACCTGTACGTCGTGCTCGAGACCGCTCCGCTGCCGGGCGAGCACGATCGACGACGCCCGGGCCTGAGCCACCTCGCGTTCCACGCCGGTGGCACCGACGACGTGGCCCGGATCTGGGCGGCCGCGCCCGCGCACGGATGGCGACGCCTCTACGAGGACCGCCATCCGCACGCCGGCGGGCCGGACCACCACGCGGCGTTCCTCGAAGACGCCGAACGGTTCAAGGTCGAACTCGTCGCCGACTGAGCGGCGACGACCGGCCGCGGACATCCACGGTCAGGACTGCGGCGGCTGCCCGTTGCTCGCGGTGGTGCCACCGTCGACCGGCAGGATCGCCCCGGTGATGAACGACGCCGCGTCACTCGCCAGGAACAGCACGGCCGCCGCGACCTCGTGCGCACGACCCGCGCGGCCGAGGGCGATCCGCTCCTCGAACTTCTCCTGCAGCTCCTCGTCCTCCGCCTGGTCCTGCGTGAGGTCCGTCCACACGAGCCCCGGCGCCACGGCGTTCACGCGGACGCCGAACTGCCCGTTGTCGAGCGCGGCGGCCTTGGTGAAGTTCGAGACCCCGCCCTTCGCCGCGTTGTAGGGGCTCATCCGCCAGTCCGCGTCCTCGCCGGACACCGACGAGGTGTTCACGATCGACCCCTTCGTGGCCCGGAGGAACGGCAGCGCCGCACGGGTGCCGTAGAACACGCTGGAGAGGTCGGTCTCGATCACGCGGTGCCACTCGTCCGGCGTGATGTCCGTGATGTCGCCGGAGCTGAAGGTGCCGGCGTTGTTCACGAGCACGTCGATGCGGTCGAACCGCTCGATGGCCGTGTCGACGACCCGCTGCCAGTCGGCCGGGCTCGCGACGTCCGCGTGGAGCGCCACGACCCGGTCGCTCGGCAGGCTGTCGCCGACCGCTCGCAGCTTCTCGTCGACGCTGTCGGTCAGGACGACGGACGCGCCCTCGTCGACGAACGCCCGCGCCGTCGCCTCGCCGATGCCGGACCCGGCACCCGTGACGATCGCCACCCTGCCCTCGAACCGGTTGCCCATGGTGTCTCCTCTCGTTGCACGATCCGTGCCCGGGGAGACGCCATCGGCCCAGCGGGGCACGGCGAGCCATGGTGCCCGCACCCGCCTGGGCGCGTTCGGAGGGTGTCAGGCGGTCGTGTCGTCCGGCTCCAGGTCGCGGTCGAGCGAGATCGTCGGGATCGACGCCGTGACGACCGATCCGTCGGCACGCAGGGTGCCCTGGATGTCGGCCGTCGTCGGCGCGCGCCCGGACATCCGCGGGCCCTGGTGCGGCAGCGGCACGACGGTCGGCTCGCCGGCGGTGACGTCCCACTGCTGGTTGTGCACCCACGCCGTGAACCCGGAGCCCGACTCGACCGTGAAGGTCATGGCGTCCTGCTCGAGGTCGACGCGCACACGCGATCCGCGCACCGTCAGGCGGTAGGTGATCCGCTCCCAGTCCTTCGGCAGCCGCGGGTTGAAGGTCATCCGGCCGCCGTGGTCCCGCATGCCGCCGAAGCCGTTCACGACCGCGCCCCAGATGCCGCCCGTCGAGGCGATGTGCACCCCGTCGGTCGTGTTGCCGTGCAGGTCGGCGAGGTCGACGTAGAGCGCCGTCTGGAAGTACTGCAACGCGAGGTCGTGGTACCCGACCTCGGCCGCCATGATCGACTGCACGACCGCCGACAGCGTGGAGTCGCCCGTCGTGAGGGCGTCGTAGTAGTCGAAGTCGCGACGCTTCTCGGCAGCGGTGAACTCGTGCCCCTGCAGGAACAGCGCGAGCACGACGTCGGCCTGCTTGAGCACCTGGAACCGGTAGATCACCAGCGGGTGGTAGTGGAGCAGCAGCGGGCGCTTGCTCTCGGGGGTGTTGTCGAGGTCCCAGAGTTCCTTGTCGAGGAACTGGGCGTCCTGCGGGTGGATGCCACGGTGCGGGTCGAACGGGATCTCCATCGACTCGGCCGCGTGCTCCCAGTCGGTGACCTCCTGCGCCTGCAGTCCGGTCCGCCGCACCATGCGCTCGTACTCTTCCGGGTCGTCGGCTGCGAGCTCGCGGCAGGCGTTCACGGCGAACCACAGGTTCGCCCGGGCCATCACGTTCGTGTAGAGGTTGTCGTCGACGACCGTCGTGTACTCGTCGGGACCGGTGACGCCGTCGATGTGGAACTTCTTGTCGCCGTTCGACCGCCAGAACCCGAGGTCCTCCCACAGGCGGGCGGTCTCGACGAGGATGTCGATCGCTCCGCGCTTGAGGAATTCGCGGTCGTCCGAGGCGCGGACGTACTGCATGAGCGCATGCGCGATGTCCGCGTCGATGTGGTACTGCGCGGTGCCGGCGGCGTAGTAGGCGCTGGACTCCTCGCCGTTGATCGTCCGCCAGGGGAACAGCGCGCCGTGCTGGTTCAGCTCGCGGGCGCGGGACCGAGCTGCGTCGAGCATGTTGTAGCGGAACCGCAGGGCGTTCCGGGCGACGATCGGCGCCGTGTACGACAGGAACGGCAGGACGTAGATCTCCATGTCCCAGAAGTAGTGGCCGCCGTACCCGGACCCCGTGACGCCCTTCGCCGCGATGCCGTGCCCGTCGGTCCGGGCCGTGGCCTGCGCGAGCATGAACAGGTTCCACCGGACGGCCTGCTGGAGCGCGGGCTGCCCGACGATCTCGACGTCGCTCCGCGCCCAGAAGTCGTCCATCCACTCGGCCTGCCGCGCGAACGCGGCGTCGACGGACTCGGCACGCGAGCGATCGAGGGTCCGCTCGCAGCGGTCGGCGAGTTCGCGCGCCGGGACCCCGCGGGACGTGTGGTAGACCACGTGCTTCGTCAGGCGGATCGGCTGCCCGGCGCGCGCCTGCACGCGGTAGACGTGCTTCGCCAGGTCGTCCTCGATCGACGAGGACTCGTCCCAGCTGTTCTCGGTCTCGAGGTGGTGCTCGACGCCGACGCAGATCGTCATGCCCGAGCTCGCCGCCTGGTACCCGAGCAGCGAACGGCCGCCGGTGCTGCGCTTGAGCTTCGGCTCGAGCACTCGCTCAGTGAACGCCTCGGCCTTGCGCGGGTCGAACGCGTTCGCCGCCGCACGCATCCCCGCGTGGTACTCGTCCTGCACGTCCTGCCGGTTGAGGATCTGGCTCGACAGCAGGATCGAGGCGTCCGCGTCGAGCACGGTCACCTCGTAGTCGATGACCGCCAGGTGTCGGTCGGTGAACGACACCAGCCGCCGCGACCGGATGAGCACGCGCTTGCCCGAGGGCGTCGACCACTCGGTCTCGCGGAACAGGTACCCGCCCCGGAAGTCGAGCCGCCGGGTGTGCCGGAGGATGTCCGCCTCGGCCAGGACGAGCGGTTCGTCGTCGACGTACAGGCGGATCACCTTGGCGTCGGGCGCGTTGATGATCGTCTGCCCGGTCTTCGCGAAGCCGAAGGCGTCCTCGGCGTGGCGGATCGGCCAGGTCTCGTGGAAACCGTTGATGTACGTGCCGTACTGCACGCCGCCACGACCCTCGTCGAGGTTGCCGCGCAGGCCCAGGTACCCGTTGCCGACGGCGAAGTTCGTCTCGGCGACGCCCTGCTCGTCGGGCGCGTACTCGGTCTCGACGAGGGCCCACTCGTCGATCGGGTAGCGGACGCGGTCCAGCGGGTCGGAGGTGATGGGGTTCATGGTGCTCCGTGGGGAAGGAGGGTGTTCGTGGGGAGGGTCGGGAGGGCCTGGAGGCGCGGATCGCCCCGGCCGCTTCGCCTACGTCGTGCTCGTGGCCGGTTCCGGCAGCTCGTCGACGAGTTCGTCGAGGTCGCCGACCACGACGTCGGCGCCGTGCGCCCGGAGCGCGTCGGCCCCGGCTCCGCGATCGACGCCGATGACGAGCCCGAAGGCACCGTTCCGTCCCGCCTCGACCCCGCTCGTGGCGTCCTCGACCACGACGCACTCGGCAGCGGTCAGGCCGAACCGGCTCGCGGCGTCGAGGTAGGTGTCGGGCGCGGGCTTGCCGGCCAGACCGTCTTCGCGGGCGACGAGGCCGTCGACCACCACGGGGAAGCGCTCGAGGATGCCGGCCGTGCGGAGCACCTGCACGGCGTTGGCGGAGCTCGACACGACGGCGACGGACAACCCGGCGTCGATGGCGGCGACGAGGAACCGGAGCGAACCGGGGTAGGGCTCCACCCCGTGCTCGGTCAGCTCGGCCGTGAACTCGGCGTTCTTCCGGTTGCCGAGCCCGCACACCGTGTCGGCGTCCGGCGGGTCGTCCGGGGTGCCCTGCGGCAGGTCGATGCCGCGGGACTCGAGCAGGGAACGCACCCCGTCGTACCGGGGCTTGCCGTCGACGTACGCGAAGTAGTCCTGTTCCGTGTACGGAGCGACGCCGTGCTGGGCGAGGTAGGGCGTGAACAGCCGGCTCCACGCACGCATGTGGACGTCGGCGGTGGGGGTGAGGACACCGTCCAGGTCGAACAGGAGCGCTCGCTGGTCAGCGAGTCGCGCGGGTGTGCGCCGGTCCGGCGTCGTCATGTGCTGCCCTCCGGGAGACGGGGTCGTCGACGTTGCTTCCGGACGAGTCTAGGACCGCTCCAGGACCGGCGTTCAGGCGCGCCGGGCCCCTGTGGAAAGAGTTCACACACTCGTTCGCTGTGGCGTCCGACCGCTCGGAGGCGCGGATCACCGCAGCGGGTCCGCGTACGGTGGGCGAATGGCGAGTACCGCTCCCCTCCGCGTCCGTGCCGCGGCCGTCGCGATCCGCGACGACGCCGTGCTGCTCGTCCTCCGCGAGCGGGACGGGCACCGGTACGCCGTCCTGCCGGGAGGCGGCGTGGAGGTCGGTGAGACGCCGCAGCAGGCCTGCGTCCGAGAACTCCGTGAGGAGACCGGCCTCGACGGCGAGGTTCTCGCACTGCTGCCGGTCGGGCTCGACCGCGAGGCGCCGACGGTGTACCTGCACGTTGCGGTCGGGGCAGGTTCCCCAGCAGTCGACCCGGCAGCACCCGAAGCAGCGCGCACCACGGACGAGAACCGCTACGACCCGGCCTGGGTGCCGCTCGACGGCCTCGACGACGTCGGGCTCGTGCCGGATCGCGCACTCGCAGCCGTCCGGTCCGCCGTCAGCGCAGGCTCGACCCGGCCGGCAGCGCGCTGACCCAGCGTTCCACCGCGGCGGTGATCTGCGACCGTGCCTCGGCCGGGGTGATCGTCGCCGTCCGGTCGCCGGGCTGCGCACCGTACGCACCGAAGTCGGCGTGGTTCGCGCCCTGCACCTCGACCGTCATCGCGTTCGACGGCAGCAGGTGCCGCGCGGCGTCGACCTTCTCGGGGGTGGAGAGCCCGTCACGCGACCCCGAGACGCTGAGCACGCTGATGTACGACTTGCTGATGTCGTTCGCGCAGTAGCTGCCGAGCAGGAGCAGCCCGTCGGCATCCGGCGCGAGCTGGCACGCGCGCACGCCACCGAGCGAGTGCCCGCCGACCGCCCAGGACCGGACGTCGGGGGCATGGGACTCGAACGTCGACAGCGGGCGGGTGTCGAAGAAGGCGAGGTGCAGCGTCGGCTTCGTGATGACGACGGTCGTCCCGCTGGCGACCACCTGCCGGAACGTCGCCATGTACGCGTACGGGTCGACCTTCGCGCCCGGGATGAACACGATGCCCGCGCCGTTCGCGGTGCCGGTCGGCGTCATCACCACGGCGTCCCCGGCGTCCCGGACGGCCACACGGTCGTCCCGCCAGACCTGCAGCGCCGCGCTCCGGGTGCCCTGCATGACGATGTTCGCCCAGACGAGGAACACCACCGCGATCAGCATGATCACGGCGAAGACCCACGCGGTCCAGCGGAGTGCTCGGTTCATGGTCTCCCTGCTTCCTGCGGGCGTCGGGCGGTGACGGTGAGCCAGCGCTCGTCGGCACCCGGGCGCGTGGTCTCACGGACGTCGACGTCGGTCCAGCCGGAACGGGTGACGACCTCGGCCAGGGGTCCTGGCGTCCAGTAGGTGAAGTGCCGGGCGAGGTCGAGCTTCCGCGTGCTCCACGCGTCGCCGTCGCCGAACTTCACGGTGGCGGCCAGCACACCGCCGGGGTGCACGGCGTCGCGGAGCCGCACGAGGACGCCCTCGAGCTCCGTCCGACCGACGTGCAGCAGCACGGCGTTCGCGAACACGGCGTCGTACGGGCCGCCGAACGCGTCCGAGCGCACGTCGACGAGGCGCGCCTCGTGCCCCGCGGACCGCAGCGCGTCCACGAACGACCGCGCTCCGTCGGTCCGGTCGGCGACGAGTCCGGCCGCCTCGAGCGCGAGGGCGTCACGCCCCGGGCCCGACCCGAGCTCGAGCACCCGCGCCCCGACCGGGACGAGTGCGAGCAGGTCGTCGACGAGCCCGGCACGGTGGTCGTCGGTGCGCTCGGCGTAGCGGTCGGCCGCACGCTCGTAGGCGTCCAGCGTGCGCTCGGCCGCGAGGTCACGACGCATCACGACCTCGTGCCGACCGTCGGGCAGCGGGTCACCGGGCTCGTCGGCCGCGGTGAAGCCACAGCGCTCGTACGTGCGACGGGCCGCGGCGTTGTCCGGCATGACCGACAGCTCGAGGGTGTCGTTCCCGGCGCTCGCGGCCCAGGTCGCGACCGCACGGATGAGCGCGGCCGCGATCCCTCGGCCGCGCTCGGCGGGGTCGACCCACATCGAGATGAGTTCGGCGGTGCCCGGGTCCTCACCCGGGACGCCGCTGGCCATGCCGACGACGGAGTCGTCCTCGGCGTGGGCGAGCAGGTCGAGCGCTCCGGGGATCGAGAGGCGGGTCCGCCACCGGTGCTCGGGCGCGTCGGCCCAGTCGGCCAGCGTGGACCCGAAGGCCTCGGGTGCGTCCGCGAGCGCCGCGAGCCGGACCGGACGCCAGGTCTCCCAGTCGTCTGCCGTCACCCGGCGCAGCGCGATCGTCACGCCCCGACGCTACCGCCCGCGGGTGCGAGCCGACCCTGCCGGGTCGACCCGCGCCTCCTGGACCGGATCAGACCGCCGCAGCCTCCGTGACGGCCGCACGCAGCTCCGCCGCCGCGGCTGCGACGTCGTCCGCGCTGTAGATGGCGCTCCCGGCGACGGCGATGATCGCTCCGGACGCCTGCACGGCCGCGATCGACGACGCGTTCACGCCGCCCGCGATCGAGAAGGGGACGCCGGAGGCCTCGCCGGCCTCGAGCAGGGTGGAGAAGGTGAAGCCCTCCTCGGCCTGCTCGTCGAGCCCCGCGTGCACCTCGACGAACTGCGCGCCGAGGGCGACGACCTCACGGGCCCGTGCGGGCTTGTCCGCGACGCCGATGAGGTCGACGACGACGCCCTTGCCGTGCTTGTCGGCAGCGGCGACGGCGCCCGCGATGGTGGAGTCCCCGGCGACGCCGAGGACGGTGACCAGGTCGGCGCCCGCGGCGAACGCGATGTCCGCCTCGAGCTCGCCGGCGTCCATGGTCTTGAGGTCGGCGAACACGGTCTTGTCCGGGTGAGCCTCCTTCATCGCGGTGATGACGGAGAGCCCGGCGCTCTTGATGAGCGGCGTGCCGAGCTCGAGGACGTCGACGCTCGGGGCGGCCTTCGCGGCGAGGTCGAGCGCGGCCTCGGTGGTGAGGGTGTCGATGGCGAACTGGATCTGCATGGGTGTGCCTTTCACTCGAGGTTGGCGTGGCTGGGCCACAGGTCGTCGGCGGAGCGTCCGCTCCGGGTCCAGAGGGCGTGGAAGAGTGCGTCGCCGAGCAGGACCACGGCCTGCTCGAAGCGGCTGCCCGCGTACTGCTCGGAGGCGCTGCCCGACCGGTCCGTCTTCGTCGCGGCGGGGACGACGAGGGTGACGGCGGCGAGCGCGCCGAGCGGCGAGTCGTCGGTCGTCGACACGGCGAGCACGTCAGCGCCGACGTCGACCGCGGTGCGCGCCGCCTGGACGATGCCGGTGGTCGTGCCGGAGCCGCTCGCGACAAGCAGGACGTCCCCCGTCCGGATGGCCGGGGTCGTCACCTCGCCGACGACGTGCACGTCGAGTCCGAGGTGCATGAGCCGCATGGCCGTCATCCGCAGCGCGAGGCCGGAGCGGCCGGCCCCGTGGACGAACACGCGCTCGGCACCGCTGAGCAGCTCGAGCGCGGCATCGGTGTCGCCCCGGACCGTCTCGGCGAGGTCGGCGGACTCGCGGACGATCAGGGCGAGGGCGTCGGTCACGGTGTCAGCGGGCATGCCGTCGATCGTGGTCGGGACGCGGGTCCGCCGCCGCTACCCGACACGGCGGGGTCCCCGTCCGATCGGGTGGCCCCACCCGCTCGGGTGGGAGTCGTACGGTTGGTCACGTGACCGACAACGTGCGCGACGACGGGACGGCGGCTCCGTCGGCCGTCCAGGAGGCGCGGCGCGACCCCGCAGGACGCCTCGCCGCCGCCGACCACGCGCGCACCGTCGCGGAGCAGGCGGACCGGCACGCACTCACCCTGGAGTCGGTGCTCGCCGTGCTCCGGTCGCCGCGCGTGGGCGACGCGGCCGCCCGTGCCGAGGCCGTCGAGATCGCGTCGGCAGCGCTCGTCGACCTCCGGACCGTGACGGACCGCCAGCGCGGAGCCCTGCTCGAACCGGTCACGGGGGCGTTCTCGCGGCTCCGGGCCGACCTCCGTCCGCTCGTCCGGTTCGGGGACCTCGACGTGCAGTTCGTGGAACCGCCGGCGACCGGTCGAGCACTCCCCGGCGACGTCGCCCACAGCGCCCGGGCGATCGTGCGGACGGCGGTGCTCGCCCTCGTCGACGAGGGCGCTGCGCGGCGCGTCCGGATCCAGTGGGACTGCGACGGCCGGAACCTGCTCATGCAGCTCCGCGACGACGGAGCCGGCACGCTCGACGTGCACGACGACACCGTCCGGCCGATCGCCGAGCGGGTCGCGACCCTCGACGGCGAACTGCACGTGGCGTCCACTGCGGGCTGGGGGTCCGTGCTCGACATCGCGATCCCGCTCGACCCGCCGGCGGGGACGCCGGTGTCGTCGGAGGCGTCCGACCTCACGCCGCGGGAGCAGGACGTGCTGCGGCTCGTCGCCACCGGGATCGGCAACCGGGAGATCGCCGACGGGCTCGGGATCAGCCCGAACACGGTGAAGTACCACGTGGCGAACCTGCTCCGGAAGCTCGGCGCGCGGACCCGGGCGGAGCTCGCCGCGGTCAGCTCCCGGACGTGATCCCGGCGGGGCTGAAGCGGTAGCCCATGCCCGACTCGGTCACCAGGTAGCGCGGGTGTCCCGGGTCCGGCTCGAGCTTCCGCCGCAGCTGCGCCATGTACAGCCGCAGGTACCCGGAGTCGTTGCCGTGCGACGGTCCCCACACGTCGGTGAGGAGCATCTCGCGCGTCATGAGCCGGTCGGGGTTCGTCACGAGGACCTCGAGCAACCGCCACTCGGTCGGGGTCAGTCGGATTGCCGGACCGGACGGCGGCGTGACCTGCTTCGCGACGAGGTCGACGACGAGGTCCCCGATCGACACCGAGGGCGTCGCACCCGCGGCCGACGCTGCCGCGACCTGCCGCCGGCCGAGCGCCCGGAGTCGGGCGAGCAGCTCGTCCATCTGGAAGGGCTTCGTGACGTAGTCGTCCGCGCCGGCGTCGAGCGCGTCGACCTTGTCCGACGAGTCGGTCCGACCGGAGAGCACGAGCACCGGGACCTGCGACCAGGCCCGGATGCCCTCGAGCACCCCGATGCCGTCGAGCCGGGGCATCCCGAGGTCGAGCAGCACGAGGTCGGGCCGCTCGGTGATGACCGCGTCGATCGCGGCCCGGCCGTCCCGGGCGGTGACGACGTCGTACCCGCGGGCGGCCAGCGTCACGGCGAGCGCCCGGACGAGCTGCACGTCGTCGTCGGCGATCAAGACCTTCATCGCGCACGGCCCTTCATCGGATCTCCACTCCCAGGTGTCCGGCGATCGGCAGCCGCACCACGACGGTGAGTCCGCCGCCGGGGGTGTCGTCGACCTCGATCGTGCCGCCCATGCCCTCGGTGAACCCGCGGGCGAGGGCCAGTCCGAGTCCGAGTCCGGTGTCGTTGTCGGTGTCGCCGAGGCGCTGGAACGGCTGGAACACCTCGTCGACGCGGTCCGACGGGATGCCGGGGCCGTGGTCGGCCACCCGGAGCTCGACGCCGCCGCCGAACGCGCTCGCGGCGATGCGGACCCGGGTGTCCTCCGGGGCGTACCGCACGGCGTTGGCGAGGAGGTTCACGACGACGCGCTGCAGCAGCACCGCGTCGGCGAGCACCGGCGGGAGGTCGGCGGGCAGGTCGAGGTCGACGTCGTCCGGACCGAGCTCGAGCTCGTCGAGCGCGGGGGCGACCACCGTCTCGAGGGCGAGCGGCACCGGCGTCACGGCGAGCACCCCGGCCTGCACGCGACTGACGTCCAGCAGGTCCGCCAACAGCACCGCGAGCTGACGCAGGCTCTCGTCGGCGGTGGCGAGCAGCGCCTCCTGGTCGTCCGCCGACAACTCGATGTCCGGCGCCCGAAGCGTCTGCACGGCCGCCGAGGCGGCCGCGATCGGCCGCCGCACGTCGTGGCCGACGGCCGCGAGGATCGCGCTCCGCACCCGGTCCACCGCCGCGATGCGCTCGGCGTCGACGGCCGCGCGGGTGAGGTCGCGGTGCTCGACGGCGGCGTCGAGCTGCTGCTCGACGACGCGCAGCAGTCGTCGTTGGGTCGGGTCGTCGGGGGCGCCCGCGAACTCCAGGACGGCGCCGGACGGGAGGGACGTGGCGGCGTCCGGCGTCTCGCCGAACGTCCCGGACGTGGCCGGCACCTCGTCGCCCTGCCGGATCCGGACGCCGGCGAAGCCGAAGGCCTCGCGCGTCCGGTCGAGCAGCGCCTGCAGGGCGTCGTCGCCGCGGAGCACGCTGCCGGCGATCCCCATGAGGAGGCCCGACTCGGCGGCGGCGCGGCGGGCGGCTCGCGATCGACGGGCCGAGCGGTCCACGACGAAGCTCACGAGCACGGCACTGATGACGTACATGACGAGGGCGACCAGGTGCCACGGCTGCTGCACGGTGACCCGGTGCAGGGGTTGCACGAAGAAGAAGTCGAGGCTCAGCCCGGACAGCACGGCGGCGAAGACGGCCGGCCACATCCCGCCGACGAGCGCCACCACGAGCACGAGCAGCTGGTACGCGAGCACGTCCACGGTGATCGAGTCGGGGTCGGTGCTGAACGACAGCAGCCAGGTGAGCAGTGGACCGGCGACGAGGGAGAGCACGAACGCGGCGACGATCCGGCCGCGGGACAGGCTGCCGCCGAGCCTCGGCAGGGCGAAGCCACCGCCCGCCCGCTCGTGGGTGACGACGTGGACGTCGATGTCGCCGGACTCGCGGATGACGGTGTTGCCGATGCCCGGGCCCGTGATCGCCGCGGCGAGCCGACTGCGGCGGCTCACCCCGATGACGATCTGCGTCGCGTCGATCGACTTCGCGAACCGCACCAGGGTCGTCGGGACGTCGTCGCCGACCACCTGGTGGTACGTTCCGCCGAGCTGTTCGAGCAGGGTGCGCTGCTTCCCGAGCGCCCCCGGGTGGCGCTCGCGGAGGCCGTCGTTCGTCGTGACGTGCACGGCGGCGAGCTCGCCGCCGGCGCTGCGGGCGGCGATCCGGGCGCCGCGGCGCAGCAGGGTCTCGCCCTCGGGACCGCCGGTCAGGGCGACGAGGACGCGTTCCCGGGTCTCCCACCGGTGGTCGATGCCGTGCTCGGCGCGGTAGGCCTTGAGCGCGTCGTCGACCTCGTCGGCGAGCCAGAGCAGGGCGATCTCACGCAGGGCGGTGAGGTTGCCGAGCCGGAAGTAGTTCGACAGCGCCGCGTCGATCCGGGTCGCCGGGTAGACGAGCCCGTCGGACAGCCGCTCGCGCAGCGCCGCCGGGGCGAGGTCGACCACCTCGATCTGGTCCGCCGCGCGCACCACGGCGTCCGGGACGGTCTCGCGCTGGACGGTGCCGGTGATCTCGCGGACGACGTCGCCGAGGGACTGCATGTGCTGCACGTTCACGGTGGAGATGACGTCGATCCCGGCGTCCCGCATCGCCTCGACGTCCTGCCAGCGCTTCTCGTTCGTGCTGCCGGGCGCGTTGGTGTGGGCGAGTTCGTCGACGAGGGCGATGTCGGGCCGGCGGGCCAGCACGGCCTCGAGGTCGAGGTCGTCGAGCTGGACGCCGCGGTGCTCCACGATGCGTCGGGGGACGACCTCGAGCCCGTCGACCAGTGTGGCCGTGGCGGCGCGGCCGTGGGTCTCGACGACGGCGACGACCACGTCGCGGCCCTCGGCGCGCAGTCGGTGCCCCTCTTCGAGCATCGTGAACGTCTTGCCGACACCGGGCGCCGCACCGAGCAGGACCCGCAGCTTCCCGCGCTTCACGTGCTCATCCTCTCGCGTCCGAGGGGTTCGTTCCGCGCCGGATGCGCACTGAACCACGTTCCCGACACCGAACCAGCCGAAGGAGGTGGTTCGATGTCGGGTTCGTGGTTCGACACGAGGGTCACGCCGACGCCTTCGCGAGCGCCAGGTTCAGCTCGAGCACGTTCACCACGGGCTCGCCGAGGAACCCGAGCTGCCGCGCCTCGGTGTGCTGCTCCACGAGCGTGCGCACCGCCGACTCCGACATCCCCCGCGCAGCGGCCACGCGGGACACCTGCTGCAGCGCGTACTCCGGGCTGATGTCCGGGTCGAGGCCGGAGCCCGACGCCGTCACCGCGTCCGCCGGCACCTCGGAGACGGGGACCCCGTCGGCCTTCGCGACCGCCGCACGCCGCTCCTGCACGCTGCGGAGGAGGTCGGGGTTCGACGGCCCGAGGTTCGACCCGCTCGACGCCCCGGCGTCGTAGCCCTTCTCCCCCGCGGCGCTCGGCCGCGACTGGAACCACCGGTCGGCTCCGCGGCCGTCGAACGACTGCCCGATGAGCGACGACCCGACGACGGTGCCGTCCGACGACGTCACCATCGAGCCGTTCGCCTGGTCGTGGAACGCGGCCTGGCCGACGCCCCACACCGCGAGCGGGTAGGCGATGCCGAGCACCACGGTGCTGAGCAGGGTGAGCCGAACGGCCACCCCGAGGGAGCGGAACGAGGAACGAGATGCAGACGTCATGAGGAGAACCCCGGGATGAGACCGACCACGAGGTCGATGAGCTTGATGCCGATGAAGGGGACGATCACGCCGCCGAGCCCGTAGAGGAGCAGGTTCCGGCCGAGGATCGACGATGCCGAGGCGGCGCGGTAGGCGACGCCGCGGAGGGACAGCGGGATGAGCGCCACGATCACGAGCGCGTTGAAGATGACGGCGCTGAGGATCGCGGACGCGGGACTGTGCAGCCCCATGACGTTGAGCGCGGCGAGCCCGGGGAACGCCATCTGGAACATCGCGGGGATGATCGCGAAGTACTTGGCGATGTCGTTCGCGATCGAGAACGTCGTGAGCGCCCCGCGGGTGATGAGCAGCTGCTTGCCGATCCGGACGACGTCGATGAGCTTCGTCGGGTCCGAGTCGAGGTCGACCATGTTGCCGGCCTCCTTCGCTGCGGTCGTCCCGGTGTTCATCGCCACGCCGACGTCCGCCTGCGCCAGGGCCGGGGCGTCGTTCGTGCCGTCACCGGTCATCGCGACGAGGTTGCCGCCCTCCTGTTCCTTGCGGATCAGGGCGAGCTTGTCCTCGGGGGTGGCCTCGGCGAGGAAGTCGTCCACACCGGCCTCGGCGGCGATCGCCTTCGCGGTGCGCGGGTTGTCGCCGGTGATCATCACCGTGCGGATCCCCATCTCGCGCAGCTCGGCGAACCGTGCCGCCATGCCGTCCTTGACGACGTCCTTGAGGTGGACGACCCCGAGCAGCGTGACCGCACCGGAGGGTGCGCGGCGTCCGACGACGAGCGGGGTACCGCCCTGGTCCGATACCTCGACCACCGTGGCGTCGATGGCCTGCGCGACCGCTTCGGGGACACCCGCTGAGCCGGTTGCAGCCCAGGCGAGCACTGCCGACGCGGCACCCTTGCGCACGGAGCTGCCGTCGGGCAGGTCGACGCCGGACATGCGCGTCTGTGCGGTGAAGGGCACCTCGACGGCACCGGCGGGGAGGTCCGGGGCGACGCCCGCTCCCGCGGCGAGGTCGACGATGGACCGCCCCTCGGGGGTCCCGTCCGCAGCGGACGACAGGGCGGCCGCCTCCATCAGGGCCGGCTCCGTGACACCGGGGACCGGCACCACGCGCGACGCCCGACGGTTGCCGTACGTGATCGTCCCGGTCTTGTCGAGCAGCAGGGTCGTGATGTCCCCGGCGGCCTCGACCGCACGGCCGGACATCGCCAGGACGTTGTGCTGCACGAGTCGGTCCATGCCCGCGATGCCGATCGCCGAGAGCAGGGCACCGATCGTCGTCGGGATGAGGCAGACGAGCAGGGCGATGAGCACCGGCACGCTGACGGTCGCCCCGACGAGCCCGGCGATCGGCTGCATCGTCAGGCAGACGATCACGAACACGATCGACAGCGAGGCGAGCAGGATGTTCAGCGCGATCTCGTTCGGCGTCTTCTGCCGGGCGGCACCCTCGACGAGCCGGATCATCCGGTCGATGAAGGTCTCACCGGGGGTCGACGTGATGCGCACGACGATGCGGTCCGAGAGCACCCGGGTGCCGCCGGTGACGGCACTCCGGTCGCCGCCGGACTCGCGGATGACCGGGGCGGACTCACCGGTCACGGCCGACTCGTCGACGGACGCGATGCCGTCCACGACGTCGCCGTCGCCCGGGATCACCTCGCCCGCGACGACGACCACGACGTCGCCCTTGGCGAGGTCGACGGACGCGACCTCCTCGGTCTCGTTGCCGGTCGCCGCCGCGTCGGACCGGTCGTACCGGAGCACCCGACGGGCACTCGTGGTCGAGCGGGTCTTCCGCAGCGTGTCGGCCTGCGCCTTGCCCCGGCCCTCGGCCACCGACTCCGCGAGGTTCGCGAAGACGACGGTGAGCCAGAGCCACACGGCGATGGCGATGGTGAACGCGGACGGCTCGACGACGGCTGCTGCCGTCGTCAGAGCGGCGCCGACCTCGACGATGAACATGACGGGGTTCCGCCACATCAGTCGCGGGTCGAGTTTGCGCAGGGCACCCGGGAGGCCCGCCACGAGTTGACGGGGTCCGAAGGCGGACGAGCGTGTGGCCGGCCTGGAGGCGCTGGTCGCCTCGTGCTCGGAGGTCGCGGTGGTCATGGTCTCGGCTTTCATCGGGCGAGGGCTTCTGCGAGCGGTCCCAGTGCGAGCACCGGGAAGTAGGTGAGTGCGGTCACGACGACGGCGACGCCGCCGAGCAGGACGATGAACAGCGGCCGGTGCGTGGGCAGCGTGCCGACGGTCTCCGGCACCCGGTCCTGGGTCGCGAGGGACCCGGCGAGCGCCAGCACGAACACCATCGGGACGAACCGGCCGAGCAGCATCACGACGCCGAGCGCGGAGTTCATCCACGTCGTGTTCGCCGTCAGGCCGCCGAACGCCGAGCCGTTGTTGTTCGCGCCCGAGGTGAAGGCGTAGAGGAGCTCGGACAGGCCGTGGTTGCCCGGGTTGAAGATCGACGTGCCGACGACCTGCTCGCGGACGCCCGGGAGCACCAGGGACAGGCCGGTGCCGAGGAGCACCAGGGTCGGGGTGACGAGGATGTAGAGCGACGCGAAGGTCATCTCGCGGGCCCGGATCTTCTTGCCGAGGTACTCGGGGGTCCGACCGACGAGCAGCCCGCCGATGAACACGGTGATGACCGCGAGCACGAGCATCCCGTACAGCCCGGAGCCGACGCCGCCGGGGGTGACCTCGCCGAGCATCATGTTGACGAGCGCCATCATCCCGCCGATCGGCGTGAAGCTGTCGAACATGCCGTTCACCGCGCCGGTCGACGTCGCGGTCGAGGTCGTCCCGAAGAGCGTCGTGCCGAGGATGCCGAACCGCACCTCCTTGCCCTCCATGGCGGCCCCGGCGGCGTGGGTCGCGCTGCCGCCGCCGCCGAGCTCGGCGATCGACATCACCGAGAGCGAGACGAGGAAGATCGCGCCCATCACGGCGAGGATCGCGTAGCCCTGACGGTCGTCGTCCACCATGCGGCCGAACGTGCGCGGCAGCGAGAACGGGATGACGAGCATGAGGAAGACCTCGACGAGGTTCGTCCACGCCTGCGGGTTCTCGAACGGGTGCGCCGAGTTCGCGTTGAAGTAGCCGCCACCGTTCGTGCCGAGTTCCTTGATGGCCTCCTGCGAGGCGACGAACCCGTCCGGGATGTGCTGCGTCCCGCCGACCAGGGTCGTGACGTCGGTGCCGCTCCCCCACGACTGGATGACACCACCGGCGACGAGCACGATCGCGAACACGAACGCACCCGGCAGCAGGAGCCGGCCGAGACCGCGGACGACGTCCACCCAGACGTTGCCGAGCGTGCCGGAGCGTCGACGGGCGAAGCCGCGGACGAGCGCCACGGCGACGGCGAGCCCGACCGCCGCGGAGAGGAAGTTCTGCACCGCGAGGCCGGCCATCTGCACCGTGTACCCGACGGTGACCTCCGGCGAGTACGACTGCCAGTTCGTGTTCGCGACGAACGACGCCGCCGTGTTGAACGCGAGCGACGGACCGACGTTCGGCAGCCCGAGGTCGCCGGGCAGCACGACCTGGATGCGCTGCAGGAGGTACACGAGCAGCAGCCCCACGGCACTGAAGAGCAGCACGCCGCGCAGGTACGCGGGCCACGACTGCTCAGCGTCGGGGTCGACGCCGATCACCCGGTAGACCCCGCGCTCGATCCGGCTGTGCCGTGTCGGCGTGAACACCCGCGCCATCCAGTCGCCGAGCGGCCGGTAGGCGACGACGAGCAGCAGCACGAGGGTGGCGACCTGGACGATCCCGGCCGACGTGTCCGCGGTGCTCATCAGAACTTCTCCGGGCGCACGAGGGCCCAGACGAGGTACACGAGCGAGGCGACGCCGAGGACGGCGGCGGCGATGGCGATGACGATCACAGCCGTTCCACCGCCTTGGCGATGAGTGCCACCACGCCGAACACGGCGAGGACACCGGCGACGACGAAGACGTCGAACACGAGGGACTCCAGAGGTTCACGGGGTCCGCGCCGGGCGACGCGGACGGCACCACGTGTGGTGCCGAACCGATGCTGGATCCGCAGCCGCGCCTCCTGGGCCGTCCTGACGGTTCCCTAACGCAGTCCTGACACACGCATGCGCGTCACTAACGTTCGCTCGCTCGCCCCAGCCGCTCGGCGAGCACGGCCGTCGCCGCACGGAGTTCGTCGGGCCCCTCGACGGTGAAGTCCGCGGTGGCACCGGCGAACGCCGCCGCGAGGCCCTCCCACGACCAGGAGCCGCGCGTGAGACGGCACCGGTCCGGGCCGAGCGGCTCGAGCACGGCGTCGTCGGGGAGGTACGGCGCGACGGTCTCGGCCGGCACCTCGAGGACGGCGGTGCCGGTGCAGGGCCAGACGTCCTCGCGGTGGGACCCCTTGAACCGCGCGGCCACGAACGCTGCCGGATCGCCACCGGGCACGGGCCGTGTCGTGAACGGCACGCGCGTCCGCATCCGCGGGGTGATGCGGTCGACGCGGTGGGTGCGCCAGTCTGCGCGGTCGAGGTCCCAGTCGAGCAGGTACCAGCGGCCGTTCCGGGCGACCACCGCGTGCGGCTCGACCCGGTGGGGCGTCTCGTCGGGGCCGTACCCGAAGCGGAGGACCTCGCCGAGGTGGACGGCCTCGCTCACCGCGATGAGGACCTCCGGGTCGACGGGGGTGCGACCGGCCGACGTGACCGCGTCGATCGCGTCCACCCGTGTGCGCAGACGCGCGGGCATCACCTGCCGCACCGTCACGAGCGCCCGGGCGGCCGGTTCGGCGATGTCCGCACCGGACGCGGGTGCCACGGCGAGCGCGATGGCGATCGCGACCGCCTGGTCGTCGTCGAACAGCAGCGGGGGCAGGTCCGCACCCGCTGCCAGCCGGTACCCGCCGGCCGGGCCGCGCAGTGCCTCCACGCGGTAGCCGAGGCCGCGGAGCCGGTCGACGTCGCGGCGGAGCGTGCGCGGGCTGACCTCGAGCCGTCCGGCGAGCTCGTCGCCGGGCCAGTCCCGGTGCACCTGCAGCAGCGAGAGCAGCGCGAGCATGCGCGAGGACGGTCCGGACATGCCTCCAGTATCGGTGGAGAAGCGGACAGGATCTGACCGCAATGCCCGGGATGCTGGTCCCATGAGCATCGAAACGACAACGCACCTCAACTTCGACGGACAGGCCCGCGCGGCCCTCGACTTCTACGCCTCGGTCTTCGGCGGCGAGGTCGCGTCCATGACCTACGGCGCGATGGGCGCCTCGGACGAGCCGGACTGGGCCGACCGCATCGTCTGGGGTCAGGTCGCCACCGACGCCGGGCTGCGCGTGATGGCCTTCGACGTCTGGCCGGGGCAGCCGTACGACCAGGGCACGAACGCCTTCTACGTGTACGTGCACGGTGACGACGCGGCCGAGCTCGAGCGGTACTGGGCGGCGCTGTCCGAGGGGGCCGAGATCCGGCAGCCGCTCGGTCCGTCGGCCTGGGCGCCGCTGGCCGGGCAGCTCCGCGACCGCTTCGGCGTGATCTGGGCGCTCGACGTCGCGGCGCCGACCGAGTAGCGCCGACCGATCAGCGCCGCCGTGCGGCCCGGGCGACCCCCGGGCCGCACGCCGTGACGTTTCCGAGCCACTTCCCCACGAAATCCGACCGCCGGTAGCGTGCCGGCATGCCCGAGTTCCGTCCGATGCCCGGCTACGAGCTCGGCGACGGGTGGGTGGCCGCGCGTCGACGCCGCTCCCGGTTCGGCCGGGTGTGGCGCTGGGCCGGCCCGCCGGTGGCGCTCCTCGCCCTCGTCGCGGCCGTGCTGCTGTTCCGCTGGTACGCGGGCGTGGCCGACCAGGTCCGGTGGGAGTGCGCCGTGTCCACCTGCGGGACGAACGACCCACGGTCCTTCGCGCCGGAGGGGTGCTGGGCGCTCCTGGTGCTGTCCACGCTCGGCGTCGGACGGCTGCCGGGTCGCTGGTGGTGGCGAGCCGGACTGCTGCTGGCGTTCGCGGTCGTCGCCGCGTGGTCGATCGACTGGTGGCGGCTGCCGGGGACGGACCTCGGCCTGTTCGTGACCCCGATCGGCGCGGGTGGTGTCGGCGCCGTGCTCCTGCTCGCCCGGACCGGGATCGCGGTCGATCGTGCACGTGGGCGAGCCCACACCGCCCGGCGACAGGCGCGGTGACGGGCGGTCAGCGCGCGGGACTCCACGTGCTGACCGTCACGGCAGCGGTGACGCTCGTCGGCGCGAACACCTGCCCCGGGTCGACGTGGTGGTGGCTCGGCCCCATGTGCACCACGTCGTGGACGTCCTCGGCGGACAGCTCCATCGTCCACGTGAGGTCCTCGGCCGAACGCTGCGCGAACGCGGGCGTGAGGGAGTCGTGCAGCCGCCGTTCCTTCTCGGGGTCCACCGTGATCGTCGCCTCGGCCAGCTCCGCCAGGTGTCCGGTGCGCGGGGTCACCACCACGAGGAGGCCGTCGGGGTGCAGCACGCGGGCGTACTCCGTCTGGTTGCGTGGCGCGAAGACGTCCAGCACGACCGCGGCTGCGCCGTCGACGACCGGGAGGCGCTCGGTCACGTCCCCGACGACGGCCCCCGCACGCTCGTGGATGCGAGCGGCCCGTCGGATCGCGACCGCGGACAGGTCGAGTGCGACCCCGAGCCGTGAGACGGCCTCGAGCGCGTGCGCGAGGTACGTTCCCGGCCCGGACCCGACGTCGAGGACGACACCGGGCACGTCCACGGACGCGACCGCCCGGGCCACGGCCCGTTCGACCGGCGCGTAGTGCCTGCGCCCCAGGAAGCGCAGCCGGGCGTCGACCATCTCCGGGGTGTCCGCCGTCAGCGCACGACGCTTCGCGGGGAGCAGCGTGAGGTGCCCCTGCTTGGCCTCGTCGAACCGGTGGCCCGTGGCGCAGCCGACCTGGCCGCCGTCGACACGGCCGAGGGGCTCGGCGCAGACGGGGCAGGCGAGCATCGGCAGCAGGTCGTCACGCACCGGCCCAGCGTACGGGGCCTCGCTAGCCTGGCCGGATGTCGCTGCAGCAGCTCTTCGGCCTCGACGGACGCACCGCCCTGGTGACGGGAGGCAGTTCCGGCATCGGGCGAGCGATCGCCACCGCCCTCGCGGACGCCGGCGCGCACGTGCTCGTCGCGGCCCGGACCGCGGCGACCATCGACGCCACCGTCGCTGCGATCCGGCAGGCGGGTGGCTCGGCCGACGGCATCGTCGCGGACCTGTCCTCGCGCGCCGGAGCCCACGCCCTCGCCGACACTGCGGGCGATGTCGACGTGCTCGTCAACTCCGCGGGGATCAACCTGCGGCCGCCCATGGCCGACCTCGACGAGGACACCTGGGACGCCACGATGGCCGTGAACCTCGACGCGCCGTTCGTGCTCGGGCAGCGGCTCGCGCCCGGCATGGCGGCCCGCGGGTACGGCCGCATCATCGGCATCAGCTCCCAGCAGGCACACCGACCCTTCGCCGCCAGCGGGGCGTACGGGGTCTCGAAGGCGGGTCTGGAGGGACTGGCCCGGTCCCAGGCAGAGGCCTGGTCCGGGCACGGGGTCACCTCCAACGTCCTCGTCCCCGGTTTCGTCCGGACCCCGCTCAACGAACGGCTCAGTGCCGACCCCGCGACCGTCGCCGCCCTCGCGGCACGGACCCTGGTCGGGCGGAATGGACTCGCCACGGACTTCGCCGCCGCCGCGGTGTTCCTCGCCGGCCCCGGTTCGGCGTACGTCACGGGGCAGTCGATCGCGGTCGACGGCGGGTTCTCCGTGCACTGACCCCGGTACGGTCGGGGCATGGCCGTCATCCACCGCGCAGAACTCCGCCCGTCGAAGCTCGAGGCGCTCGCCGCCTGGCTGCCGGACCAGCCCTGGAGCGAGGTGTCCGCCGGCGACGACCTCGCGATCGCGGGGAAGTTCCGGTTCGACGACCCCGCGGGCGAGGTCGGCGTCGAGACGGTGCTCGTGCGCACCACGGACGGCCGGGTGCTCCAGGCACCGCTGACCTACCGCGGCGCACCGCTCGACGGTGCCGAGGCCTTCCTCGTGACCGAGATGGACCACTCCGTGCTCGGACGACGCTGGGTCTACGACGCCGTGGGCGACCCGGTGTACGCCGACGTCCTGCGCCGGGCGATCGCCACGGGCGGGCACGAGGCCACCCTCGAGCGCGCCGACGGATCCGGGGCGTGGGACGCCGAGGGGACGGCATCGGGCAGCGGGTCCGACGCCGACTCCCCCGCCGTGACGACCGTGGACGCGCAGACCTCCGGCGCCCTGACCTCCGTCGCGACCGACCACGGGACGCTCGTCGTCGCCCGTGCCGTCGGGGCGGAGCTGCCCGCTGGTCGCCCGCTCACCGGCAGCTGGGCCGACGGGACCGGCGTGCTCGCGGTCCTGGTGCCCTGAACCGGACCACCGGACGGCCGCGACGGCCGCGGCGGGGCCGAGCCGCGCCTCCCTTCCGTCGCTCGCACCGATGCCGGTACGGACAGGGCCTGCCTGCCCGGGCACGCCGATGGCAGGATCGAGGGCGTGAAGACACTGGAGTTGCCACAGACGGACCTCACCGCCTCCGACGTCGTCGTCGGCCTGATGCGGATCAACGACATGAGCGACGATGACATCCGCGCGCTCTACCGCGCCTCGCGCGACGCGGGCGTGACCATGTTCGACCACGCCGCGGTGTACGGCGGGTGGCACGGCTGCGAGGAGCGCTTCGGCTCGGCCGTCACCCTCTCCCCCGCCGAGCGCGCCGAGATCGTGCTGCAGACCAAGGTCGGCATCCGCCCGACCCCGAACGGCGCGTACTTCGACTTCTCGTACGAGCACATCATCGAGTCCGTGCACGAGTCCCTCACGGCACTGCAGACCGACCACATCGACGTCCTCCTGCTGCACCGTCCCGACGCCCTCGTCGAGCCGGAAGAGGTCGCGAAGGCCTTCGACGAGCTGCACGCCGCCGGCAAGGTCCACCACTTCGGCGTCTCGAACCACACGCCGGGGCAGGTCGACCTGCTGCGCCGCTCGGTGCGGCAGCCGCTCGCGTTCAACCAGGTGCAGCTGAGCATCACGCACGCGAACGTCATCGCGCAGGGCGTCACGGCGAACATGGGCGGCCTCGACCAGTCGATCGACCGCGACAACGACATCCTCAACCACTCGCGCAGCAACGACATCACGCTGCAGGCCTGGTCGCCGTTCCAGAAGGGCTTCTTCGACGGCGTCTTCCTCGGCGACCGTGAGCACTACGCCGAGCTGAACGACGTGCTCGAGGAGCTCGCGGCCGCGCACGGGGTCACCCCGACGGGCATCGCCGTGGCGTGGATCACCCGCCACCCGGCGCACTTCCAGGTCGTCCTCGGCACGACGAACCCGCAGCGCGTCCGGGACTCGGCCGCCGGGTCGGACGTCGTGCTCTCGCGCGAGGAGTGGTACCGCGTGTTCACCGCCGCGGGGCACACCGTCCCCTGAGCGGATCGGGCAGGGTGGGACCCGTGCTCCACGACCTCACCCTGCCCGTCCGCCTCGTCGCCCGCTCCGGCCCGGTCACCGTCCGGGACGCCTCGCCCGACGACCTCGACGCCCTGATGGCGCTGCTGTCGGACGACCCGATCAGTGCCGCACGCGGGGACGTCGCCGCGCCGGAGGACGAGCCGCTGTACGCCGCCGCGCTCCGGGCGATCGTCGAGGACCCGGCGAACGCGCTCCTCGTCGTGACGGACGAGCGGGACGTCGTCGTCGGCACGCTGCAGCTCACGCGGATCCCCGGGATGGCCCGGCGTGGATCCGCCCGGCTGCTCGTCGAGGCGGTCCGGGTGAGCAGTGCCGTGCGCTCGGGCGGGATCGGCAGCGCGGTGATGCGGTGGGTGGTCGACGTCGCCGCCCGGGAACTCGGGACGCCGCTCGTGCAGTTGACCTCGGACGCGGACCGGACGGACGCGCACCGGTTCTACGAGCGGCTGGGGTTCACGGGCTCGCACGTCGGGTTCAAGTACCGCGTGCGCTGAGGTTCTTTCCCAGAACGCTCGCGATGCAAGGACGTTTCGCGCATACCTGGTCAGAACTCCTGATCAGGTATGCGCGATTCGACCCGGTACGCCTCAGTCGGCGTCGGCGTCGGCGTCGGCGCGGGTGGGGGCGCTCGGGACCGCCACGTCCACCGGCGACACCCCCGCGGGGTCGGCCGACGCTCCGCCGACGACGTCGAACGTGATGCCGAGCTCGGCGGCCGACTCCTCGTCGAGCTCGAGGCCGTCTTCCTTCACCTGGTCCTCGGGGATGGCACGGCCACCGGACGGGTCCCACGAGTTCGCGATCGACATGCGCCCGAGCATGCCCGGTCCGCTTGGCAATCGCCCTGGAAACGCGTCAGAGATCGTCCGGGTGCAGGCGGTCGCCGGCCTGCGGACGCCGGAACGCCGGGCCGCCGCCGGCCTCGTCCTCGTCGTCGTGACGGACCGGCGAGACGCTCGGGTCGGCGGAGTCCTCGCCGACGTCGGCGCCGCGGTCCTCCTCGATCTGCAGTTCGTCCTCGTCGGAGCCGTCCACGGGGATCGAGCGGCCGTCCTGTTCGGGATCGAAGGGTGTGCTCATCGACATGGGCCGAGCATGCCCCCGCCCGGTGAACGGCGGGTCAACGCTGTCCGTCCGCCGCGATCAGCTCGAGCTGGGTGAGCGGCAGGTCGGAGACGGTCGTGAACGTGAAGGCCGTCCCGGAGCCCTGCAACCGGAACACCCGGGTCTGCCCGGCCCAGTCGAACACCGCGTCCTGCACGGCGACGCGGGTGTCCCCGAGCGCGGCCTCCCACGAGTGGACCCCGGGTTCCGCCGCGGTGACCGTGTAGAGCGAGGTCGGGACGTCGGGGACGTCGAACGACACCGAGGTCCCCGCGGCGAGCGCCGTGACCGTCCGCCCGGTGTCGTCGACGAGCGACGAGGCGGGCGACGGGAGGTCGGCGGACGACAGGCCGACCGGCAGCACGTCGACGGGGGCGTCCCGGTACCCGTGCACGTCGGACGCGGACACCGGGCGGGTGTCCGATGCCCAGCCCTGCGGCTCGGGCGACAGCGTGAACACGATCCGCGACGCCGACACCACCACCGAGTGGGGGATGCTCACCGACGTCCAGGGTGAGCCGTCGACCGTCACCGACGCGACGTACGCGCCCTCGGAGCCGTCGGCGACCTCGATGACGGTGGGCGTGCCTCCCGGCTGCTGCAGCACCGTCCTGCGGACCGACGGCGGCACGAGGACGTAGGTGCCCGTGGACGGCGCCAGCGGGTAGAGGCCGATCGTCGCGAAGACGTACCAGGCGCTCATCTCGCCGTTGTCCTCGTCGCCGGGGTACCCCTGCCCGAGGTCGGACCCGACGAAGAGCCGGTGCAGCGCCTCGCGGACGATGCGGTGCGCCTCGTCGTGCCGCCCGGTGAACATCGGGAAGAACGGGATGTGGTGCGCGGGCTGGTTGGAGAGTCCGAGCATCCCCATCCGCACGTCGCGGGCCTCGGTCATCTCGTGGATCGGGAAGCCGTACGAGCCGGAGCGGACGGTCGCGCCGGTCTCCGGGGTGGTGAAGAACGCGTCGAGCGCGGCGTCGAAGCGGGACGGGCCGCCGTGCAGGTCGACGACGCCGGCGCCGTCGTGCGGAGCGGTGAAGGCGGTCCCCCACGCGTTCGTCTCGGTGTAGTCGTCGCCCCAGTCCCGCGGGTCGAACTCGGTGCCGACCCGCCACGAGCCGTCGGGGTCGCGCCCGATGAAGAAGCCCCGTTCGGAATCGAACACGTTCCGGTACTGCAGGGACCGACGGGCGAACCACTCCGACTCGGCTTCGTAGCGCGCGAGGTCGGCGGGTGTCCGGGCACGCGAGGCGAGCAGGCCCGCCATGACGGCGAGGCCCCAGTCGTTGATGGCCGCGTCGAGGGTCCAGCTCATCCCCTCGTGGGTCGCGGTGTCGACGTGGCCGCGGAAGGCACCCGGGAGGCTCCCCTTGCGTCCGACACGCTCGTCGCGCGGCGGGACGGTCGCGTTCCGCAGTGCGCTGCGGTACGCCTGCGCGAGGTCGAACCCGGTGACGCCCTTCACCGCGAGGTCCGAGAAGACGGTGTCGCTCGTGGTGCCGGTCATGCAGTCCTCGGCGCCGGGGGCACTCCACCGGGGCGTCCACCCACCGTCGTGGTGGTGCTCGACGAAGCCCTGCGCGAGGTCGCCCGCCGTCTCCGGGGTGAGCAGGGCGAGGAGCGGCCAGGCGGTCCGGTAGGTGTCCCAGAAGCCGTTCGTCGTGGTGAACGGCCCGTCGACGACCTCGGGTCCGGGCTCGTCGCGGATCGGCTCGGCCTGCACGGAGCCGTACGGGGAGCGGTGCCGGGGGACCCCGTCGCGCGCGGTCTCGCCGGCACGGTTCGGGTAGAGGAACAGGCGGTAGAGCCCCGAGTACAGGCTCGTCAGCTGGTCGGGGGTCGCGCCCTCGACGGAGAGCGTGGCGAGCTCGTCCGTCCAGAGATGCTCGGCACGGGCGCGCATGGTGTCGAACGGGCCGGCGGCGTCGAGGTTCGCGCGGGCGTCCTCGAACGAGACCGTGGAGATCCCGAGCAGCACGTCGGTGCCCTCGGGCTGGTCGGACAGCGACAACCAGCCGCGGAGCTGCTGCTCGCCGACGGTGGTGTGGTCGGCGGTCACCCTGGGGACCCGGACGTGCACGAAGTGGGGCGGGGTGCCCGGACGGTCGTCGAGCAGGGCCTCGACCACGGCGGTGCCGTCCGTGACCGTCACCGAGACGTCCGAGACCCGGCCGTGGTGGTCGAGCACGATGCTCCGGGTGCCGGTGAACCGGAAGCCGAGGGCGAACTCCCCCGCGGTCATCTCGGCCGTGACGCCCTCGTCGAGGTCGACCCGGTAGCGGTGCGGGCCGTCCTGCTCGTCGTCGTGGTCGAAGCCGAGGGCGCGCGCGGCCCGGTCGGGATCGGGGGTGTCGAGCGGGGAGGGCATGACCTGGAAGACACCCCGGTCCCCCATCCACGGTGACGGGATGTGGCTCGTCGCGAAGGCCTGGATCGCCGGGCGGACCCGGCCGGTCGCGTCGGTGCGGTCGTGCTCCTGGTAGGCGTACGGCCAGCGGTTGCTCGAGGCGTCCGTCATGGGCAGGCCGAAGACCCCGCCGTGCGGGATGCCGACCAGCGGGGCGTTGTTGCCGCGGGAGAACCGCGAGGACGCCTGCGTGCCGCGGGTCGTGCGGACGTGGTCGAGCGGGGTGCGCGGGGTGGGGCGCGCGGGACCGATGCGGACGGCGTCGAGCCAGCCGCGGAGGTGCGGGCGCGACCCGTCTGCGGTCGTGGGGTGCGGGGCGGAGCCGAGCCGCGCCTCCAGGCGGTCGACGACCCGGCCTGCGAGCGGGGTGAGGTCCACCGCCCGACGGTTCCACTGGTCGACCCACTGCTTGCGCGCTGCGTCCTGCGCCTCGGGCGTGAGCGCGTCGCCGTACTGGTCGCGCGCCGCGTCGCTCAGCCGCGTGCCGTCGGTGCAGACCACGTCGAGCGCGAACGCGGTCGCGTCCCAGAAGTGCGGCAGGTCGTCCTCGGTGGGTTCCGTCGCACCGTCCGGCAGCACGCGCTCCGGGAACCACACCCACGAGAGTTCGTCACCCGACTCGATCGTCCGACCGGCGAACCCGGGGACGACCGCGGCGACGACGTGCTCACCCGCGGGTCGTTCGACCAGCCAGCCCTCCGCCGAACCGAAGCCGACACCGTTCCGCGCGGCGACGGCCGTCGTCGGGCCACCGCTCCGTTGCAGTTCTCGCACCGGCCCAGCGTATTTGGTCCACCGTCTGGAGGAAAACCCTCGGCGTGTCAGCCCCGGTTGTGCCCCGGGGCGTTCGCCGAGTTCCCGGGACCGGAGCTGCCCGGACCGCTCGTGTCGACGGCCGGGTCGGCGCCGTCCTGCGGAGCCTGCACGGGGTTGGACGCCGGGCTCGACGGCTGCGGCCCCACCGAGGGATCGTCCGCCGGGTCGCTCGGCTGTGCCGGCTCGGACGGCTGCTCGGCCGGTTCGGACGGCTGCTGTGCGGGCTCGGACGGCTGCTCGGCCGGTTCGGACGGCTGCTCCGCCGGCTCGGACGGCTGCTCCGCCGGCTCACTCGGCTGCTGGTCGTCGGTCGAGGGCGAGCTCGACTCGGTCGGTGCCGGCGTCGACCCGTCGTCCCCGTTCAGGGCGAACACGGCGACGACGATGCCGGCGAGCACGAGCACACCGATCACCACGGCGGCGATGATCGGCCCGCGTCGGCGCCGGGGTCGGTCGTCCGGCGCCGGTGCCGGGGGTGCCTCGACCGGGCCACGGGGGCCTCCGGCACGGCCGACCGCTCCGGTCGCGCCGTCCGCACTGCGGCCCCCCTGCGCGCCGAGCACCGTGGTCGCGACGTCGTCGGAGGCGTTCGGCCGCTGCGCGTCCAGGACGCGCGTCGCGTCGTCGGCGCCGCCGGGCTGCGCGGTCGGCATGGCTCGCGTGGCGTCGTCGGCCCCGGAGGCGCGACTCGCCGGCATCGCCTGCGTCGCCTCGTCCGCACGGGCGGCACCCGCAGCGCCCGCCGCCGCGGCACCGGCCGCCGCACCCGCCACGGCCGGCGTGACCGTGCCGGGACCGCCGGGGAGGAGCTGCGTGGCCGGAGCGGCGTCGTCGTGGCCGAGCGCACGGAGTCGCTGTGCGGCCTCGGCCGCCGAGGGCCGGTCCGCCGGGTCCTGCGCGGTCATGACGTGCAGGAGCGTGCGCCAGGCAGTGGGCAGGTGCGGGTCGATCTCCGGACCGCGGGTGAGGCGAGCGGTCGCGGACTCGACCGCGCTGCCCGGGAACGGCTGCTTGCCGGTGAGCGCCTCGAGGAGCATGAGCCCGAGCGCGTACACGTCGGCCTTGCCGGTGATCGGCTGCGCCAGGACCTGCTCCGGTGCGATGTACGCCGCCGTGCCCATCACCGTGCCGGTCTGGGTGGCCCGGGCGCCGTCCCGCAGCAGGGCGATGCCGAAGTCGGCGAGCTTGACGTGGACGCCGTCGCTCTCGAGCAGCACGTTCGCCGGCTTCACGTCGCGGTGGACGATGCCCTGCGCGTGCGCCGCCGCGAGGCCGTCCGCGACCTGCGCCCCGACACCGGCGGCGGTGGCACGGTCCAGCGGCCCCTCGCGCAGTCGCGTCGCGAGGTCGCTCCCCGGGACGAGTTCCATCACGAGGTACGAGTCGCCGTCGACGTCGTCGAGCGCGGCGTCGTACAGGGTCACGAGTGCCGGGCTGCGGAGCGCCGCGAGGGTCTGGATCTCCGCCTCGGCACGGGCGCGTTCGCCGTGGTCGACCGCTCCGATGCGGAAGACCTTGACCGCCACCTCACGCCCGAGCTGCTCGTCGACCGCCCGGTAGACGGAGGCCATGCCACCGTGCCCGAGCGTTCCCGTGACGCGGTACCGACCGCCGAAGACCCGTTCTTCCATGCGGGGCAACCTACCGGGACGACCTGACGGGTCGCGCACCGCGGCGGAGCGCCGTGAGGTAGAGGCGGTGCGCCGTGATCACCAGCGCCAGCCAGGCGAGCCCGAGCGCCCACGCCGCCAGGACGTCGGTCAGCCAGTGGTGGCCGAGGAACACCCGCGAGATGCCGACCGAGACGACGAAGAACGTCCCGGCGACGATCGTCAGCACCCGGGTCACGAGCTTCGACTGCCGGAGGAGCAGCAGGTACACGATCGTCCCGACGATGACGGTCGCGTTGAGCGTGTGCCCGGACGGGAACGACGGCGAGTGCTCGTACGGCGGGACGGCATCGCGCAGCGGCGGGCGGGCACGGCCGATGAGGTCCTTGCCCGCGACCGTCATGAGCAGGGACCCGCCCGCGGCCGCGACGAGCAGCACGAGGGGCGTCCAGGCACGACGCTGGATCGTGAACCCGACGAGGAACCCCAGGGCGACGATCGGCATCCCGATGGTGCCGGCGACGTCCGTCCACCAGGTCACGAGGGTGTCGGCCGTCGGCGACCGGAGCGTGAGCATCCAGTCGAGCACGGGGCGGTCGAGCACGGCGACGTCGTCGGCCTCGCGCACGGCGTCGTAGACCTCGGAGGCCGCCCAGGTCGCGGTCACGGCGACCCCGATGCCGATCGCGAGGGTGACCACGAGCAGCGGGAGCGCACCCCAGCGGTGGCCGAGCGCTGCCCAGCCGTCCGCGGAGGCCCGGCCGGCGCGGGTGCGCCACGTCGTGAGGTCGACGTCGCCGACGCGTTGGTCGGGGGCCTCGGGGTGATCGGTCTGCATCGACCCACCCTGCCCGAGTCCCGGTGTGCGGGTGCGGTGCGCCCGGGCGCCGCCGGGCACCGGTGCACCGGGCGCCGCCGGTGCGCCGGGCACCGGGCGCGCAGGTGCGCCGCGTCAGTCCTTCGCGGCGCCGTAGTCGTCGACGACCGCCACCGAGAGCGGGAACACCACCGGGAAGTCGCGGAAGAGCAGACGCCCGGCATCGGCGGCGGCGGCCCGGATCTGCTCGGCCACCCACTCGGCGTGCTCGGCCGGGGTGTGCACCACGATCTCGTCGTGCACGAAGAACACCAGGTGCGGGCCGTCCGTCACCGGCCCCCGGAAGCGCTCGGCGAGCCGCGAGCGCAACGACCCCATCCACGCGAGCGCCCACTCGGCAGCGGTGCCCTGCACGATGAAGTTCCGGGTGAACCGCCCCCAGCTCCGTGCCCGCGACTCCACCGCCCGCTGCATCGCCGGCGTCCCCTCGACCGTGTAGGCCTGGTTCCGCGCCGCGAACCACGAGGCGTCCGGCACCGGTGACGTCCGGCCGAGCAAGGTCGTCACGGGTTCGCCCCGCTCCCCCGCCCGGGCTGCCCGGCTGACGAGTCCGAGGGCGGCCGGGAACGCCCGCTCGAGCCGCGGGACGAGCCGCCCGCCCTCGCCCTGGGTCGCCCCGTACATCGCGCCGAGCATCGCGCCCTTGGCCTGCTGCCGGGTCTCGACCGCGCCGGAGGCCACGACGCCGTCGTACAGGTCGCGCCCGTCCCCGGCCGCCGCCATCGCCCGGTCGCCGGCCATCGCCGCGAGCACCCGGGGCTCCAGCTGCGCCGCGTCGGCCACCACGAGCTTCCACCCGTCGTCCGCGACCACGGCGGCGCGGATGCCCTTCGGCAGCTGCATCGCTCCCCCGCCGTCGGCCGCCCATCGCCCGGTGACGACCCCACCGACCAGGTACTTCGGGTGGAACCGACCCTCGTGCACCCACTCGTCGAGCCAGGTCCAGCCGTTCGCGGTCAGCAACCGCGCGAGCCGCTTGTACTCGAGCAGCGGTTCGATGACCGGGTGCTCGATCTCCTGCAGCTCCCACTTCCGCGTGCTCGTGACCATCAGGCCGGCCCGGCGCAGGGACTTCAGGACGTCGGCGGGCGAGTCCGGGTTGAGCGACGGGTCACCGAGCCGCTCGCGCACGACGGCCGCGATCTCCTCGAGCCGCCGAGGGCGCACGCCGTACGGCACCCGCGGTCCGAGCGCGTCCTCGAGCAGTCGTTCGTGCACGTCGGCGCGCCAGGGCAGCCCGGCGTGGAGCATCTCCGCCGCCACGAGCGCGCCGGCGGACTCCGCCGTCACCAGGAGCCGCAGCGCACCCGGCGCGGTCGACGACGCGACCGCGTCGAGCTGCGCCCGCAGCTCTGCCACCGGGTCCAGCTCGTCGTCGGGAGGCGACACGTCGAAGAGCGCGTCGTCGAAGAGGCGGGCGTGCGTCGGGCGGGTGACCCGCGCCTCCTGGACGGCGGCGTCCCACGCGTCGACGGGCGCGGCGGCGAGCGCGGTGTCCCGTGCCGCGAGGGCCGATCGCAGGATGCGGCGGCACAGGCGCAGGTCGATGCAGCGCCCGACCCGGCCGCCGGCCGCGAGCACGGCCGGGTACCAGCGCGCGGTGTCGTCCCACACCCAGCGCACGTCGGGCGCGTCCCGGGACGCGACGAAGGCCGGGAGGCGCGGCTCGTCCACCCGGATCGGCTCGCCGTCTGCGGTCCCCGCGTCGGTCAGGGGTGTCGCGAGGACGCCGCCGTCGACGCGGCGGAGGACGAGGTGCACGGAACGATCATGCCGTGCGCCACCGTCAGTCGAGCTCGACGACCTCCGCGCCGGGCGCGTTCTGCTGCACGGAGGCGATGCCGTTCTTCGCACCCGCCTTCGAGGCGTACCCCTCGGACGTGGCGATGACCTCGCCGTTGCCCGCCTTGAGGTGGAAGCGGTACTCCCCCTTGGCGTCGGTCCAGATCTCGAACTTGCCGGCCATGTCGACTCCTCGCTTCGATCCGATGGTGCCCGTTGTCCGCGGAACGCGGTCTGCTCCGCACGCTACTGGCCGGGACCGGATCGCGGAAGCCTCAATCCGCGGTGTTCGCGTCCCCGTCACCGCGGGGTCGCTGCGAGGTCCCGCCGCCTGGGCGGACCGCGGCACTGTCGGAGACGTCGATGCGGACGTCGCCGTCCTCGGCGCGGGACACCTCGACCCGTGGGTCGGCGTCGTGCTCGTCGGAGCCGGACATGCGTCGGAAGGTGTCCTGGCGGCGTTCTTCGAAGGACATGTCGACACCGTCGTCGAGGTGGTCGCGGTCGGGCTTCGTCATGGGAGGGACGGTACGCCCGGGGTGCTGGCACCGGGTCGGGCGGCTCCGGACGATCGCGCTCCGGGCGGTCGCCCCGGGTCGGCGACCCGGATCGTCCCGGTGCGGGCCGTCCAGTGCTCGCCCGACCGCCACCGGGCTGCGACCCCGGCGGCGAGGCGGCCGGAGGGGATCGACCCGCGTGACACCGCCGCGCGGGCGTCGGGCAGCGTCGTGCCGAGGACGAACTTCGCGACACCGCCGTCCCCTTCGGCGGCGTCACCGGACGAGGGCGGTCCCAGTTCGAAGCGGCGGGCAAACCGTACGAGGTTCGCGTCCGGGCCGAGCACGTCGGGGAGCCCGGGGTCGAGGATCCACGAGCGGCACTGCCACCAGCCGGCCACGTGCGCCGGTGCCACGGCACGGAGGATCGCGGGCGCTTCGTCGAACGATCGGTCGCACGCGGGGGCGTCGAGCGGACCCGTCTCGGGGACGTGGACGCCCCAGGCCGCGGAGCCGTCGGCCGCCGTGTCGCCGATCTCGAACTGGAGGCGCCCCACCGTCACCACGCGGGCGGTGAGGACCGCGCAGAACCAGTCCAGACCGGTTCCCCGGAGGCCGTACCGCCCGAGCTTGCGGTCGACGTCCGCGATGCTTTCGGCCGCCTGGTCGGCCGAGGCGCCGTGGGCACGCAGCCAGGCCGCCGTCCGGGGTCGGACGGCGCGGAGGACGTCGACGATCACGCTGTCGGGAAGGCCGCGGACGGTCGACTCGAGTGCGGCGGCCAGCTCTCCTGGGTCGGGGACGGATCCGATCGCCGCGGCGAGGAGCTCGGTCCCGTCGTGCACGATCCGGTCGCGGTCGGGCCGGTCGTGGTCGGGCCGGTCGGGGTCGATCCGGTCGTGGTCGGGCCGGTCGTGGTCGGGCCGGTCGTGGTCGGACGTCACTTCAGTCCGGACGCGGCCAGGCCGTCGATCACGCGGCGTTGCAGCACGACGAACATGATCAGCACCGGTGCCATGGCCATGAGGCTCGCGGCCATGAGCACGGGGTAGTCGATCGTGCGGTCGCTGGAGAGGGTCGCGAGGCCTGCGGCGAGCGGCATGTCCTCGGCACGGGTCGACACGACGAGCGGCCAGAGCAGCTCGTTCCACGACCAGAGGACCGTGGTGATCGCCAGCACGCTGATGGACGGTCGGGCCAACGGCAGCATGATGCGCCAGAAGGTCTGGAACGGGTTCGCGCCGTCCATCCGAGCGGCTTCCTCGAGCTCCGGGGGGAGGTTGAGGAACGCGGTCCGCATCAGGAACGTCCCGAAGGCACTGAACAGCCCCGGTGCGACGATGCCCATCAGGGTGTCCAACCATCCGAGCCCCTGCACGATCTGGTACTGGGAGATCAGGTACACCTGCGACGGGACGAGCAGGATCGACAGGACGATCGCGAGCAGGATCGCCCGGCCGCGGAACCGCATGCGGGCGAACGCGTAGCCGGCGAGGGTGCAGAGCACGATCTGCGCGAGCGTCCGGATGATCGTGACCATCACCGACGTCCCGAGCTGGCTCAGGAACGGCAGGCGTTCGAACACCTGCGCGTAGTTCTGCCACTGCAGCTCCCCCGGCCAGAAGGTCGGTGTGACGGACTGCACCTGCGCGTTCGTCGACAGGGACATGATGATCTGCCAGAGGAACGGGAACGCCATGACGAACCCGCCGACGCCGAGGACGACGTGGATCCACCAGTGGCTGCCGCCGCGGCGCGCCGGCCGGCGGCCGGTCCTGGTCGGTGTGACGGTGGCGGTCATGCCTGGACCCACTTCCGCTGGAACCGGAACTGCACGAGCGTGACGATGCCGATGAGGACGAAGATCACCATCGCGATCGCCGCCGCGAAGCCCTTGTCGTTGTCGATGAAGCCGGCGCTGTAGAAGTAGAAGACGAGCGACATCGTCTTCGGGATCACCGGGTTGGTGCTGCCGAGGATCGCGTAGAGCAGGTCGAACAGCTGGAAGCTCGAGATGGTCGTGACGATCACCACGAAGAAGATGCTCGGGCTGAGGAGCGGCACCGTCACCGACCGGAACTGCCGCCAGCGAGAGGCGCCGTCGAGCTCGGCTGCCTCGTACAGCTCGGGCGGGATGTCCTTGAGGCCGGCGCCGAGGATGATCATCGAGAACCCGAGCGAGGACCACAGCCCGACCAGGCTCACCGCGACGAGCGCGAAGCCGGGCGTCGAGATCCAGTACGGCCCGTCGATCCCGAACAGCCCGATGAACCAGTTCACGATGCCGTAGTCGCCGTTGAACATGATCCGCCAGACGAGTGCGATCGCGGCGGGCATGGCGACGTAGGGCAGGAAGAAGAGCACACGGTAGAACTGCGCGAACCGCAGGCCCGGGGTGTTGAGCAGACTGGCGAGCCAGACCGCCACGGGGATGCCGAGCAGGACGATCACCGTGTAGATCACCGTGTTGAGCAGCGACTGGTAGAGCTGCGGATCGGAGACCAACCGGACGTAGTTCGCGATGCCGGAGAAGGTGGCGCCGCCGAACACACCCCAGGTGGTGAAGGAGTACCAGAACGTCTGGATGATCGGCCAGATGTAGAACGTCCCGACGCCGACGAGCAACGGGAGGACGAACAGCCACGGCCAGAACCCGTCGGTCCGGTGCGCCGGAGGTCTGGTCGTGCCGGCGGTCGGACGCCGGGAGCCCGGGGCCCCGGGCCCGGACGCGCGCTGCGTCCGGGCCGGGGCGTCCGAGGTCGGGTGTCGCTCGGTGTGGATCGTCACGGTGTGGGGCTCACTGTTCCTTGGTGAGGGCGGCGTCCATCTTCTGCGCGAGCTGCTTCGCCACGTCGTCGACCGGGGTCGATCCGTCGAAGGCACTCGGCAGCAGGTTCGTCTCGAGCGTGTTCCACGCCGCCGTGTTCTTCGAGACCGGGAGCGGCTTGGCGTAGTCCACCGCGTCGAGGAAGACCTGCAGGTCGGCGTCCGGCATCGTCTTCGTGAAGGCGCTCTGCGTGCCCTCGTACGCCGGGATCACCGCACCCATGTCGCCCTGTTGCTGCTGGGCCTGCTTGCTCGCGAGGTAGACCTGGAGCGCCTGTGCGGCGGCCTTGTTCTTCGTGTTCGCGGACACGACGTTGGAGACACCGTGGATGACCGTCGCCTGCTCCTTGCCCTTGGGGAGCGGGTACACGACGACGTCCTTCTCGAGGTCGGTGCCGGTCAACGCGGAGCGGAACCAGCTGCCGCCCTGGTACATGGCGAGCTTGCCCGAGGTGAACCACTGGTCGGCGGTGGTGTCGGTCAGCTGCTTGATCGAGGGCGACGCCCCGGACGCGATGAGGTCGGTCCAGAACTGCAGCCCGGCCTCGGCGGCGGCGGTGTCGTACTCGGACTTCGTGCCGTCCGCGTCGATCACGTTCCCACCGGCCTGGAAGATCGTGTCGTAGTAGGTGGTCTGTCCGTCCATGCCGCCGGCCGCGCCGTACGCGCCGTCGGCCTTGAGCTTCTCGGAGAGCTCGGCTCCGGTCTTCTGGAAGTCGTCCCAGGTCCAGTCCTTCGAGGGCATGGCGACCCCGGCCTTCTCGAAGAGCGCCTTGTTCATCCAGACGCCGATGGTGTCGAAGTCCTTGGGGACGCCGTACTGGGTCTTGTCGTACGTGTACAGGTCGTTGAGGGCGGACGAGTACTTCGCGGGGTCGATCGCGCCGGCCTCGACCTCACCGGTGATCGGCGCGAGCTTGCCGTTCGCCGCGTAGAGCTGGAAGTTCGGGCCGTTCATCCAGAACACGTCGGGCAGGGTGTTGCTCGAGCCCTGGGTCTGCAGCTTCGTCCAGTAGCTGGCGAACGGGGTCACGTCCACGTTGACCTTGATGTCCGGGTACTCCTCGTTGAAGCCTTCGAGGTTCGCCTTGATCGCCTTGACCTGGTTCTCGTCCCAGACGGCGTACGTCAGGGTCGCCTTGGTGTCCTTGGCGGCCTTCTCGTAGTCGCCGCCGGCGCTGGAGGCGCCGGAGGACGTGCTGCAGCCGGCGAGGAGCACGGCTGCGCCGATCGCGGCGACGGCGCCGAGGAGCGCACGGCGACGGCCGCGGCCCTTGGCAGAGGTGGGTGCGTGCATCGGGTGTCCTTTCGCGAGTCCGTCAGCGGGTGACGGCCGGGGTGGGGTCGGTGAAGTGGGCGATCGTCGCGGCCGCGAGCGGCGGGACGTCGATGGGGACGGATCCGTTCCGGAGCGACCGGGTCGCGAGCGCTCCTGCGGCGACGGCGGAACGGGCCGCGATCGGCGAGAGGGTCGTCGGCTCCCCCAGCGCGACGTGCCGGAGGAACTCGGTCATCGTGAGGAGGTCGGCATCGGCGTGGCCGGCGGCGACCCCGTCGATCGGGTACTCGCGGTCCCCCGCGACGTCCCAGCCGCGACGACGGCTCCAGACCTTCACGACGCCACCGCCGGTGTCGCCGATGTTCTCGAGCCGTCCCTCGGTCCCGATGACCGTGTAGTTGCGCCAGTAGTCCGGCGTGAAGTGGCACTGCTCGTAACTCGCCTGCACACCGTTGTCGAGGGTCATCATCACCATCGACACGTCCTCGACGTCGACGACGGGGTTCAGCCCGGTCTGCTCGAGGGGCGGCCAGTTGTCGAGGGAGAACCAGTCCCCCATGAGCTCGCCGCTGCGGTCGCGACGGTCGGTGACGTCGCCGTAGACCGACAAGGACCCCATGCCGACGACCCGCGCGGTGTCCCCACCGCCGAGCGCGTGGATGACGTCGAGGTCGTGGCTGGCCTTCTGCAGGAGCAGGGAGTTCACCTTGGTGCGGTCGGCGTGCCAGTCCTTGAAGTAGTAGTCGCCGCCGTTGCCGACGAAGTGCCGGCACCAGACCGCCTTGACCTGGCCGATCTCCCCGCGGTCGACGATCTCGCGCATCAGCCGCACGACCGCGGCGTGACGGAAGTTGTGCCCGACGTACAGCGGCGTGCCGGTCTCCGCCGCGGTGTCGAGGACGGCGTCGGCGTCCTCGACCGTGATGGCCATGGGCTTCTCGAGGTAGACCGCGATGCCGGCGCGGAGCAGGTCGATCGCGATCGCGGCGTGCGTCCAGTCGGGGGTCGTGACGATCGCCGCGTCGACGACCCCGACGAGTCCCCCGTGGTGCTCGACGACGAGGGCGTCCGGGTACTCGGCCCGGGCCCGCTCGCGCCCCTGCTCGGTGACCTCGGCGACGGCGACGACCCGCGCCTCCAGGTCGGGAGCGGCGGCAGCCGCCTCGGCCACGTGGCGGGCGATCGCCGCACGCTGCCCCATGCCGACGATGCCGACCCGTAGTGGTCGTCCTGTGAACGCGTCACCCATGCTCATCTCGCTCCCTTGCGTGATTGTGACGCCCATGATGCCGAATCGATCATGAATGCACAATAGGCGCTCAACGAACGCTCATGGGGAGGGTGTGGATGGTTTTACACGATCGAAACGTCGTGCACAGGCCTGCGCCGGGGAGTCCCCCGGAGGACTCGTCCGCTCAGTCGGCGACGACGAGCTCCACACCGGCACTGGCGAGCTCCGCGGCGAACGCCGACGGGACGGGCTGGTCGGTGACGAGTGCGTCGATCCGGTCGAGCGGACAGATCCGCGCGAAGGTCGCCCGTTCGATCTTGGTCGAGTCGGCGACCACGATCACCCGGCGCCCGACGGACGCGAAGTGCCGGCTGACCTCCGCCTCGCCCTCGTGCATGGTCGTGGCGCCGTACTGGCCGCTCAGCCCGTCGACACCGAGCACGACCACGTCGAGCGCGAACTCGTCCAGGGTGTCCCGGACGAGCGGGCCCACGAGCTCGTAGGACTGCCGCCGCGCGACGCCGCCCGTGACCACGATCTTGACGTTGGCGCGGACCGACAGCTCGTACCCGATGTTCAACGCGTTGGTGACGATCGTCACCCCGTACTCGCCGTCCGCCCGGGTGAAGCGCTCGCTCTTGCCGAGCTCACGGGCGACCTCGGTCGTCGTCGTCCCCCCGTTCAACCCGACGGTGTCGCCGGGCTGCACCAGCCGCGAGGCGGCGCGGGCGATCGCGGTCTTCGCCTCGGCCTGACGGGCGATCTTGTACTGCAGTGGCAGTTCGTAGCCTGCCCCGAGCGCCGCGGCACCGCCGTGGGTGCGGGTGACCAGGCGCTGGTCCGCCAGCGTCGCGAGGTCGCGTCGGGCGGTCGCGGGCGAGATCCCGAGCAGCTCCCCGATCTCGGCGATCGACACGTTGCCGCGTTCGCTCACCAGTTCGAGCAGGGCGTTGAGCCGCTGTTGAGGGGTCATGTCGGCCATCTTATGGCGTCACCGCGCGCACCCGGTGATCGGGAATGACGTTTTGCTCTTCCATCGCGCACGATCGCTCGCTACGCTTCCTCATCATCGATCACCCGGATCGAAGCGGACCGGAAGGCACCCATGACCGACACCTTCGTGAGCGCAGAACTGACGTCGCAGCCGGAGACGTGGCGCGCTGCCGCCGCGCTCCTCTCGTCGTTCGAGGCGTCGCTCCCCCAGCCCGGAGAACGCGTGGCCGTGGTCGGCTGCGGGACGAGCTGGTTCATCGCGATGAGCTACGCCGTCGCCCGTGAGCAGGCGGGCCTGGGCGTGACGGACGCCTTCGCCGGCTCGGAGTACCCGATCGGCCGCGACTACGACCGGGTCGTGACGATCAGCCGGTCCGGCACCACGACCGAGATCGTGGACCTGTTGCAGGCCCTGCGCGGTCGACGCACCGTGCTCGTCACCGCGGTCCCGGACAGCCCGGCCGCCGCCGTCGCCGACGTCGTCGTGGCACTGCCCTTCGCCGACGAGCGCTCGGTCGTGCAGACGCGCTTCGCGACGACCACGCTCGCGCTCCTCCGTGCGTCGATCGGTGACGACGTGGACGCCCTCGCAGCACAGGCCGAGACCGCCCTCGGCCTCCCGATCGACGACCTCCTCGATGCTGAGCAGGTCACCTTCGTGGGCCGCGGTCCGGCGGTCGGCCTCACGTTCGAGGCCGCCCTCAAGACGCGCGAGGCAGCGCAGTTCTGGGCGGAGTCCTACCCCGCCATGGACTACCGGCACGGTCCGATCGCGATCGCCCAGCCCGGCCGACTCGTCTGGTCGCTCGGAACCGCGCCGGAAGGGCTCGCGGACGAGGTCGCTGCGACCGGTGCGCGCTTCGTCCAGCACGACCTCGACCCGATCGCCGGGCTCGTCGTGGTGCACCGGTTCGCGGTCGCCCTCGCCGAGGGACGCGGCCTCGACCCGGACAACCCCCGCTCGCTCACCCGTTCGGTCATCCTCACCTGATGCGCGGTGCAGGCGCGGTGCTCGGGGTCGACGTCGGCGGCACGGGCATCAAGGCCCGACTGACCGGCGCCGACGGACTCGTCCTCGACGAGACCCGCGTCCCGACGCCGCGCGGCGACACCGACGCGACGATGCTCGCCACCGTCGTGGCGGAGCTCGCCGAACGGGCACTGCGCCGTGGCGACCTCGATGCGGTGGGCCTCGTGACGCCGGGTGTCGTGGACGACGGGGCCGGCACCGTCGTCCTCGCGGTGAACCTCGGGTGGCGGGACGTCCCGGTGCGGGACCGGGTCCGGGCCGAGTTCGCCGCACGGGGGATCGACGTCCCGCTGGCCTTCGGACACGACGTGCGTGCCGGCGCCCTGGCGGAGACCTCCGGCGCGGCACCGGCGCTCACCCGTGGTTCCGTCGCCTTCGTCCCGGTCGGCACCGGACTCGCGAGTGCCCTCGTCGTCGACGGCGTGGTCGTCGCGGGCGGCGGTTGGGCGGGGGAGATCGGACAGGTCCGGATCCCCGCCGGGCCACATGCGGGGCGCCGCGTCGAGGAGATCGCGTCCGCAGGGGGAGTCGCCCGTCGGTCGGGCTCCACCTCGGCACACGAGGCGATGCTCCGCGTCCGCGCCGGGGACCCGGTGGCCACCACGGTCTGGCACGAGTGCATCGACGTGCTCGCGGACGCCCTGGCGTGGACCACGACGGTCGCCGGCTGCCACACGATCATCGTGGGCGGGGGACTGGCCGAGTCCGGCCCGCTGCTGTTCGATCCGCTCCGGACGGCCCTCGTCGAACGGCTCCCGGGGTTGCGCGTCCCGGTCCTCGCCCCGGCACGGCACGGCGATGCGGCCGGTGCCATCGGTGCCGGGCTGTTGGCGCGCACGGCGCTCGACGCCGAGGTGCACGCATGAGCACCCTGGTGCGTGCGCGGCGGATCCTCACCGCGACGCACGACCTCCACGACGGGTGGCTGGCGGTCGACGACGCCGGCTCGGTCCTCGAGAGCGGATCCGGGTCGCCCCCGCGGACCGACACCGCGGTGACGATCGAGGGAACGCTGCTGCCGGGGGCGGTCGACCTGCACGCCCACGGGGCGCTCGGGCACGACTTCGCCACGGCCACGACGGACGGTGCCGCGCTCGCTGCGGGCCACCACCGCGCACGCGGGACGACGTCGCTCATCGCGTCCGTCGCGACGGGCCCGGTCGCCGAGACGATCGCAGCACTCGGACGCCTCCACGTCCTCGTCGCCGAGGGCACGCTCGCCGGGCTCCACCTCGAGGGACCGTGGCTGTCACCCGCGCGCCGCGGTGCCCACCGGTCGGACCTCCTGCACGCACCGGACCCGGCGGAGCTCGACGGCTTCCTCACAGCGGCGGACGGCGCGCTCCGGATCGTCACGCTCGCACCGGAACTCCCCGGAGCGATCGACGCCGTGGGCCACCTCGTCGACGCCGGTGTCGTCGTCGCGATCGGTCACACCGATGCCTCCGCCGACGAGACGCGTGCAGCGATCGACGCCGGTGCCACCCTCGTCACGCACCTCTTCAACGGCATGCCCCCACTGCACCACCGCCGGCCGGGCCCGGTCGGCGTCGCCCTGACCGACGACCGCGTCCTGGTCGAGTGCATCGTCGACGGGCACCACCTCGATCCCGCGGCGGTCGAACTCGTGCGGCGAGCCGCGCCGGACCGCCTCGTGCTCGTCTCGGACGCGATGGCCGCCACCGGCTGCGGCGACGGCGAGCACGCGATCGCGGGTTCGGCGGTCTCGGTCCGTGACGGCGTCGCGCTGCTCGCCGACGGATCGTCCCTCGCCGGCAGCACCATCACCGTGCAGGAAGCCGCCCGACGCCTCCTCGACGGTGGCACCCCGCTGCCCGAGGTCGTCGCGGCGACGTCGGCGCGACCGGCACGCCTGCTCGGCCTCCCGGCGCCGCTCTCGGTCGGCGCTCCCGCCGACCTGCTCGTGATCGACGAGGGCCCCAGCAGTGCCGCGCGGTCGGAGCCCTGGCGCGTCCTCGACCTGCAGACGACCGCGGCGGTGCACCGGTGATCCTCATCGTGACGCCCAACCCGGCGGTGGACGTGACCTACCGTGTCGCCCGTCAGCGCGTCGGGACGACGCAGCGCGTCCTGGACGTCGCCCGTCGTCCGGGTGGCAAGGGCCTCAACGTCGGGCGGGTGCTCGACGCGGTCGGGATCCCGTCCCGCGCCGTCCTGCCGCTCGGTGCGGCTGCCGGCCGGTGGATCGCCGACGGCCTCGACGCCCTCGGTCTCGCGCACGTCGACATCGCGGTGACGGGGGAGACCCGCACCACGGTCACCGTCGTCGACGACGTCGAGCACCCGACGATGTTCGGCGAGCCCGGACCCGAGGTGACCACCGATGAGTGGATCGCCGTCACGGACGTGATCGGTCAGCAGCTCGACGGCGACGTCGAGTTCCTCGTCGTCTCGGGGTCCCTGCCGCACCGCGCCGACCCGGGCGTCGTCGCGGACTGGGTGGCCGCCGCTCGGATGCGCGGGGTGCCGAGCCTCGTCGACTGCCCGGGTGGTGCGCTCCTCGCGGCCGCCGACGCCGGGGCGACGATCTGCAAGCCCAACCGCGACGAACTCCTCGAGGCGACCGGTGCCGACGACGAGCGGAGCGGCGCCCTGCAACTGCTCGACCGTGGCGCGGGCGCCGTCGTGGTGTCCCGTGGCGCGGACGGTCTGGCGGCCCACACGCGCACCGGGGTCACCGAGGTGCGCGCCGTCCCGGGAGTCTCCGGCAACCCCACGGGTGCCGGTGACGCGGCCACCGCCGGGCTCCTCGCTGCGCTGCTGCGCGGGTCGTCCGACGGCCCGACGAGTCCGACCACGACCACGCCCGCGCCGTCCACGCCCCGCGTCGACCACGCCGCGCTCCGATCCGCTGCCGCGTTCGGCGCCGCCGCCGTCCTCCGGCCCGTCGCAGGCGAGGTCGACGTCGACGCCGTCCGCCGGTTCCTCGCGGACGACGACGGTGTCCGGTCCGGCACCCGACCCTCCGACCCGACCTGGAGCCACGCATGATCACCGACCTCGCCCTCACCGGACTGCTCGACGCCGCACGGACCGCACACCGCGGCGTCGGGGCGTTCAACGTGGTGCTGCTGGAACACGCCGAGGCGATCGTCGCCGGCGCCGAGCGAGCGGGGCTCCCCGTGGTCCTGCAGATCAGCGAGAACTGCGTCCGCTACCACGGCGGCCTCGCCCCGATCACGACGGCGACCGCGGCGATCGCTCGGTCGGCGGACGTCGAGGTCCTCGTGCACCTCGACCACATCGAGGACCCCGAGCTCGTGCTCGCCGGCATCGACCTCGGGGTGGACTCGATCATGTACGACGGATCGCACCTCGACTTCGCCGCGAACGTGGAGGCCACCCGTCGACTCGCAGTCCGGTGCCACGACGCCGGGGTCGCGATCGAGGCCGAGCTCGGTGAGGTGGGCGGCAAGGACGGCGTGCACGCTCCCGGTGTGCGCACGGATCCGCACGACGCCGCTGCCTTCGTCGCCGACACCGGTGTGGACGCACTGGCGGTCGCCGTCGGGACGTCCCACGCGATGCAGACGCGCGAGGCGTCGGTGGACCGGACGCTCGTCGAGCAGCTCCGCGCCACGGTGCCGGTCCCGCTCGTCCTGCACGGGTCCTCGGGGCTGTCGGACGACGAGCTGCGGGCAGCCGTCCGGGCTGGCATGACGAAGATCAACATCTCCACTCACCTGAACGGCCTCTTCACCCGGGCCCTGCGAGCGGTGCTCGACGAAGGTCCGGACGTGGTCGATCCGCGCAAGTACGTCTCCGCGGGGCGCGACGCCATCGCCACCGAGACCGCCCGGCTGCTGACGCTGCTGCACGGCTGACCCGCCCGAGGGCGGAGCTCAGCAGAGCGGGACGTTCACCGCGAGCCCGCCCATCGCGGTCTCCTTGTACTTCGTGGACATGTCGGCGCCGGTCTGCCGCATCGTCTCGACGACCTGGTCGAGCGACACGTGGTGCACGCCGTCACCCCGCAGCGCCATCCGCGCCGCGTTGATCGCCTTGTTCGCGGCGATGGCGTTCCGCTCGATGCACGGGATCTGGACGAGCCCGCCGATCGGGTCGCAGGTGAGCCCGAGGTTGTGCTCCATGGCGATCTCGGCGGCGTTCTCGACCTGCTCGGGCGTTCCTCCGAGCACTTCGGCGAGCCCTGCGGCGGCCATCGACGCCGCCGACCCGACCTCGCCCTGGCAGCCGACCTCGGCGCCGGAGATCGAGGCGCGCTCCTTGTAGATCGAACCCACGGCGCCCGCGGTCAGCAGGAAGCGCACCACGGTGTCGTCGCGGTTCGCCGGCGTGACCGTCGGCACGTAGGTGAGCGCGTAGTACAGGACGGCGGGGATGATCCCGGCGGCACCGTTCGTCGGCGCGGTGACCACCCGTCCACCGGTGGCGTTCTCCTCGTTGACGGCCATCGCCATGAGGTTCACCCACTCCATCGCGAAGAGCGGGTCGTGCCCGGGGTCGTCGGCGGTGAGCTGCTCGAACCAGTTCGCGGCGCGGCGTCGCACGGTGAGCCCACCCGGGAGCGTGCCGGAGCGTTCGACGGACCGTTCGACGCAGGACTCCATGACGCCGTGGATGCGGAGGAGGCCGGCCCGGACGTCGTCGGTGCTGCGCGTGGCGGTCTCGTTGGCGAGTGCGACCCCGCTGACCGGCAGACCGCTCGCCGCGCAGGCCGCGAGCAGCTCGGCGCCGCTCGAGAACGGGTACGGCACGGCGTCGTCGACGGGGATCGCGGTCTCGGCGACGTCCCCCTCGGAGTCGTTCGTGACGAAGCCGCCGCCGATCGAGTAGTACGTCTCCTCGGCGATGGTCGCCCCGGACGTGTCGGCGGCACGGAGGCGCATCGCGTTCGGGTGGCGGGGGAGCATCGTCAGCGGGTGGAGCACGATGTCGGCGAGCCGGAACGGGACGCTCGACCCGCCCTGGAGCCGGAGCACGCCGGTCTCCTCGAGCTCGGCGAGCGAGCGGCTCATCGCGTCGGGGTCCACGGTCTCGGGGTCCGACCCCATCAGGCCGGTGACGACCGCGCCGAGCGTCCCGTGGCCCTGGCCGGTCGAGGCCAGCGAGCCGTAGAGGTCGACGGCGATCGTCGCGACGGGAGCCTCGGCCACGCGGGCGGCGAAGGCGCGTCCGGCCCGCATCGGTCCGACGGTGTGGGAACTCGACGGACCGATCCCGATGCTGAACAGATCGAAGACGGAGACCGGCACCCCGCCACACTAACCCGTCCGGACGGGTGGGGGATCAGCGCCGGGAGCCCTGGTTCGGCATGAGGATCCAGAGGACGACGTAGGCGATCCAGAGCGGCCCCGGGAAGAGGCTCAGGATGACCCAGGCGATGCGGACGACGGTGCGGGACCAGCCGAACCGGTCGGCGATGCCGGCACAGACCCCAGCGAGGAGGCGGCCGGTGCGGGGGCGGATGAGTGTGTTCATGTCATCGACGGTACGGAGGATCGATCCGACATCGAATCCGGGGGACACCCGCATCCGTGGTGGGGACAACCCCACCCCCTCCACATCTGACTCGTGTGGACCGCTCCATCCCTGCTGCCATGGGAGACTGACGACATGCCCATCCTCAACAAGGACATGCAGGTCTGCATCTCACTCGCCGCTCGACCGAGCAACATCGGCACCCGCTTCCACAACTTCCTCTACGACGAGCTCGGGCTGGAGTTCGTCTACAAGGCGTTCACCACGACCGACCTCCCCGGCGCGGTGACCGGCATCCGGGCACTCCGCATCCGCGGCTGCTCGGTCTCGATGCCCTTCAAGGAAGCGATCATCCCGCTCGTCGACGTCGTCGAGGAGTCCGCGGCGGCGATCGAGTCGATCAACACCGTGGTGAACGACGACGGCGTCCTCACGGCGTCGAACACCGACTACGAGGCAGTCGCGTCGCTGCTCGCCTCGCACGCCGTCGATCCGTCCGCGAGCGTGCTGCTCCGCGGCTCCGGCGGCATGGCCAAGGCGGTCACGGCGGCGTTCCGGGGTGCCGGGTTCGACGACCTCACCGTGGTCGCACGCAACGAGCAGGCGGGGCCGGCCCTCGCGGCGCAGTACGGGTACGAGTGGGTCGCCGACGAGCGGGACGCGCCGGTCACCGACGTCCTGGTGAACGTCACGCCCCTCGGCATGCGCGGCGACCAGCAGGACACGCTCGCCTTCGACCAGGATCGCGTCGGCGCGGCGACGACCGTGTTCGACGTGGTCGCGTTCCCGTCCGAGACCCCGCTGATCCGCGCCGGTCGCGCTGCGGACAAGCAGGTCATCACCGGTGCCGAGGTGATCGCGCTGCAGGCGGCGCGGCAGTTCGAGCGGTACACGGGCGTCGCGCTGACGGACGACCAGGTCCGCCGGGCGAGCGAGTTCAGTCGCAGCGAGGCCTGATCGGCTCGTCGGTGTACCGCATGCCCATCCGGGTGCGGACCTCGTCGAGGGTCGCCTCGGCGATCTCGTTCGCCCGACGGTTCCCGGCCGCCAGCACCGCGGTGACGATCGACGGGTCGCGAGCGAGTTCGGCACGACGGCGTCGGTACGCGGCGAAGCGCTCGTTGACCGCCTCGACCGCGACACGCTTCACCGCCGCCGCGCCCGCTGAGCCGATCCCGTCGGCGATGGCCTCCGGGGTCGAGCCCGTGCAGAGCGCCGCGGTCGTGAGGAGCGCTGCGACCCCCGGCCGGCGCTCGGGGTCGAAGGTGATGTGCCGATCACCGTCCGTGCGTGCCCGTCGGATGACGTCCGCGGTCTCGTCGGCGGTCATGCCGAGCGCGATCGCGTTGCCGTAGCTCTTGCTCATCTTCCGGCCGTCGACACCGGGGACCTCGGGGGACGTCGTGACGAGCGGTTCCGGCTCGGGGAACAGCGCGCCGAACCGGTCATTGAACCGCCGAGCGATCGTCCGTGTCATCTCGACGTGCGGCAGGTTGTCCTTCCCGACCGGGACGAGGTTGCCCTTGCAGAACAGGATGTCCGCGGCCTGATGGACGGGGTAGGTGAGCATCAGGCCGCTGAGCGCGCGACCGGATGCCGCGACCTCGGCCTTCACGGTCGGGTTGCGGTGCAGCTCCGCTTCGGTGACGAGGCTGAGGAACGGCAGCAGCAGCTGGTTCAGCGCCGGCACCGACGAGTGCGTGAAGACCGTCGTCGCGGCCGGGTCGAGTCCGGCTGCGAGGTAGTCGAGCACAGCCTCGCGGACATTCGAGGCGACGTGGTCAGCGGTGTCTCGATCGGTGATGACCTGGTAGTCGGCGAGCACCAGGAAGGTCTCGACGCCGCGCCGCTGCAGCGCGACGCGCTCGGCGATCGTGCCGAAGAAGTGCCCGAGGTGCAGCCGACCGGTCGGCCGTTCGCCGGTCAGGACGCGGAACCGGTCCGGTCGCGCCCGGATGCGGGCGTCGAGGTCGTGCATGCGGTGTTGTGTGGCGGTGAACGTGTCCACTGGAGTTGCCCTCTCGAGAGAAAGGGCTGCACGACGGTCCTGCGATCTGCGATCTGCGAGCTGCCGTGCAGCCCGCGACCATGCGTCAGGAGGCTGCTACCGCAGCCACCACGAAGAACGAGGAGAACGCATGTCGGGATCGTAGCGCGAGCGTCGGCGCAGCGACACCCGTCCCCACCGCTCGATGTCGGCGCTCTACGCTGGTCGGATGCTCTCCCGACGTGACGCCGCCGTCCGGCTCGACATCTCCCTCGAGATGGCGACCCGGCACGGGATCCCCTCGCACCTCAGCGAGGCCGAACTCACGGCGATCGAGCAGGACCCGCCCGCCTGGCTCGTGCAGTCCCGAGCCAACCGCACCGGCACCAAGAAGGTCTGGGTCCGCCTCGAGTGCGTGGTCTGCGGCTTCGCCGAAGAGGCACGTCCGAAGAAGTGGTGGCCCGACTGGGACCACCTGATGTGCGACTACCACGAGCCCTACCAGGCGCCGGACCCCGTCGCGGGCTTCACCCGGCACGAGGTCGAGGGCATCGGCAGCCGCTTCGTCGCGCTCGTCGACACCCGGCCGTAGCGCGGAGCGCACCCGCACCCGCACCCGCACCCGCACCGAGACGCACCCGCGCCGCGCCCGGATCGCGCACCGTCGACGACGGAAGGCACGGCGCCGACCGGCACCGCGCCTCCCGTCCTGCCCGCACACGGCGCCCACCGGCGCCGTCACGCGGCTCCGTCAGTCGACGGCGTCCCCGATGGCGGCACCGACCCCGGCCGCCGCCACGACGGCGCCGGCCCAGGCCACCGCTGCCGGGGTGGCCGCGACGGGACGGAGACCACGGAACGTGGTCGCCTCGTCACTGTCGAACGGGACGGCGTCGAGCTGTCGTGTCTGCTGCATGCGCTGGTTCCTTCCTCGATGTCCTGGTGATCAGTTCCCGACGGCCTCTTCGACCGCGTACGCGGCGACCGCACCCGTGAAGACCGAGGTGGCGGCGAGCGCTGCGAGCGGGGTCGCGGCGAGGGGCTGCTCCGGCGCGAACCGCTGCCCGCGGTCGCTGTCGAACGCGATGTCGGCGATGGTGGTCATGCTGGATTCCTTCCGTTCTGCGATGGTGCTGGTCGGGCGCTGGGCCCGGTTCCCGGCCCGGTGGGCCGAGGTCACTCTCGTCGTGCCGAGACGACGAAGACTGCGGCTGCGATGCCGAGCACGACCAGGACCGACAGCCACGCGAAGCCGGGCAGGTCGAACAGGAGTATCGCCACCGCGATGGCGATGAGCACGACGGGTGCTGCGAACCACAGCGCGGTCCGTGTGTTGGCGTTCATCTGGTCTCCTCCTTCGGTCGTGCGGACGCTGCGGAGGCGGCGTCCGGCTGCCGACGGGGGCCGTCCCCGTCGTGCATGGGTTCCCGTCGGGATGCGAAGAGCTCCTCGACGGGCACGGTGTCGTCGTGACCGCCCGTGCGGACGATCGCGAACTGGACGGCATCGGCGCGACCACCCGTCTGCGCGGCGACGACGCGGCGGACGAAGGCGAGCAGCGCGCGGTAGTCGGCGCCCGTCTCGTACCCGTCCGGCAGCTGCTCCGCTGCCACCAGGAACCGTCCGACCACGTCGAACAGGCCCTTGTCGACCCGCCGGTCCGGGAACCACAGCATGTGCCGGAGCCGGCGTGCTGCGACGTCCTTGGTCCGCGTCCACTCGCTGACCACGTCGTCCTGCCGGTAGCGATGCAGCAGCTCGAAGTCCATCGAGGCGGGGATCGGTGCGAAGAAGCGCCAGTTCGGGATGAGCAGCGCGGCGGTGTCGACCTGCCGGACCCGGTCGAATCGACGGTTCGGGTGCTGGCCGATGACCGTCGCGATGATCCAGAGCGCGAGGCCGATCGCGAGGGGCAGGGCCCGACCGTCACTGCGGCGGCTCATCGGTCCACCCCGATCGCCTCGCGGACGAGTGCACCGACCCGTCGGACCGGTCCGGGGTGGACGAGCAGGCCGTCGTGGGTGGACCGGACGACCTCGCGGCGACCGTCGTGCTCGTGCGCGACGCGTTCGTGCGCGGCGCTCACGGCCGGTTGGAGTTCGTCGCTCGTGCTCGCCGTGACGACGAGCACGTCGGCACCCTCGGGGATGCGGCGTCCGGGTCGGTCGGCGACGAGGTCCGGCTCCGCCGCCTGCCACTCCGCACGGCCGGTGCGCCACAGTCGGGCGTTCCGGTACACGGGGCTCAGGTCGTCGGTCCGTTCCTGGCGTGCGGGGATCGCCCAGGTCGTGGCGTCGAGCAGCCATCCCCAGCCGGTCCGCAGGGACCACTCCATCAGCGGGAAGCCGTCGGTGAGCGACCGGACGGCGGTCAGGACGTCCTCGTCGGGTCGGTCCACGAAACCGGTGGTCGGGTCGAGGAGGACCACCCCGGCGACGTCGCGCCCGAGCTCGGCCGCGTGGCGTCGGAGCAGGTGCCCGCCGAACGAGTGCCCGACGAGCCAGAGGGGTCCGTCGTCGGCGTGGCGGCCGACGAGGAAGCGGAGGTCCTCCGCGTAGGTGGCGAGCGTCGCGCCGGGTGCCGTGCTCGCGCCGGTGCCGGGACGGTCGTACGTCAGCGTGGCGACGTCGCCGCCGAGCTCCGCGATGATCGGGTCCCAGTACTCCTGGACCGCGACGAGCGAGTTCTCGAACACCACCAGGGGTGCGCCCGGGCCCGAGGTCGCCGGCCGGTACCGCACGGCCAGGCGCGATCCGGCGGGCGTCTCGACCACGGTCTGCCCGGCACGGGGACGTCGACTGCGCCGGGCGTCCACGATCTGCCGGACCACGGCCTGCGTCCCGACCGCGGCCCCGATCACGCCGAGGACCCACGGGAACCCGTCGTGACGACGCGGCACGACCGATCGACGGTCCGCGGTGACGTAGAGCACCGCGGGCTGCAGTGCGAGGAACGCGGGGAGGAACCGACCGAGCCCCATGGTCGCGGCGATGGTGAGGTGCATCCCGGCGATCGCGCCGAGGTACGCCACGCGCATCCGCGGGCCGAGCACGAACACGATCGGGAACGCGCACTCGAGGACGAGCGTGGCGACCTCGCCCACCCGCGCCAGTGCCGGCCGGTCGCGCAGGACCCGCCACACCCACTCCGAACCGTAGGTCCGCGTGCGCATCACCCCGAGCAGCGCCGAGCCGTTCCGCCAGGGCTCACCCATCAGCTTCACCCACCCCGACACGAGGTACGACAGGGTCGCCTGGCTCGCGACCGCCCACAGCGCGGTGTCCACCGTCGCGGGTCGTCCGGAGGCCCGGGCCACACCCGACAGCGCCTGCGTGAAGAACGCCGCCTGGTCGCTGCCGTCGCCGCCGTTGTGGTGCAGCGGCCCGAGCGCGTAGCCGGTGAGCACCGTGACGGCGGACGCCGCGGCGCGGACGCGTCGGTCGCGGACCGGGGACAGGTGGACGAGGGCGGCGGCCACCCGGAGACCGTGCATCGCGGTCACCACCCGGGGCCGGTAGACGCGGTCGAGCACGCGGCGCAGTCGCTCGTTGCGGACGAGCGCGGAGCCCCGCAGCAGGGTCCAGTCGTTCAGGCCGCCCGTCCGGCGGTTGTCCGCGTTCGCGAGATGCTCGAGACTCCCCATCAGCACCACGAGCGCGGAGGCCCGCTCGGTCGCGGCGAGCACGTTCCCGCGGTCGGCCGACCGGTCGACGACGCTGCGGACGACGCGGTCCACGAACCCGATCACGACGCCACCTCGAACTCGACCGTGTACGTGGGGGACTCCGGTGTCACCGGACCGCCGTCCCGGTCGCCCGTCACGGACCGAACGGCGAGCCCGAGCTCCGCACCGAGGCCCGTCAGGACCTCGACCGGTGTGAGGAGGCTCACCTCGTTCCCGATGGTCGTCCGTCCGCCGTCGTGCCACAGGTGACTGACCTGCCAGAGTCCGGTCGGCTCGTCCAGGGTCGCGTAGGTCTGCAGACCACGGCCGGCGCCCGGGTACGGGACGAACCAGGTCTCACGACGACGTCCGCCGTGCAGGCCGAGCACCGCGTCCGGGTTGTGCGTCTCGACGACCAACCGGCCGCCGTCGGCGAGGTGGTCCCGCGCGGTGGCGAGCGTCTCGCGCTGGTGCTCGCGGGTCAGCAGCATCGAGATGGACGCGCAGACGCAGAACACCAGGTCGAACCGCCGTCCGAGGCGGAGGTCGGTCATCGAGCCCTGCACCAGGTCGAGGTCGACGCCGGCGTCGTCGGCGCCGTCGCGGCACCGGTCGAGCATCTCGGCGGACAGGTCGACGCCGGTGACGGCGATGCCCCGCTGCGCGAGCGGGATCGCCACGCGACCGGTACCCACGCCGAGCTCGAGCGCCGTCGCCGGTGCGCTGGAAGCGAGCACCTCGACGAGGCCCGGGTCCGGCGGGAAGACGTCGTCGTAGATCTCCGCGAACTGCTGCCCGTACGTGTGCTGCACGACCCGACCCCCCTCGGCGCCGGGCTCCCTCGGCCCGACACCGAGGGACGGTAGGCCTGTACGTCCGCTCAGTCCCACGAGTCCCGACGATCGCTCAGGCTGCTCGGAGGCGTTCGCCAGGTCCGGTCGGCACCCCACCCCGGCGCGTGCGCCGCGTCGAACCGCACCAGCTCGGGGAAGCAGGCGGATGCGCACCGGATCGGGTCGGTCGGGCACGCGGCGGACCCACGTGTACCCCGACCCCCGGTCAGTCGGCGGCGGTCGCCGCGAGGTCGCTGTAGGTGGCCGCGTACCAGCCGACGGTCGAGTCCCCGGACGTCGGACCGATGGTGACGTACTCGCTCCGGGTGCGCAGGTACAGGTCCTCGTCGTGTCCGCACCGGATCTCGCCCGAGGCGAGCCGCTTGCCGCTCTCGGCCCCGTCCACGACCCGGCCGGCCCACACCGCCATGTGGACGGTGCCGTCGCCCTGGCACGTGATCGACACCCTCACCCGGGCAGGTGCCCCGTCCTCGCCGGTGCCGAGGGACAGTCGGCTCGACGAGTCGTCCGAGCCGGTGCCGCTGCCGAGTTCGCCCGGCTGTCCCGCCCAGCGGTCCTGCACGCCCTTCGCCCAGTCCGGGAACGCATCGTCGAGGCCCACGGGCTCGGCTCGGTGCGAGCACCCGGAGACGGCGGTCGCGATGATCAGCGCCAGGCCGACCACGAGGGTCGTGCGTCGGGGCCGGAGGGGGCGGTGGTCGGGTGCAGCGAGCATGTCCCGGTCAGTCTGGCGGACCCAGGACCCCGCCACAGCGTCCCCGTTCGCGGGGCCGGTGCCGAGGCGACCACAGGACGGACGGGAGGCGCGGTGCGGGCCCGCACCGCGCCTCCCGTCCCTCAGGACGTCGCGACGCGACCCGCGGCCACCCAGCCGAGCCGCCGCAGCGTCTCGCGGTTGCGGATCCAGATCATCGGCTGCATGAGGAGGTCCGGCACCCAGGCGCCCGGCCCCGCCACGGCGTTCTCCACGATGGTGACCTTGCAGCCACGGCGGTGCTCCTCGACGACGAGCTCGACCCGGGCCTCGCCGAGGGGCCACCCCTTCGGCTGGATGACCATGCGGTGCGGGGCGTCCCGCTCGAGGACCGTCGTCACGTCGTCGATCACGAGCGGCCAGACGCCGAACGAGTGGTGCAGGCGGGTGCCGACCGCCGGCCAGCCCGGGTCCTGCCCGCGCATCCGCGAGGCGCCGACGACCCACGTCGTGAAGAGCCAGCCGTCCGCGAGCACGTCGAAGACGTCCTCCGGGCGGCAGTGCAGGATGCGGACGTTCTTCGCCATGGTCAGTCCTCCGGTGTGAGATCGACGTGCTCGGGCAGCCCGAACGTGTGCTGCAGGGCGCTCCGGGCCGCGTGCCAGCCGGCCATGCCGTGCACACCGGGGCCGGGGGCGGACGCCTCGGAGCAGAGGTACATGCCGCCGCCCATGCGCCACGGGTCGGACGACAGCACCGGACGCTTGACCAGCTGCCAGAAGCTCGCGGCACCCGCGGCGATGTCACCGCCGACGTAGTTCGGGTTGTACGCGCCCATCTCGACCGCGGTACGGCTGCTCGACTGCAGGACGGTGTCGCGGAACCCGGGCGCGAACCGCTCGATCTGCCGCGTGATCGCCTCGGTCTGGTCGACGTCCGACCCGGCGGGGACGTGCGCGTACGCCCAGAAGACGTGCTTGCCCGCGGGCGCGCGGCTCGGGTCGACCACGGTGGGCTCCGAGCCGAGCACGTACGGACGCTCGGCGTGCTGTCCGCGTGCGACCGCGCCCTCGGCGGCCGCGATCTCGGCGCGGGTCCCACCGATGTGCACCGTGCCGGCGCGGCGGAGCGCCTCGTTCGTCCACGGGACCGGGTCGGAGAGCGCGAAGTCGACCTTCGCGGCGGCGTTGCCGAACCGGAAGCGCCGGAGGGCGCCCCGTCGCGGCGTCGGGATCTGCTTCCCGGCGATCCGCAGCATCCCGGGGACGCTCGTGTCGAACAGCACCGCCTTGGCCCGGGTGAGGTCGGCGAGCGAGCGGACCTCGCGCCCGGTCTCGATGCGGCCGCCGTGCGCGACGAGGTCGGCGGCGAGCGCGTCGACGATCGCCTGGCTGCCGCCGATCGGGACGGGCCAGCCCCGCGCGTGCGCGTATGCGCCGAGGGACAGCGCGGCGGCGGCCGTGGAGAGGGACGGCATGTGCTGGATCGAGTGGGCCGCGACGCCGGAGACCATGGCGGGGGCGACCTCGTCGCGGAAACGGAGGTTCCACGCACTCGTGCCCTGCTCCAGCGCCCGCAACCCGAACCGGAGGACGCTCAGCCGGTGCCGCGGGACGTGCAGCAGGGCGCCGGTGGCGAAGTCGGCAACCTGGTCGGCGTTGTCGGACAGGGGGGCCATGAGCTGCCGGAACGCCGGGCCGTCGATGCCGAGCGACTCCGCGGTGCGCGCGAGGTCCTGGTACGCGATCCCGGCACGGCCGCCGTCGAGCGGGTGCCCGTACTGGACCTCGGGCAGGCGGAGTTCGATGCGGTCCTCGAGGCGGAAGCGCCGGAAGAACTCGGACTGCAGCGCCATCGGGTGCACGGCGGAGCACACGTCGTGCAGGAACCCGGGCAGCGTGAGTTCGGCGGTCCGCGCGCCACCGCCGATCGTGTCGGCGCGTTCGACGACCTCGACCGACAGCCCGGCACGCGCGAGCGTCACCGCCGCCGCGAGTCCGTTCGGTCCGGCTCCGACGACCACCGCATCCACCATGCCCCCGAGCCTAGGGACCGCTGCTGCGCGCCGTCTCGGGCAGCGCGCCCGCATCCCCCTCACGGCGAACGGTGATCGAGGCGCGCTCCGCACCGTTCGGCGCCCTGGAGGCGCGGGTCTGGCACGCCCCCGCGTGCAGCCCGTCATCGCGTCCGTTCCAGGGCCGTTCCCGGTCCTGCAGATGACCGTTCCGGTTCGCGAACCCCGTGATCCGCGAACCGGAACGGTCACGGCGCGGACGACTTCAGCAGATCCGCTCCGAGCCGCAGCGCGTGGACCGAGGTGCCGGGCATCAGGCGCGGGCCGGTTGCCGGCGACGGGCCGCAACGCCGTCGAGATCGCTGCGCTCCGATGGCCGGTCCGGTCAGACGCGCGCCGCGTCCGGGTCCGCCGGGTCCGACCCGTCGTCGCCCGCGTCCGCTGCGTCGGGCTCGTCGGCGTCCACCGGGGTCGACCCCACCGGGTGCTCCGCCAGCAGCGCCGCGAAGTCCTCGTCGAGCATCTGCTGCAGCCGGTCGTCCCGCCCCACCTCGTAGTCGTCCGCCGGACGCTGCGCCCACCCGAGCCGCCCGACGACGGTCGTGCCGATGTCGTCCCAGGCGCGGGCACGGGCGGCGAGGACGATGCCGTCGACGAAGCCCTGGTCGTCCCGGCGCTTGTCGAGCATCGTCGCGAGCTGCTCGTACGTCGCCTCACGCGTGCGGAGCTTGAGGTCGTCACCGCGGCGGTAGTCGTGCTGGTGCCGCGAACGGCCCTTCTGCTTGCTCGACCTCGAGCGGATCTCGCGCATCCGGGCAGCGTCGCCGCGCTGTTCCTCGGCCATGCGGTGGAGTTCCTCGCGCGCGGCGTCGGCGATGACGGCGTGGTCGAAGTACCCCTCGTCGCGGAGGGCGTTCGTGATGATCCGGTTGCCCACGGCGATGGTGACCGCGGCCTTCGCGATGAGGAAGCCCTCGTCGACGGCGCGCTTCAGTTCGACCTGACTGACGGGTCGGTCGCGCACGTCGTGCTTGCTGCGTCGTCCGAACAAGGCCATGCAGTCGACGATACCGGCGTCCGGTGACCATCCGTCCGCAGGTGGACCCGGATCAGGCCCTGGAGGGACGACCCGCCTCCCACGGACCCGTAGCGTCGGGTGCATGGTCACGTCCTCGGAATCCCCCCGCACCGGGCTCGGCACGGCGAGTCTCGTCCTCGGCATCTGCTCGTTGCTCGCCGGCTGGACGTTCGTCGCGCCGATCGTCGGGCTGTGCCTCGGCGTCGCCTCACGGAGCCGCGAACCGTTCGCCCGCGGGCGTGCCGGGTGGGGGATCTTCCTGAACCTCGTCGCACTGGCGGTGTGGATCCTGCTGCTCGTGCTGCTCGTGGTGGGCGGCGCGTTCGCCGTGTGGTCGGGGGCGACGCAGGGCCGCTGACCCGGTCGGCCCTGGGCCCCGGGGCTGCCCGCTCAGAACACGAGGCCGTACACGGCGACGTCCACCCGCACCGGCCCCAGCGGCATCGCGCTCCGCAGGGTGCCCTCGTGCGTGAAGCCGAGCCGCTCGGCGAGGCCCCGGCTGCGCACGTTGTCGACCGCCGTCCGGATCTCAGCACGCGCGGCGCCCCGAGCCCGGGCCACCCCGACGAGGACGGTGGCGGCGCGCCGGGCGACACCCCGTCCCTCCTGGCCCGCGTCCACCCAGTAGCCGAGCGATGCCTGCCCCAGGTACGGGTCGAAGGCGAGCGAGGCGGCACCCACGACCCGGTCGTCCTGCCGGATGACGCAGGGCAGCGCGCGGTCCATCGCGTACTGGCCGAGCAGGTGTTCGGTGTGCAGGCCGATCGTCTCGACGGTCTGCTCCTGCCACGCCCACGGCTCCGCGGCACGGAGCCGGTCGGCGTTCGCGACGACGAGCTCGTGCAGCGGCCGGACGGTGGTGAGGTCGCGCAGCGTCAGCGTGTACCCGTCCCCGAGGTCCCGTCCGAACGCCGCCACCCCTCGAGACTAGGCACGCGTGCGCCTACTCGTACCGGAGCGCCTCGATCGGGTTCTGCCGGGCCGCCCGACGCGCCGGCAGCGTGCCCGCGAGGAAGGCGATGAACATCACCACGAGGATGATCGTGATCACCGAGGACGGCGCGAACTGCATGATCTGCAGCCCCGGCAGGTCCTTGAGGACGGTCCCGGCGAGGACGTTCGAGATCCCCGTCCCGAGCAGGATCGCCACGCCCGCACCGATCGCGCTGCCGAGGAACCCGATGAACACGGCCTCGAGCGAGAACAGCGTGTAGACCTTCCCGCCACCCATGCCCATCGCCTTCATCAGGCCGATCTCTCGCGTGCGCTCCTGCACGCTCATGAGCAGCGTGTTGATGATGCCGAACCCGGCCGCGACGAGCGCGATCACGGCGAAGGCGTTGAGCACGCCGACGATGCCGTTGATGACCGTCTGGAACTGGCCGAGCTGGTCCTGGATGGTCTGCCCGGTGTAGCCGTCCTTCGACAGGGCGCTCTTCACGCTGCTGGCCGACGCACCGCTGTCGAGCGTGGCGGTGGCGCTGGCGTACGAGGTGGCGATCGACGAGGGCTTGCCGGTCTCCTGCGCGGCCTGCATCGCGTCGGTGAGCGCGGCGTTCGCACCGGCACCGCCGCCGAACAGCGACTCGTTCTGCACCCCCGCGATCGTGGCGGTCAGGGTGTGCTCCTTGCCCTGGTAGTCGTCGACCGCGACGGTCAGCTCCTTGCCCACGGCGGCCTTCGCGCTGCCGAGCCCGAGGTTCTCCAGGTAGTTCGTGGGCAGGAGCACCTGTCTGCCGGCGGAGGACGCGTCGTCGAGCTGCTTCCCGGCGGCGAGGTCGGCGTCGAGCTCCCCGGCGTTGGCGGCGATGTCGACGACGTACTTGCCCTTCCCGTCGTACTCGACCCACTTCGTGCTCAGGGCGACGGCGGGGCGGACGCTCTTCACCCCGGAGACGTCCATGATCTTCGCGACGTCCGACTGGGACAGGTACGCGAACGAGGCCGGCCCGCGGTCCACGCTCTGGCTCGACTCGTCGGGGTCGTACTTCGCCGGCCCGGAGTCGGTCGACGACTCGACGGCCTTGGTGATCGTCAGCGACCCGGTGTCGCCGATGGAGGCCACCTGGGTGTCGATGTAGTTGCTGACGCCCGTGCCGATGGCCGAGGTCAGTGTGATCGTGAACGCGCCGATGAAGATCGCGATGACCGTCAGCGTCGTGCGCAGCTTCGACCGGAAGGTGTTCGCGACCGCGGTGCGGAAGAGGTCGAGGACGTTCATGCGGAGTGCCTTCCGTGGGTAGCCGGCGCGTCGACGGCGTCGTCGCTCCCGCCCACGATGAGTCCGTCGCGCACGTTGACGCGCCGGTCGCAGCGTTCGGCGAGTTCCTCGTCGTGGGTGACGACCACGAGGGTGATGCCCCGGTCGCGCTGCAGCCCGAAGAGCATGTCCTCGACCACCTGCCCGGTGTTCGTGTCGAGGTTGCCGGTCGGCTCGTCCGCGAAGATGACGCTCGGCTCCCCGACCAGTGCACGCGCGATGACCACGCGCTGCTTCTGCCCGCCGGACAGGTCGTTGGCGTCGTTCTTCGCCTTGTCGGCCAGGCCGAGGGCGTCGAGGGCGGCCATGCCCCGGCGCTTCCGCTCGGCACCGGAGACGCCGGCGATCTTCAACGGGAGCACGACGTTCTCGAGCACCGAGGTCTTCGGCGTGAGGAAGAACTGCTGGAAGACGAACCCGAAGGTGCTGTTCCGCGTGCGGTTCACCTGCCGCGCGCTGAGCGTCGCGGCGTCGGTGCCGTCGAGGAGCACCTGGCCCGCCGACGGCTTGTCGAGCAGCGCGAGGAGGTGCATGAGCGTGGACTTCCCGGAGCCGGACTTGCCGACGATCGCGAGGCTCTCGCCCTGGTTCACCTGCAGCGACACCCCCTTGAGCGCGTCGAACCGCGTCGCGCCGCGGCCGTAGGTCCTGGCGAGGCCACGGGCCTCGAGCACGGGAGTGGTCATGCGCCCACCGTACTGTCCGCTGCACGACTGCAAGTTTGCGTTTGCTGTAAACGATGTGACGTTCCGGTTACAGTCAGGCCATGCCCGACACCGCGCCCGCCTCCGAGATGGGCCTCCGCGACCGCAAACGCCTCGAGACCCGGCACCGGATCGCCGAGGCGGCACGCTCCCTCGCACTCGAACAGGACATCGACCGCACCACGATCGAGCAGATCGCCGCGCGCGCCGAGGTCTCCCCGCGCACGTTCTTCAACTACTTCGAGAGCAAGGAGGACGCGGTCCTCGGGCACACCGAGCTCGACCTCACGCCCGAGACGCTCGACGCCCACCTGGCCGCCGTCGCGGGGGAGCCCGCGGCGCAGGCCGTGGTGGACCTGGCGTTCCTGGTGTTCGGGGAGTCCTTCGGTGACGAGCACGAGCGGCTCGCCCGGAAGGAGGTGATCGTGCGCTTCCCGCAGCTCATGCGCCGCCAGGTCTCCCGGATGACCACGGTCGCCGAGGCGATGACGGGCGCGGTCCGGACGATCCTCGAGCGGGACCCGGCCTGGGGTCCGGACGCGGCCACGCCCCAGGCGGCCGAGATGCTGCTCGGCATGTGCATGACCGGGCTGCGGAGCTCGGCGCGCCACGAGGGGTCGGACCCGGAGGAGGTCCGCGCGCGGGTGGTCGCCACGATCCGCGACACCGCGGCCCGCATCACGGGCCAGTAGCGGCCGGGAGGCGCGGGGCGGGGGCCGCCACGCGCCTCCCGTCCGTCGCATGGTGAGCAGAAATGGTCGGGTGCCGCTCGGGGACCCGACCATTCCTGCTCACGATGCGAGCGCGGCGCGCGGCGCGCGCCCGTCACGGCTTCGTGATGAACCCCTCCTTGACCATCCAGTCGAAGGCGACGTCGGCGGGCTCCCGACCCTCGACGTCGACCTGCCGGTTCAGCTCCTGCAGCACGGCGTCCGTGAGCTTCGGCGAGATCTGGTCGTAGACGTCCTCGAGCTGCGGGTACTCCTTCAGCGTCGCCGAGTCGAGCACGGGCGCGACGTTGTACGCCGGGAAGAAGCCCTTGTCGTCCTCGAGCACGGTGAGCCCGAGCGACTTGATGCGGCCGTCGGTGGTGAAGACCTCGCCGAAGTTGCACTTGCCACGATCGGTCGCGGTGTAGACCGTGCCGGTGTCGAGGATGCTGACGTTCTTCGTCGGGATGCCGTTGTCGCCCGAGCCGCCGAGCTCGAGCCCGTACTTCTTCAGCATCGGCTTGAAGCCGTCGGCACGGGAGTTGAACTCGGACTCGACGCAGAACGTGCGATCGCTGACGGGGAGCTTCGTGATGTCGGAGAGCGTCGTGATGTCGCCGAGCTCCGACACGGCCTCGTCGCGGACGGCGAAGGCGTACGTGTTGTTCATCGGCGCCGGCTCGAGCCAGGTGAGGCCGTTGCCGGCGTCCTCCTTCTTCACCGCTTCCCACTGCTCGGTCTTGTCCGGGATGCCCTCGCTGTGGCCCATGAAGGTCAGCCAGGCCGTGCCCGTGTACTCGTACGTGAAGTCGGCGCCGTGCGAGGTCATCAGCTCGCGGACGGCGACGCTGCCCGGCACGTTCGTCTCGTCGGTGACGTCGAACCCGGCGGCCTTCGCGGCGAGCACGGCGATCTTGCCGAGCACGAGCTGCTCGGTGAAGTTCTTCGAGGTCACGGTGATGTGCGCGCCGTCCGGCAGGTCGTCGATGCGCTGGATCGAACCGGGGTCCGCGGCGGGGACGAAGGACGTCGCCGGCTGCAGGCCGCAGCCGGTCAGCACGAGGGCGGCCGCGCCCGCCACGGCGGTGGCGGTCGCGATCCGGCGACGGACGGTCGGACGGGAGGCGCGGCGTGCGCCCCGCAGATCGGCGCGCGGCACGTCGTGGGTCACGTTCGGGGCGTCGTGGGTCATCGGAGTCCCTTCGGTCGTGCGACCGTCTCGACCACGCGGCCGATCCAGTCGATGGACAGGGCGAGGAGCGCCACGAGGAGCGCCCCGGAGACGAGGACCTTCGGCAGGAACAGGTTCACGCCCGTGGTGATGAGCAGCCCGAGGCCACCGGCGCCGACGAACGTCGCCAGGCTCGCGGTGCCGACGAGCAGCACCAGCGCGGTGCGGATGCCGGAGAGCATGACCGGCACGGCCAGCGGCAGCTCGACCTTCATGAGCACGCTGAACGCGCTCATGCCCATGCCCCGCCCGGCCTCGACCAACCGCGAGTCGACGCTCTGGATGCCGATCATGGTGTTCCGGAGCACCGGCAGGATCGCGTAGAGCACGAGGGCGACGACGGCCGACCACGAGTTCAGGCCGAGCCACGCGGCGAGCAGCACGATGAGCCCGACGGCCGGTGCCGCCTGCCCGAAGTTGGCGACGGCGAGCACGTACACGCTCGCACGGCGGAGCGGCCCGCGGGTGAGCAGGACGCCGAGCGGGATGCCGATCACGAGCACGAGCACGGTCGACTCGAGGGTCAGCACGAGGTGCTGCCCGGTGAGCGCGAGGATGTCCGCCGGGTTGAGCGTGGTGCGCTCGGTCGGCGTGAGGTCCGCCGTGGCGAGCCAGACCGCGAACCCGGCGAGCACCACGAGGATGGCGATCGGCTGCACGAGCAGCCCCTTCCACCCGGTGCGGCTGCCCGTCCCCGCCCCGGCGGCGACCGCGCTCACAGGTCCTCCCCGCTGGTCGCCACCACGGGCGACGACGGCATGGTCTCGATCGGGTTCGTGTTCGTCCCGACCGGCGTGTAGGCCTGCTCCTGGGCGGCGGCGGCGCGCGACCGGGTGATCGCGTCCATGACCGTCTCGACGGTGATGACGCCCTGGAACGCCTCGCCGCGGCCGGTCACGAGTGCGGCGCCGGCGCTCGACACGAGCATGGTGTCGAGCGCGTCGTTCAGGGTTGCGGCCCCGCCCACGACGGGCAGGTCGGGCTCGATGCCCTCCGGGATCCGGTCGAGCCGCTCGAGCTGACGACGCGTCGGCCACCCGATCGGACGCTGTCGGCGGTCGACGACGACGGCGTGCCCGTGGCCACCGGCCTCCTGCATGCGCTGCAGCACGGCCTTCGCCTCCTCGCCCGGCGAGCAGGTCACCGCGGGGGCGAGCTCGACGTCGCGGACCCGGTTCAGCGTGAGCTGCTTGAGCCCGGCGCCCGACCCGATGAAGTTCTCGACGAACTCGTTCGCCGGCTCCGCGAGGATCCGCTCCGGGGTGTCGTACTGCACGATGTGGGCGCCCTCGGTGAAGATCACGATCCAGTCGCCGAGCTTCACGGCCTCGTCGAAGTCGTGGCTCACGATGACGATCGTCTTGTGCAGCTCCTCCTGGATGCGGAGGAGCTCGTCCTGCAGGCGCTGGCGGGTGATCGGGTCGACCGCGCCGAACGGCTCGTCCATGAGCAGGACGGGCGGGTCCGCGGCGAGCGCCCGGGCGACGCCGACGCGCTGCTGCTGGCCGCCGGAGAGCTCGCGGGGGAACCGGTCGCGGTAGGTGTCGGGGTCGAGCGAGACGAGGTCGAGGAGCTCGTCGACGCGGGCCGCGATCTTCTCCTTCGACCACCCGAGCATCTTCGGGACGATCGCGATGTTCGCCGCCACGGTCATGTGCGGGAAGAGCCCGCCGGCCTGGATCACGTAGCCCATGCGGCGACGGAGCTCGTCCGCGTCGATCCCCGTGACGTCGTCCTCGCCGACGACGATGCGTCCCTCGGTCGGTTCGATCAGGCGGTTGATCATCTTGAGCGTGGTCGTCTTGCCGCAGCCGGACGGGCCGACGAGCATGACGATCTTGCCGGCCGGGATCTCGAGCGTGATGCCGTCGACCGCGGGCTTCGTCTGACCGGGGTACCGCTTCGTGACCTCGTCGAGCAGGATGCGGCGGCCGGTGACGTCGCCGGCGGGAGCGGTGGTGGTGGCGGAGTCAGTGCTGGACACGGATACCTCTCGAGATGGTCAGACGGCCGAGGCCGAGGAGGAGCAGGTCGAGGACGAGGGCGAGCAGGACGACCCCCACCACCCCGACCGTCACGGAGAAGAGGGCGTTCGCACCGCCGAGGCGGGACAGCCCGGAGAAGATGAAGCCGCCGAGCCCGGGGCCGAGCGCGTAGGCGGCGATCGCGGCGATGCCCATCACCATCTGCGCGGACACCCGCACACCGCTGAGGATGATCGGCCACGCCATCGGCAGCTCGACCTGGAGCAGGGTGCGGAACCGGCTCATGCCGATGCCCCGCGCCGACTCGACGACCGTCGGCGGGATCTCGGCGAGGCCGACGACGGCGTTGCGCAGGATCGGCAGCGTCGCGAAGAAGACGACCGTCACCACGGACGGCACGACGCCGAAGCCGAGCGGCACGATGAGCAGGCCGATGACCGCGAAGGACGGGAGCGTCAGCCCGATCGCCGAGACCCCGTTCGCGACGGAGGTGAGCCGTTCGCTGCGGTAGACGAGTGTGGCGAGGACCACGGCGATGAGCGTCGCGAGCACCGTGCACTGGACGACCAGTGAGAAGTGCTGCCACGACGCGAACCAGATCTGGTCCCACCGCTCCCCGATGTACTGGAACACGCGCAGAACGCTCCCCTCCGGTCGGCCGAACTGCCCACGGGTCGGGGCACAAGTGGGTTCGAACCTACGCAGGGGGCAGGGTCACCGCACAACCGGGGACGGGCGCCGGAGCGACTCCCTGCGGATCCGCGAAGCTGGAAACACCCGGTCAGGACAGGTGCAGCGCCCCGACCCTGGGAGAACGGTAACGATCCCGAGCAGTCGTCGGCTATGCGCCGAGGTCGCGGAGTCCCGACCGCTCGGCGACGTCGACGAGGTGCTCGCGCCAGAGGACCCACTCGTCCGGGGTCTTCTCGGCGAGGTTGCCGTCCCCGTCGCCCGCGAGCCCGTCGAGCATCTCGCGCACGATGTCGGCGTGCCCCGCGTGCCGGGCCGTCTCGTACCCCATGTGCACGAGGATCCGGTGCAGGGTCACCCGCCGGCGGTCCTCCGGCCACCAGGGAACGACTCCGCGGGCGTCGAGGTCGAGCGCCTCGATCGTGGCGTCGGCGTGCGCGGCACTGCGGTGGTGGAACGCGACGACGTCGTCCAGGGTCTCGTCGAGCGTCGCGTACATGTCGTCGCCGTCCTCGGACTCGAGCCAGGCGGGCGGGTCCGGCAGCGGGCGCCCGAAGACCTCGCCGAAGTACATGGCCTGCACGCCCGCGACGTGCTTCACGAGGCCGAGCACGTTCGTCCCGGTCGGCGTGACCGGCCACCGCGCCTGCCGTTCGGCGAGCCCGTCGAGCTTCGCGACCAGTGCCGCGCGGTGCTTCTGCAGGTACCGGTGCAGCGTCCGCTTGAGGACCTCGGCGTCGATGCCGGTCGTCGACCCCTCGTCCGACAGCATCGAGCCGCCGCTCGAGGCGATGGTCGGTGCTGCCGGTGCGGGGTGGACCTCGGGGACCGGGTCGGCGCTCGTCATGCCCTCGATCGTGCCACCGAACGCTCGCGCACGCGCTCCGACTCCTGCACGGCGACCCGTTCGGCGGTGAGCAGGAGCCCGGCGACCTCGCCGGAGTTCCGCGCCGGGGCGTCGTTCCAGCTGGTCAGGTCGCGGACCCGTCCCATCCGGACGTCCGGCGCCGGGCACCAGAGGACCGGCTGTCCCTCGTCGACGGCGAGGGCGTGCCACACCAGGTCGAGGGCGCGCTGGACCTGCTGCGAGTGCACGGCGTGCGGGCCACCGGCAGCGGAGACCACGGAGCCGACCAGGCACGCGGCGACGAGGGGGCGGCCCTGCACGTCCATCGCCGCGGCACTGGAGGCCTTCCGCATCCGACCGTGCTCGTCGACGTACGCGAACCACGCGTGCTGGATCCACCCCCGTTCGATGACGCCGCGCGCCCCGGAGAGCAGCCGGGCGAGGTCGTCCAGCTCCTGCAACCGGGCCTCGACGCGACGGTCGCGCGCAGCGGAACGGCGTGCGGAGAACCGGTCGAGGAGCCCGCGGAAGCCGGTGCGGGTCGGGGTGGACGGGACGGGAGAGGCGTCGGTGGCGACGTCGTGCTGGACGCGGAACTCGAGGGTCATGACGGCCCCTCCGATCTTCACGTGCACGGATTGGTGCGGTCACGATAGCCCCGCGCGGACTCAGTCGTCCAGCACTTCTCCGATCACCCGTCGTGCGACGGCGCGGAACGCGCGGTCGTCGGACAGGTGGAGTGCCGAACCGATCGAGACGGCCCAGGCACGCGCCCGTTCCCAGGTGTCGTCGTCGGCCGCGACGCGCGCGCGGAAGGTGCGCCGCGCCTCCCGGTCGAGCGTGAGCCACGCGGTGGCGAGGTCGACGGCCGGGTCGCCCGCCGTCACGTCGCCGAAGTCGACGACCGCCGCCAGGCGGGTCCCGCCGTCCGGCGCGGCGTCGAAGAGCACGTTGAAGGGGTGCAGGTCGCCGTGCACCCAGACGGGAGGCCCGGCGTACGCGGGCAGCGCCGCCGCGGTCCGCCAGACTGCCGCGAGTTCACGGGCCCGGGGCACGTCCGCCGTCGCGAGTCGCGTCAGGACGCTGTCGCTGCGGGTGGCGAGCGGCACCGCGCGGACGGGGTTCACGGGAGCGTCCGGCGGCGCGGGGACGTGCAGCAGCTCGACGAACGCGGCGAGCGCCTCGGCCACCTGCACGCCGCCGGCGCGTTCGCCCGCCGGGGTGCCGGGCAGCCAGCGGACGACGCTCCACGACCACGGGTACCCGAGGGCCGGGCGTCCGGTGCGGACCGGATCGGGGACGGGCACGATCGCCGCGACCCGGTGCGCGATCTCCGGCAACCACCGCTGCTCGTGCTCGATGAGCGCCGCGGCGGCCGCCCGGCGGGGGAGCCGTACGGCGAGCAGCTCGCCGAGCCGGACCACGACGTTGTCCCAGCCGCTCGCCACGATCGCGAGCGGGAGGTCCGCGAGGTCCGGGTGCTGGTCGCGGAGCAGGGCGGCGACGAGCGGGACGTCGACGTCGACCTCGGCGGCGGGGGTGGCCATCGGGTCAGGGTAGCCGGGGGCGCGCACACCCGTGAACTGGGGAGAGCCGGGCGGGGCGGGCGCTCGGTAGCCTCGAGGGACCAGCGACGTGGGTGTCCATGGGGGGACCCGCGTCGCGTGGCGGTCGGGTCAGGCGTCGTCGGGCAGCGGAGCGATGAGCGCGACGAGCCGGGGGATCTCGGGGCGCACCCGGTCGGAGACGATCGCCGCGAGCAGGACCGTCCAGAGCTCCCGGAGCCGGACGTACAGGTCCGACCGGTCGGCGAGGACGTCCGAGACGGTCTGCACGCCCGTGTACGCGGGGATGACGACGCGGCCGACGAGTTCCGGGTCCCACGCGGGGTCGACCTCGCCGGCGTCGATGCCCTGTCGGACGAGGTCGGTCACCACGGCGATCCAGTCGGCGTACGGGTCCTGCCGGGCCACGTCCGCCGTCGCGGCCTCGGTGGACAGACGGATGCCGGCGCTCACGACGGTCTCGTGGATCATCTGCGACGCGAGGCCCTGGGACATCCACATGAGCACCTCGAGCGGAGTCGTCCCGCGGGCGGCCGCCGCCTCGCCGTACCGCCGGGAGACCTCGTGCTGCCGGGCGATCACCGCGCCGGCGAGGTCGGCCTTCGACGTGAAGTGGAAGTACAGCGCACCCTTGGTGAGACCGGCCCGCTCGGCGACGGCGTCCATCGAGGTGCCGAGGTACCCGCGCTCGTCGAACTCGCCCGCCGCCGCGTCGAGGATCGCGGCACGGGTGGCGACCGCCCGCTGCTGCCGCGTGCCACCGTCCTGCGCCATGATCCTGCAAGCGTACCGATGCGGCCGTCCCAGGCGGTGTCCGGGTGACGTCCGGGAACCTCCCCGGTCGGCTGTCGTACGGTTCCCGGCATGGACGGATGGCGGAACCCGGTGCGCTGGGCACGGACGGGTCGGTGGCTGCTGCTGCCGATCGCCGTGCTCGACTGGGTCGCGCTGGCGCCGCAGACCGTCGTCGTGCTGGCGTTCGCGATCGCCGTGGTCGGGCTGGCCGGCATCGCCGCGGCACTCGTCGCCCGGATGCTCCGAGGGTCGCGGGGTGCGATGGCGGCGCTCGGGGTGGTGCTCCTGCTCGGCGGGCTCGTCGTGTTCGGCCTCGATCCGTTCCCGGGGTCGTTCCCGCTCATCGACGGGTGGTGGCCGGAGTCGATCACGCAGCCGCAGGTCGTGGGGAGCGCCTACTGGCAGCTCGCCGGCCTCGGGATCGAGCTCGCCGGGTTCGGCATGCTCGCGACGCTGCTGGTCGTGTCCCTGACCGCGAAGCCCGCGCAGCGCTGACGACCGCGGGCGCTGGCGGTCCGTCGCGGGCGCGGGCGGGTCGGTCGCGGGCGCTGACGGTCCGTCGCGCTCAGTCGCGCGTGAGGACGAGGAGCGTGCCGGCCGTGGCGACGCCCCGGACCCGGTCGACCAGGCTCGCGGTGGCGTCGGCGGCCCGCACCCATCCGATCAGCGTCTCGAGGTCACCGACCGCGGCCAGCAGCCCGTCGGTGCACAGCACGACGCGGTCTCCCGACACGAGGTCGAGCGCACCGGGGGTCCGCGGCGTCCCGTCCGGTTGTAAGCCGATCGGCAGGTCGTGCGACCGGAGCACCGCGGCACCGCCGTCCGCGCGCACCACGGCCGCGAGGCCGTGCCCGGCGTCCCCGTACACGATGTGACCCGACGCGGGGTCGAGCCGCAGGTGGAAGAGCGACCCGACGGTGTCCGCAGCCGACAGGTCGGCGGCGACCTGCGCCTCCAGGCCGACGATCGCGGTCTCCATGTCGACGTCGGTCCGCGCGATCACGGCTGCCCGGACCGCTGCGGCCAGGAGCGCCGAGGCGCGACCGGCTGCCGGGACGGCTCCGACGGTGCAGTGCAGGCGGCCGTCGGCGGCGACCCGCCAGTCCGCGACGTCACCGGAGTCCTCGCGGGGGAGCGTCAGCACCTCCAGCGAGTACCCCGGAACTTCGACGGGTCCGGGGACCAGGCCCTCCACGACCCGCCGGACCCGGTCGCGCTCGATCGTGTGCCCGAGCTCCCGCTCCGCCCAGCGCGCGAGGTCGCGGAGCAGGTCGATGTCCTCGGCCGTCAGCGTGCGCGGCGTCGCGTCCATGATGCAGAGCGTGCCGACGCGCGTGCCGTCGAGCATCGACAGCGGTGCGCCCGCGTAGAACCGGATGCCCTGTTCGGTGACCGCGGCGAGGTGGGCGAACCGCGGGTCGAGCGTCGCGTCCGGCACCACCATCGGCTCGTCGGTCAGGACCGTCGTCGAGCAGAACACCTGCTCCGCCGGAGCGCTGCCGCCCTGACGCCAGCCCTGCGTGGACTGCGCCGTGACGAGCCCGTCGTGCACGAGGTTGAGGAAGGACAGCGGGACCCCGAAGGCCTCCTGCGTCATGCGGGTGATGCGGTCGAAGCGCTCCTCGGGGCCGCTGCCGAGGACGCCGAGCGCCTCGACCACGGCCGACCGGTGCGCTGCGGCGTCGAGGTGGGTCACCCGTCCTGTCTACCCGCACCCTCGCCCAGGAACCAGTCCCGCGGGTGGGGGTCGGCGGTCAGTTCGCGTCGCTCGGACACCGGCGCCGCCCACGCGGCCGCGTTCGACAGCACCCGCTGGATGTCCGGGTGGTGGTACACCGGGTACTCCTGGTCACCGGGGGAGAAGTAGAAGACCCTCCCGAGGCCCCGGCGGTACGCGACGCCCGAGCGGAAGACCTCGCCGCCGGCGAACGTCGACAGGAAGACCTCTTCGTCGGGGCGCGGGATGTCGAAGTACTCGCCGTACATCTCCTGGCGGTCGATGACGATCGGGTGCGGGACGCCCGCGGCGATCGGGTGCTCGGGCGCCACGGTCCAGACGAGCTCGCGCTCCCCGTCGTTGCGCCACTTCAGGGAGCAGGTCGTGCCCATCAGGCGCTTGAACGGCTTCGAGTAGTGCCCGGAGTGCAGCACCACGAGGCCCATGCCCGCGTGCACGGCATCGACCACGAGGTCGACGACGGCGTCGCTGACCTCGTCGTGGGCGGCGTGGCCCCACCAGAACAGGACGTCGGTGGTGGCCAGGCGCTCGGCGGTGATGCCGTGGTCGGGCTCCTGCAGGGTGGCCGTGCTCACGGTCGCGTCGGGGTGGTGCTCGCGGAGCGCGGCGGCGATCACGGTGTGCATGCCGTCGGGGTAGTGCCCGACGACGGTCTCGTCACCCCGGCTCTCGTGCACGTTCTCGTTCCAGACGACGATGTTCAGGGGACGGGATTCGGTCGGCGTCGACATGGCTCCCACGCTAGTCCGCCTGGTCGTCGAATCGATACGACCATCGGAGTGTCGGGGCTTTCCCGGGAGGCGTCCGCGACGATGTCCGCATGACTCCCCGCTCCCTGTTCCGCGCCGCCGCGGTCGCCGAACTCGTGACCTGGACCATGCTCATCGCCGGGATGGTGCTCAAGTACGGCCTCGGTGCCGGCGACTGGGGCGTCCGGATCGGGGGCGGGGTGCACGGGTTCGTGTTCCTGGCGTACCTCGTCGTGACGACCGTCGTCGCGGTGAACCAGCGGTGGTCGGCCGGAGCGCTCGTGCTCGGGTGGGCGAGTGCCGTCGTGCCGTACGCGACGGTGCCGTTCGAGGTCGCCGTGGCCCGGCGCGGGATGCTCGAGGGCCCGTGGCGTCGCGGCGCCGAGGGACGCGTCGGGTTCTGGGACCACCTGCTGTTCTTCGTGGTGCGGCACCCGGCGGTGTCGATCCTCATCGGCGTCGTGGCCGTCGCCCTGGTGTTCGTGGCGCTGCTGGCCGCCGGCCCGCCCGTCCCGTCACGCGGCTGACGCGCTGCCTTCGTGAGCAGGAACGGTCGGGTTCGTGATGCGGACCCGACCGTTCCTGCTCACGAAGCGCGGCCCGGGTCGCGACCACACGACGGACGGGAGGCGCGGTGCCAGCCGGCACCGCGCCTCCTGTTCGTGCGTCCCGCGTCTACAGCGCGGCGAGGATCCCGTTCAACGTGGCGGACGGGCGCATCACGGCGCTCGTCTTGGCGTCGTCCGGACGGTAGTACCCGCCGATGTCCGCCGGGTGCCCCTGCACGCTGTTCAGCTCCTCGACGATCGTCGACTCCTGCTCGTCGAGCGTCGCCGCGATCTCGGCGAACGCCGAGGCGAGCTGGGCGTCGGTCGTCTGCGCCGCGAGCTCCTGGGCCCAGTACTTCGCCAGGTAGAAGTGGCTGCCGCGGTTGTCGATCGACCCGAGCTTGCGCCCAGGCGACTTGTCCTCGTCGAGGAACGTGCCGGTCGCACGGTCGAGCGTCTCGCCGAGGATCTTCGCCCGCTCGTTGCCCGTCACACCGGCGAGGTGCTCGAGGCTGACCGCGAGGGCGAGGAACTCGCCGAGGCTGTCCCAGCGCAGGTAGTTCTGCTCCACGAGCTGCTGCACGTGCTTCGGCGCCGAACCACCGGCACCGGTCTCGAACAGGCCGCCGCCGCCGAGGAGCGGGACGACGGAGAGCATCTTCGCCGAGGTGCCGAGCTCCATGATCGGGAACAGGTCGGTGAGGTAGTCGCGGAGCACGTTGCCCGTGACGGAGATGGTGTCCTCACCGCGGCGGATGCGCTCGAGCGAGAAGCGCATCGCGTCCTCGGGGGAGAGGATCTCGATCTGCAGCCCGTCGGTGTCCTGCTCGGCGAGGTACGTCCGCACCAGGCCGATGAGGTTCGCGTCGTGCGCACGGGTCTCGTCGAGCCAGAACACCGCGGGGGAACCGGTCGCACGGGCACGCGTCACGGCGAGCTTCACCCAGTCGCGGATCGCGACGTCCTTGGTCTGGCAGGCGCGCCAGATGTCGCCGGCCTCGACCTCGTGCTCGATGACCGTCTCGCCGCCGCTCGTGACCACGCGCACGCGGCCGGCTGCCGGGACCTCGAAGGTCTTGTCGTGCGAGCCGTACTCCTCGGCCTTCTGCGCCATCAGGCCGACGTTCGGCACCGAGCCCATGGTGGCCGGGTCGAACGCACCGTTGGCGCGGCAGTCCTCGATCGTGGCCTGGTAGATGCCGGCGTAGCTCGAGTCCGGGATGACCGCGAGCGTGTCGTGCTCCTCGCCGTCCGGACCCCACATGTGGCCGGACGTGCGGATCATCGCGGGCATCGAGGCGTCCACGATGACGTCGCTCGGGACGTGCAGGTTCGTGATGCCCTTGTCGGAGTCGACCATCGCGAGCTCGGGGCCCGCGTCGATGCCGTCCGCGAACGCCTGCTTGATCTCCGCACCGTTCGGCACGGCGTCGAGCCCGGCGAGGATCGAGCCGAGGCCGTCGTTCGGGTTGAGCCCGGCGGCGGCGAGGTCGGCGCCGAAGCGCTCGAAGACGCTCGGGAAGAACGCACGGATGACGTGGCCGAAGATGATCGGGTCGGAGACCTTCATCATCGTGGCCTTGAGGTGCACCGAGAACAGGATGCCCTGCTCCTGCGCCGCGCGGATCTGGTCCTGCAGGAAGGCCTCGAGCGCGCGGACGTGCAGCACCGTGCCGTCGACGACCTCGCCCGCGAGGACGGGGATCGACTGCTTGAGGACCGTGGTCTCGCCGTCGGCACCGACGAACTCGATCGTCAGGACGTCGTCGGCGGGGGCGATCCAGGACTGCTCGTTCGAGCGGAAGTCGTCCGTGCCCATCGTCACGACGTTCGTCTTCGAGTCGTGGCTCCAGGCGCCCATGCGGTGCGGGTGCTTGCGGGCGTAGTTCTTGACGGAGAGCGGTGCGCGGCGGTCGGAGTTGCCCTCGCGCAGGACCGGGTTCACGGCGCTGCCCTTGGTGCGGTCGTAGCGGGCGCGGGCGTCGCGCTCGTCGTCGGTCGTCGGCTCGTCGGGGTAGTCCGGCAGGTCGTAGCCCTGGGACTGGAGCTCCTTGATCGCGGCCTTGAGCTGCGGGATCGACGCCGAGATGTTCGGCAGCTTGATGATGTTCGCCTCGGGGGTCTTCGCGAGGTCCCCGAGCTCGGCGAGGGCGTCGTCCAGGCGCTGCTCGGCGGTGAGCCGCTCCGGGAACTGGGCGATGATCCGGCCCGAGAGCGAGATGTCGCGGGTCTCGACGTCGACACCTGCGGTGCCGGCGAAGGCCTGGATGACCGGGAGGAAGGAGTGGGTGGCGAGGAACGGCGCCTCGTCCGTGAGGGTGTAGATGATCTTGGCCATGCTGGCGGGTACTCCCTTGTTCGACCGTCGGTACGTCCACGCTACTCGCGCAACGGGATGTCTCGACATCAAGATACATGGTGCTGCCTGCGTGGAGCAGATGCTCGGATGGCTTCCTGGAGGCGCACTGTCGACTCATAGGAACGTCGCGTGGAGTGGTCTTCCGCACCACACGACCGCAGGAGGCGCGCATGTCGACGACACGGCAGACACCGGAGGACTTCGGGTGGTCCGCGGAGGACCTCCGTTCGGCGTACGCCGTGGACGGCAGCGGGCCGTACCGGTACGCGCCGGACGGGTCCGGGCCGTTCTCGTACGACGAGGACGGCTCCGGGCCGTGGCTGGTCGGTCCGATGCCGCGTCGTGGGCTCGCCCGCTTCGCGCCGCGGGACCGTGGGTCGGGCTCGCGGCTGCGGCGGATCGGGACCGCCGTGACCGCGGGCACGCTCGCGCTCGTCCTGGCCGCCGGCAGTGTCGCGGTCGTCGCCCACGTCGTTCCTCCACACCACGTCGTCAACGCCTCGGCTGTCCACAGCGCGGAGCCGGACCGGGACTGATCGCCCGGAACGGTGCCACGCTGGGGGAGTGAACGAACTCCTCGTCATCGGTGTGGTCGCCCTGGTCGCCATCGCGGGTGCTGCCGTGCTCGGCCCGCGCATCGGGGTCGCCGCGCCGCTCGTCCTCGTCGCGGTGGGGGTCGCCGCGAGCCTCGTGCCGTGGATCCCGCACGCCCGGGTCGAACCGGAGTGGATCCTCGCGGGGGTGCTGCCGCCGTTGCTGTACTCGGCGGCGGTGTCGATGCCGTCGATGAACTTCCGGCGGGAGTTCGGCGCGATCAGCGGCCTGTCGGTCCTGCTCGTCGTCGCGTCGAGCCTGGTGCTCGGGCTCTTCTTCGCGTGGGTCGTCCCGGGGCTGGGCTTCTGGTGGGGCATCGCGCTCGGAGCGATCGTCAGCCCCACCGACGCCGTCGCGACCTCGATCGTCAAGCAGACCTCGGTGTCACGGCGGGCGATCTCGATCCTCGACGGCGAGTCGCTGCTCAACGACGCGACCGCGCTCGTGCTGCTCCGCACTGCGATCTTCGCCGCGGGCGCGTCGTTCTCGTTCTGGGGCGCGCTCGGCGACTTCGCCCGGGCGGTCGCGATCGCCGTCGTCATCGGCTGGTTCGTCGGCTGGCTCAACGTCTGGGTGCGGTCCCGGGTGCCGAACGCCGCGGTGAACACGGCACTGTCCTTCGCGGTGCCGTTCGTCGCCGCGATCCCGACCGAGCACTTCGAGGGGTCCGGCCTGGTCGCGGCCGTCGTCGCGGGGCTGTTCACGGGCATCGTCGGCCCGCGCAGGCTCCCCCCGGGGCACCGGCTGTCGGACGCCCAGAACTGGCAGACGATCGAGCTCGTGCTCGAGGGTGCCGTGTTCCTGACGATGGGGCTGCAGCTCGCGTCGATCCTCGGCGACGTGCAGGACCAGCACGCCGGGATCGGGCCGGCGCTCCTCATCGCCGTCGGCGCCCTCGTGCTCACCGTCCTCGTCCGGGCCGCCTACGTCGTGCCGCTGCTGCTCGCCCTGTCCGCCAGCGCCAAGCGGGGCGAACGGATGCAGACGCGCTTCGCGGAGATGCACGCGCAGGACCGCGACGCCATGAGCGAGGTGATCCGCGAACACCGACCGGGCAACCGGGCGCCGTCCGAACGGGAACTCGACCGGTTCGCGGTGCGGGTCCGTCGCACCCTGGCGGACATCGCGTACTACACGAAGGCGCCGCTCGGCTGGCGGGAGGGCACCGCGGTGGTCTGGGCGGGGATGCGCGGCGCGGTGACCGTCGCGGCGGCCCAGACGCTCCCCGACGGCACGCCCCAGCGGTCGCTGCTCGTCTTCGTCGCGTTCGCCGTGGCCCTGCTGTCGCTCGTGGTCCAGGGCGGGACGATCGGGCCGCTCCTGCGTCGCATCGCCGCACCGACGACGGACACCGCCGCGCAGGACACCGAGGAACGCAAGCGGCTCCTCGAGCTCATGCGGGCAGCGGCGGAGCAGGTCCCCGGGACGAGCGAGGCCGGACCCCGCGCGCGGGAAGAGCTCGAGGCCGCCGACCCCGCCGAACTCCGGGCGTGGATGGGGCGCGAGAAGGCCCGGCGCCTGGCGGTGCTCGAAGCGCAGCGCGCCGCGATCCTCGACGCCCGCGACGACGGCAGTTTCGACGCCGAGGTGCTCGAGTCGATGCTGCAGAACCTCGACGCCGAGCAGATCGCCCTCGAGCTCAGGGGCGCTCCCGCACGGTGACGGTCACTCGCCGATGCGCACCCGGAAGACCCGGACGCCGGCGGTCTTCAGGGCCGCGAGCCCCACGCGCATCCGGAAGTTCCGGAACGGCCGCTCGAACCCGGACGGTGCCGACGCCGCGCCGATCTGGTGGAGCACCTCGGACGTCAGCGTCCGCTCGACCTTCGGCGCGAGCCGGGTCAGCCCCGAGACCGTCACGACGATCCGGACCGCGTGCGGCGCGAGCAGCGGGTCGATCAGCTCCGCGGCCTCGTGCGCACGGTGGAACGCCGGGTCGTCACCGGGCCGACGGATCGCGATGACCGCGAGTTCGGCGTCCCAGGTCTCCTCGGGATCGGGCAGGTCGTCCACCCCGACCACGCGCATCCGGGCAGCGTCGACCCCGGCCCGGACGGCAGCGGTCCGGAGCACCGGCAGGAGCTCCTGCGTCCCGGCGAGCACGACGTGCGCCGACGCCAGGTCGACCGGTTCGTGCCGCTCGCGCGGTGTTCGGGCCATGTGGAGGGTCCTTTCCGCTCGCTCACTGCGGACACTACTGATCGGGCGGCATCCGGGGCCGGGGCGGGCTGTGGGATCAGCAGCCTCCCAGCACTTCGGTAACGATGACATCACGAAAGGACCTGTACAAAGCGACAGAGTCGTGCAGAATGGTGGGCGGCCATGACGACTGCACGCGAACTCGACCAGCACCCGGACACCCCGGTGGTGCACCTGTCCCGTCGCGCCGCCCTCGAGGCCGAGCGCGCCGCAGCCCGCAAGCCGGCCCGCCGTGAGCGGACGCCGAAGCCCGAGCGCGCACCGAAGGCCGAGCGCACGCCCGCGCCGCCTCGCGCGCCGAAGCCCGAGCGCACCGGTCGCCGAGCGGCCGCCGCGCGTGCGACGACCGAGCACGTCGACGCCCGCATCCAGCGCGTCGTCCGTCGCCCCGCACCCAGCGTGCCCGCCGTCGCCCGGGCGACCCGCGCCTCCAGGTCCCGCCGCGCCAGCCGCGTGACGCTCACGAGCGCCCTCGCCGCCCTCGCGATGTTCGCCGCGTCCGCGATGCCCGCGCACGCCAGTGCCGGCACCTCGATGGCGACCGCGACCCTCGCACCCTCTGTCCGCACGCAGGACTACGCCGTGACGCAGGCGATCTCCGCCTCCGCCCTCGACCGCGACGGCTTCACGGTGGGCGGCGGTTCGGCCGGGGCCCCGGGCACGTCGGTGTCCTACGGCGGCGAGGTCCGGTCGCCGTTCCCCGGGCCGGTACGGATGAGCTCGGGCTTCGGCTACCGCTCGGCTCCGTGCGGCGCCTGCTCGTCGCTCCACCAGGGCCTCGACTTCAACCCGGGCATGGGCGCGCCGATCGGTGCCGTGGCCGCGGGGACCGTCCGGGTCTCCGGCACGTACTTCTCGTACGGCACCGCGGTGATCATCGACCACGTGATCGACGGGCGCGAGGTCTCGACGCTCTACGGCCACATGATCCCCGGCTCCTCGCCACTGAAGGTCGGCGACACCGTCGAGGCCGGACAGTTCATCGGCAAGGTCGGCTCCTCCGGGGTCTCGACCGGGGCGCACCTCCACCTCGAGGTCCTGATGGACGGCGAGACCCCGATCGACCCGGAAGCCTGGCTCGAAGCGCGCATCGGGCGTTCCCTCACCGCCTGATCAGGTTCCCTGTGCATGCTCACAGGCATGGACGACTGTCACAGACCGCCCGCCCGTCGCCGATCTGAGCCGGCAGCCCGCTGATGGGACCCGACACCTGGATCGCCTTCGGGCTCGTGGTCCTCTTCGTGCTCGTCGGTGGCGTGTTCGCCGCAGCCGAGATCGCCCTCGTCTCCCTCCGTGAGTCGCAGCTGCAGCAGCTCGAGCGCCGCGGGTCCCGGGGGATGCGGGTCGCCGAGCTCGGCCGCGACCCGAACCGCTTCCTCTCCGCCGTGCAGATCGGCGTGACCGTCGCCGGGTTCTTCTCGGCCGCGTACGGCGCATCGTCGATCGCTCCGGACGTCGCCCCGCTGTTCACGGGCCTCGGGCTCGAGCAGGGTGCTGCCGAGACGGTGGCACTGGTGCTGATGACCCTCGTGATCGCCTACCTGTCGCTGGTCTTCGGCGAGCTCGTGCCGAAGCGGCTCGCCCTGCAGCGCGCCGAGGGCTTCTCGATGGCCGTGGCCCCGACGCTCGACCGGTTCGCCACGCTCATGCGCCCGGTGATCTGGCTGCTCTCGAAGTCGACCGACACCGTCGTGCGGCTGCTCGGCGGGGACCCGAACGCCCGGAGCGAGTCGATGAGCACCGAGGAACTCCGCGGTCTCGTCGAGGACCACGACGCCATCGACGCCCAGGGACGCCGGATCGCCCGGAGCGCCCTCGACGCGGGCGACCGGATCCTCCGCGAGTCGATGCGGCCCTGGTACGACGTGTCGACGATCGACGCGGGCACCTCGATCGCCGCGGCCACCGACCACGCCATCGACCTCGGGCACACCCGGTACCTCGTCACCGACGGCACGCGGGACCACGTCGACGGGTTCGTCCACCTGCGGGACCTGCTGCGCCCGGAGGACCCCACCGCACCGGTGTCGACCCTCGTGCGTCCGGTGCTCGCGCTGCCCGAGACGAAGTCGCTGTCGAGTGCGATCGCGGACATGCGCACCGAGGGACACCAGATCGCCCTGGTCGTCGACGAGTACGGCGGCAGCGCGGGCATGGTGACGCTCGAGGCGCTGCTCGAGGACCTCGTCGGACGCATCCGCGACGAGTACGACGAGCCCGCGGCCGAGCACGACGGCGTCGACGGGGCGACCGTGCTCGAGGACCTCGTGGCCGACGGCGGCCCGGCCCTCCCCGACGGCGACTACGAGACGGTGGGCGGCCTGGTGCAGGTGGCGCTGGACCGCGTGCCCGAGGTCGGGGACGTCGTCGAGGTCGGCGGCCACCGGCTCGAGGTGACCGCCATGGACGGTCACCGCGTGGCGCGCGTGCGCATCACGGCCGACGCAACCGCCTGAGCACTGGAGGCGCGGTGCGGGGCCGCCCCGCGCCTCCCGTCCGTCCCGTCCCGGGTACGGGCAGGGCCTGCCGCGGTACCAGCCACGGGACGTACGCTCGTCGCATGGGTATCGACGTGCGCAACGAGATCCGCGACTTCCTGTCCTCGAGGCGGGCGCGGCTCACTCCCGAGCAGGTCGGCATGCCGTCGTTCGGCGGCGGTGTCCGACGGGTACCGGGACTGCGTCGGCACGAGGTCGCCATGCTCGCCGGCGTCAGCGTGGACTACTACACGCGGCTCGAGCGGGGTTCGCTCAAGGGCGTCTCGGACAGCGTGCTCGAGGGGCTCGCCGGTGCGCTGCAGCTCGACGAGGACGAGCGCGTGCACCTGTGGGACCTCGCCCGCCTGGCGAACGCCGGCGTGAAGGTCATGCACCGCAACGTCCCGACCCGCGTGCGCCCCGGTGTGCAGCGGCTGCTCGACTCGATCACGGGAGCGCCAGCCTGGGTGCGGAACGAGCGCGGTGACGTGGTCGCGACGAACGAGCTCGGTCGCGCGCTGTACGCGCCGATGTTCGCGGGCCCCGGTCGTCCGGTGAACACCGCGCGCTTCACGTTCCTCGACCCCGCCGCGAAGGAGTTCTTCGCGGACTGGGCGCAGACCGCTCGGGACGCGGTGGCGATCCTCCGTGCAGCCGCGGTCTCGAACCCGTGCGAGCCCGGACTCGTGACCCTCGTCGGCGAGCTGTCGACCCGGAGCGAGGAGTTCCGCACCTGGTGGGCCGCCCACGACGTCCGGATGCACCGCACCGGCAAGAAGCGGCTCGTGCACCCGATCGTCGGTGAGCTCCGGCTCGACTACGAGGCGCTGGAACTCGTCGCGGACCCGGGCCTGGTGATGTTCTCGTACTCGGCCGAACCCGGCAGCGAGTCCGAGCGGTCCCTGGCGCTCCTCGGGTCGTGGGCTGCGACCGAGCGTGCCGAGCACTACGCGGCGCTGCGCGAGTCGGAGACCGAGTCGGTCGACTGACCCCGCGCGTCGACGGTCAGGCGGTCGGGGTCGAGGGACCTGTCTCGTCCGGGCCGGCACCGTGGTCGTCGATGCCGTCGACGGCGGCGTCGTACCGCAGCCGCTCGATGCGCAGCTGCCGCTCCGTCGCGGACAGCCGCAGCACGCGGATCGCGGCGAACACGAGCACGACGAGCGCGACCGTCAGCACGGCGAGCGCCACGACGAACGCGATGTACAGGACACTGACGGCGGCGAATCCCCCGGAGACCATGGCCCGACCGTAACAGGCCCGGTCCGTAGGCTGGGGCCGTGACGAGGATGACGGACGGTTCAGCGGGGGACGCCGACTCCGCCCGCATCGGTCAGGACCACCGGAAGTACCGTCGGCCGGAGCCGTCCTTCGCCCGGGCGATCGCGAAGGCCCTCGGTGACGCCCGGACGGTCCTCGACGTGGGCGCCGGCGCTGGGTCCTACGAGCCCACCGACCGTGAGGTGACCGCGGTCGACGCCACCGCCGCGGACCTGCCGTTCGCCGACGACACGTTCGACGCCGCGATGACGACCTTCTCCGTGGACGAGTGGGGCGACCTCGAGCGTGGGCTGGCCGAGCTGCGCCGGGTGACGCGGGGCCCGATCGTGATCCTGACGTGCGACCCCGACCGTGTCGAGGACTTCTGGCTCGCCGAGTACGCCCCCGAGGTCATGGCGACCGAGGCCCGGCGGTACCCCTCGCTCGCCCGGATCGCGGCCGCCCTCGCCGACGACGCGGTGACGACCACGCGCCTGCCGATCCCGTTCACGTGCGTCGACGGGTTCTCCGAGGCGTACTACGCGCGGCCGGAACGCCTCCTCGACCCGGGCGCACGACGGGCGGACGCGGCGTGGAGCTCCGTCGACGAGATGACCGCGCGGCGGTCCGTCGCCGCGCTCCGCACGGCCCTCGAGTCCGGCGAGTGGGACCGAGCCCACGGCGCGCTCCGCACGCAGCCGACGTTCGAGGGCTCGCTCGTCCTCCTCACCGCGCAGCCGCACCCGGCTTGACACGTCGACGTAGGCTGGTCGGGTGAGCTTCCAGGAGGTGGTCGGCGCCCGTTTCGCCGACATCAGGGCGTGATGCCCCCGGTCGCACCGTTCGGTGCGGCCGCCGTCATCGAACCCTGAACCCTCCGCCAGGTGCGGCATGCGTCCGCGTGCCCCGGGCCCGTCCGAGAGCGAACCACCATGCTGCCCATCAGCGAGAAGACCATCCGCACGTCCTTCGTCAACGCCTCCCGCAAGGAGACCGGCGACCTCACGCTGCCCGCCGACCTCGAGACCGTCGACTGGGACGCGCTCGACTACCTCGGCTGGCGCGACCCGAAGCTCGCCCGGCGCGCGTACGCCGTCGTGCCGACCCTCGAGGGCGACCTCGTCGGCATCCTGTTCCGGCAGGCCGAGGCCTCGCCCCGTGCCCGGGCGCAGTGCTCGTGGTGCCAGGACGTGAAGCTCCCCAACGACGTCGTGTTCTACAGCGCGAAGCGGTCCGGCAAGGCGGGTCGCAACGGCAACACCGTCGGCACGCTCGTCTGCCAAGACTTCCAGTGCTCGCGCAACGTCCGGCGGACGCCGCCGCTCGCGTACGAGGGCTACGACGTCGAGGCCGCACGGCTGCAGCGGATCGAGGACCTGCAGCTCCGCGCGGCGTCCTTCGCCGCGGAGGTCTAGTCGCGACTGCGCACGCGGACGACGAGTGCGCAGCGTGCAGCGCGCGCAGACGTCGTCGAGGTGCGCACCTGCGGTTCGGGAGGCGCGGTGCGGGCCCGACCCGCGCCTCCCGTCCCGCAGCGGCGACCGTTCCGGGGCCGTCGGCCACCTCGCGCGGGAAACCACCGCGTAACCCCCGTGAAACGGGCGTTCCGTAGCGTGGCGGCATGGACATCGGCGATCTCGACGACGCGACCGTCTCCGACGCGGTCGCCACGGCCACCGGGTGGGCGGCCGTTCCGGCCTGGGCCGACGCACTCGCCGCCGGACGGCCGTACGGCTCCGTCGCCGCGCTCCTGGAGCACGCTGCCGCCGAGGCACGTGGGTGGGGCGCCGCCGAGCTCGACGCCGCCCTCGCGCAGCACCCGCGGATCGGTGAGCGGGGCAGTGATGCCTCGTCGACCCGGGAGCAGTCGGCCATGCGCACCGCGGACGGCGACGTCGCCCGGGCGATCGCCGCGGGGAACGCCGACTACGAGCGGCGGTTCGGCCGGGTGTTCCTCGTGCGCGCGGCCGGCCGGACGCCCGAGGAGCTCCTCGCCGAACTCCGACGGCGGCTCGGCAACGATCCCGATGTGGAGGTCGCCGAGGCCGCCGGTGCCCTCGCGGACATCGCACTGCACCGCATCCGCGCGACCTTCGCCGTCGCCCAGCTGACCACGCACGTCCTCGACGCGACCCGGGGCACACCCGCCGCGGGGGTCGGCCTCGTGCTGAGCACCGTCGACGGCGACGTCCTCGCGACCGGCACGACCGACGCCGACGGACGAGCTGCCCTCGGGCCGGACGTCCTGCCACGAGGCGACCTGCAGCTGCGCTTCGACACGGGCGGGTACCACCGCGCCGCCGGGGTGCCGTCGTTCCACCCGTTCGTCGTCGTGGCCTTCACCGTGCGCGGGACCGAGCACCTCCACGTGCCGCTCCTGCTCAGCCCGTTCGCCTACAGCACCTACCGAGGCAGCTGATCCCATGCCGCGCGGGGCATGTGTCCCGCCCGCAGCGCACGAGCGGGCGAAATGTGCGCGGCTCCCATGGCGAACGGCGCATGTTCCGCCCGCTCGCCGGGCCGGGATGACGGGCGTGGGTCGCGTCCGTCACCGGACCGACGCCCGGAACGCACGCCGAGACGGCCTGGAGGCGCGGTGC
>NZ_MJGQ01000009.1:0-56559 GCF_001865095.1 Curtobacterium sp. MCBA15_013 | reverse complement strand
CGCCGCGCCTCCCGTCCGTCGGTGGTCGCGTCGTGGGCGCGTGCGCGCCGGTGTGCGCGGGACGCTTGCGTCCGTGCGCCTCATCCGACGTTCCGCCGGTCGATCGACGCGTGCAAAGTCGGAACGTGCGCGCGCATCTCTTGCGCGTGCATCATCCGACGTTCCGCCGGTCGATCGACGCGTGCAATGTCGGATCAGGCGCGCGCACGGACCCCGCGCGACCCCGCTACTCGGTCGCCTCGGCCTCGGAGAGCTCCCGCCGCGCCCGGTACCGACGCGCCCGCAGGCTGACCACGACGGCGGAGGCCACGATCGCGATGCCCGAGCCGACGAGGACGGCGAGCACACCCTCGTCGAGGATCTCCTCGTTGCGGGCGAAGGCGAGCTCGTTCATGAGCAGCGAGACCGTGAACCCGATCCCGCCGAGCACGCCCACCGTGACGATCGACCAGAACGACAGCGTCGAGCGGCCGGGCGCCCGGAAGATCCGCGTCGCCACCGCCCCGAACAGCGTGATGCCGATCACCTTGCCGACCGGCAGCGCGAGCACCACCGCCCAGAACGTCGGCGACAGCTCCCCGATGCCGACGGCGGGCACCACCACGGCGGCCGACGCGAAGGCGAACACCGGCAGGACGATCGCGTTCGACCACGGCTCGACGTTGCCGTGCAGCGTATGCCCGGGGCGGCGCGGCAGGACGAGCCCGAGCGCCACGCCCGCGATCGTCGCGTGCACGCCCGAGTGGTACACGAGCCACCACGTCAGGACGCCGAGCACGACCATGCCCGCGATGACCCAGGCCTGGCCGGGACGCCCGGGGCGCAGAGCCTTGCCGAGCAGCCAGAAGAGCGCGAGCACGACGACGGCGCCGGCGAGCGCGAGGAAGTCGGTGTCGTGCGCGAACACCACGGCGATGATGATGATCGCGATGAGGTCGTCGAGCACCGCCAGGGCCAGCAGGAACACCCGGAGCGTCGAGGGCAGCCCGCGACCGAACATCGCCAGGACGCCGAGCGCGAAGGCGATGTCCGTCGCGGTCGGGATCGGCCACCCGTGCCCGTACGGCGTCCCTGCGGTCACGAGGAGGTAGATGCCGGCCGGGACGAGAACGCCGCCGACCGCCGCGATCGCGGGGATGACCGCCGTCTTCGGGTTCGACAGCTCACCGGCGACGAGCTCGTGCTTCAGTTCGATCGCCACGAGCAGGAAGAACACCGCGAGCAGCCCGTCGCTGATCCAGTGCGACACCGAGAGGTCGAGTCCGACCGCACCCCACGGGGCCTGCACGTGCAGGAGGTGCTCGAGGCCGGGGCCGAGCGGCGAGTTCGCCACGACGAGCCCGAGGACCGCCGCGGTGAGCAGGGCGATGGCGCTGAAACGGGGGGAACGGACGATTGCCGGCATGGAGCTCCGTCGGAGAAGGGTCGGGTGGGAGATCGTCGACCAGACTTCCCGACACGCCACGTACAGCATACCGGCCGCCCCTCCGCGGCGTCCATGGTGTACTGCGTGGCACGATGACCGCATGACCGCCGTCTCGGACCTCGTCACCGTCGTCGACCGCCTGCTCGACCCCGCCGGAGGGTGCGTCTGGAACCGCGCCCAGACCCATGCCTCGCTGGCGCGGTACGCGGTCGAGGAGTCGTACGAGCTGGTCGACGCGATCGACTCCGGGGATGACGACGAACTCCGCGAGGAGCTCGGCGACGTGCTCTACCAGGTGGTCCTCCACGCGGGACTCGCGGAGTCGTTCGACCTCGAGGACGTGGCCGCCGGCGCCCGGGACAAGATGGTGCGCCGGCACCCGCACGTGTTCGGGGACGAACGGGCGGACACCGTGGAGGACGTCGTGCGCGTCTGGCGGGCGGCCAAGGCTGCGGAGAAGTCCTCGCGGCGGAGCGTCTTCGACGGGGTCCCTCGGGCGATGCCGCCGATGGAGCGGGCCGTGAAGCTGCTGGAACGCCTGGAGGAACGGGGGGACTCCGACGCGGTCGTCGCCTCCGTCGTCGCGGCGGCGGGCGCGGGGGCGCGGTCGGGAGGCGCGGGTGGCGTCCCGGACGCCGGTGCTGCGGGTGCGGGGGCGCGACCGGGGGCCGCGGGTGCGGTTCCGGACGCGGGTGCGGTTCCGGACACGGGTCCTGGTCGGGATGTGCGGGTGGAAGGCGCCGGTGGTGCCGTCGTGGACGCCGGGTGGGGGACCGCCGTGCTCGCGATGATCGCGGAGGCGCGTGGCACCGGGATCGACCCGATCGCGAGTCTGCGTGCCGCGGTCGCGGAGCTGGAGGCGGCCGGCCGCGTCGGAGAGTGAGGCGACCTGCCGCGCCCGAACGGTGCAGGTGCGGATACGCGGTGCGCGTGCGGGGTGCTGGGGGCGCGGGCGAGGGGAGTGCGGGCGTCCTCCCAACCCGAAAAAAGGAGGACGCCCGCGAGTGGGCCGACGGCACCACCAGGGATGCGGTGCCGATGGAGCAGCCCACTCGAACCGCGGGGCACACTGCAGCACGTTGCCCACGCGATCGGTTCGTCGGATGGATCAGGCACCCGTCGAACCGAGGTTCTGGATGAAGAATATCAGCCGGTCGGAACGTGTGCAAGCCGGGGAGGTCGATCTGCCAGAATCGATCCATGGCTCCGACCGTGACGGCTCCCCGTGGCATGCGTGACTTCCTCCCGGCAGACAAGGCCCGGCGCGAGCACGTCCTGGGCGTGATCCGCGACGTGTACGCGCGCCACGGGTTCGACGAGATCGAGACCCCGGTCGTCGAGGACGCCGCCCGCCTGCACTCGGGCCTCGGCGGCGACAACGAGAAGCTCGCGTTCGCGGTCATGAAGCGCGGGCTCTCCACCGAGGACCTGCAGCACGCCGGTGCACCGCTCGACCTCGCCGACCTCGGGCTGCGGTTCGACCTCACCGTGCCCCTCGCGCGCTTCTACGCCACGCACCGGGCCGAGTTGCCGTCGGTGTTCCGGTCGGTGCAGATCGCCCCGGTCTGGCGTGCCGAACGCCCGCAGAAGGGGCGCTACCGGCAGTTCGTGCAGTGCGACATCGACATCCTCGGTGAGCCCGGGCAGCTCGCCGAGATCGAGCTCATCCGGGCGACGACCGCTGCCCTCGACGCGCTCGGGGTCCAGGGCACCACGATCCGGATCAACGACCGCCGGATCCTCCTCGCGCTCCTCGGATCGTGGGGGATCACCGACCCGACCGCCGCCGACCGTGCGCTCATCACGATCGACAAGCTCGACAAGATCGGGCCGGACGGCGTCGCGGCAGAGCTCCGCGAGACCGTCGGCGTCGAGCTCCCCGGGCTCGAGGACACGATCCGCACGCTCGAGACCGCCGACTGGGACGCCGTCGGGGGAGCCACGTGGCTCGATGCCGACGCGTTCGAGGACCTGCAGCGGCTCCGTTCGGCGCTCCCGGGCGTCGACCTGCGCTTCGACCCGACACTCGTCCGTGGCATGGGCTACTACACGGGCACGATCTTCGAGGTCGCGCACCCCGACTTCGGCTACAGCCTCGGCGGTGGCGGGCGCTACGACGGCATGATCGGCCGGTTCCTCGGGCAGGACGTGCCCGCGGTCGGGTTCTCCCTCGGGTTCGAGCGGCTCGTCGACCTCGTCACGCTCCCGGAGTCCGCCGAGTCCGACGCCGTCGTGCTCGTGTACGACAAGGACGTCGACCCGGTCCAGCTCGCGGCGCTCAAGGCCGAAGCGCTCGAGGGGCACCGTCGTGTCCGGCTCGAGCGACGCACGAAGAACATGAAGAACCTGCTCGCGGGACTCGTCGCGCAGGGCTTCGACGCGTTCGCCTCCGTGGGTGCCGACACGCAGTCGCTCGAGGGTGTGGAGTTCCGCCCGCTGGCGTGAGTTCTCCACAGTCGCCCGTCATGCACGCCTCGTGTTCACCCGCGCCTCGCTAGGATCGACTCCGCAATCACCACAACCGAACGTGTAGGGAGTACCCCGTGGCCCAGATCGACGCCGTAGGCGCACGCGAAGTCCTCGATTCCCGAGGCAACCCGACGGTCGAGGTCGAGGTCCTGCTCGACGACGGGGTCGTCTCGCGCGCACTCGTCCCGTCCGGCGCCTCCACCGGTGCGTTCGAGGCGTACGAGCTCCGTGACGGAGACGCTTCCCGCTACGGCGGCAAGGGCGTCCTCAAGGCCGTCGACGCGGTCCTCGACGAGATCGGTCCGGCGCTCGAGGGCTTCGACGCCACCGACCAGCGCCTCGTCGACGCCGCGCTCATCGAGCTCGACGGCACCGAGAACAAGTCGCGCCTCGGTGCGAACGCGATCCTCGGTGCCTCGCTCGCCGTCGCACGCGCGGCAGCCGACTCGGCCGACCTGCCGCTGTTCCGCTACCTCGGCGGCCCGAACGCGCACACGCTGCCCGTCCCGCTCATGAACGTCGTCAACGGTGGCGCGCACGCCGACACCAACGTCGACATCCAGGAGTTCTTCCTCGTGCCCTACGGCGCCGAGTCGTTCTCCGAGGCGCTCCGCTGGGGCGTCGAGACCTACCACGCGCTCAAGGGCGAGCTGAAGAAGCAGGGCCTCGCGACCGGCCTGGGCGACGAGGGCGGCTTCGCCCCGGAGCTCGCGTCCAACCGCGCTGCGCTGGACTTCCTGCTCGCCGCGATCGAGAAGGCCGGCTTCACGCCGGGCAAGGACATCGCGCTCGGCCTCGACGTCGCCTCCACCGAGTTCTTCCACGACGGCAAGTACGCGTTCGAGGGCAAGCAGCTCTCCGGCGAGGAGTTCACGGCCTACTTCGCCGAGCTCGTCCGCGACTACCCGCTCGCCACCATCGAGGACCCGCTGGCCGAGGACGACTGGTCCGGCTGGTCGCACCTGACCGCCGAGCTCGGCGACAAGGTGCAGATCGTCGGTGACGACCTGTTCGTCACGAACCCGACGCGCCTGCAGCGGGGCATCGACGAGAAGGCCGCGAACTCGATCCTCGTCAAGGTGAACCAGATCGGCACCCTGACCGAGACCCTCGACGCCGTCTCCCTCGCTCAGCGCCACGGCATGACGGCGATCCTGTCGCACCGCTCCGGCGAGACCGAGGACACCACGATCGCGGACATCGCGGTCGCGGTCGACGGCGGCCAGATCAAGACCGGCGCCCCGGCCCGCTCGGACCGTGTCGCGAAGTACAACCAGCTGCTCCGCATCGAGGAAGAGCTCGGCGACGCCGCAGTCTACGCGGGCCGCTCGGCCTTCCCGCGCTCGGCTTCCCTGTAACCAGCGCCCTCCACGAGACGCCGCCCTCCTCCGGGAGGGCGGCGTCTCGTCGTTCGGGCGCCGAGGTCGCACGGCATGCCGCGCGCCGACCGTCGAGGTCGCACGAACTGCCGCTCCCGCCCGATGCGGGCGACCGATCGTGCGACCTCAGCGGATCGCCCGCGGCGTGTTGCGCGACCGCGTGCCGGGCGCTGGCAGCGTTCCGGGGGTGCGCCGCGCCTCCTGGATCGCCCGCTGAGAGGGCGCCGAACGGCCGCGTGCCGACCGCCAGCAGGCCCGCCGGCGGGTTATCGTCGGACCGTGCCCAGCCAGAAGCCCCGTGTCCGCCGCGTCCCCGTGGCGCTGCCCGAGGGCGGCTCGTCCGAGCAGCCGTGGTACCGCTCGATCCGGTTCTCCGGGTTCAGCCTGCTCATGCTGGCCATCATCGTGCTGTTCGTCGTCGTGCTCGCGCCGTCACTCCGGACCCTGATCCAGCAGCAGGAGCAGATCGCCCAGCAGCAGCGCGAGGTCGCGAGCCAGAAGGCCGACGTCGCCCAGAAGAAGAAGGACGTCGCGCGCTGGGACGACCCCGCGTACATCGAGGCGCAGGCTCGGGACCGACTGCTCTACGTGTACCCGGGCGAGGAAAGTTACCTCGTGATGGGCAGCGAGAACCGGAAGGCCGAGTCGACGCCGACGACCGATTCCGGCACGCCCGTGAGCTCGACCGTGCAGACACCGAAGGTCGACTGGGTGCAGGCGATGCTGTCGTCGGTGCTGACCTCGGGGCTCACCGACGAGACCACGCAGCAGCTCGTCGCACCGGACGTCTCCGGCACCGGCGACACGAAGTAGGACGACGCGCGGGACTCCGGTAGGCTCACGTACCCGTGACGACCCCTCCCTTCGACCCGCCCTCCGAACGCGACATCCAGGTCGTCTCGGCGCAGCTCGGCCGACCGGCGCGTGACGTCATCGGGATCGCTGCTCGCTGCGTCTGTGGCAACCCCACCGTCGTGTCCACGAAGCCCCGGCTGTCGAACGGCACCCCGTTCCCGACGCTGTACTACCTGTGCCATCCCGCGGCCACCGCTGCGGTCAGCACCCTCGAGGCCAACCAGGTCATGCCCGAGCTGGCAGCCCTGCTCGAGGACCCGATCGTCGCCGAGCAGTACCGCGCGGCGCACGAGTCCTACCTCGCCGATCGCGAGTCGATCGAGCACGTCGACGAGATCGATGGCATCACCGCCGGTGGCATGCCCACCCGCGTGAAGTGCCTGCACGCCCTCGTCGGACACGCCCTCGCCGCCGGACCCGGCGTCAACCCCATCGGCGACCTCGCGCTCGAGCGCACGAGCTGGTCGCCTGCCCGGTGTGAGTGCCGGGCGTATGATGAGGGAGCAGACGCCGGAGTCGGGGCGGGTGGCGGCGAATTCTGACCAGCCTCCCGGCAACCACCCCACTCCAAGGAGATCATCCACCGTGCCCAAGATCCTCGTCGTCGGCGGCGGTTACGCCGGCTTCTACACCGCCTGGAAGCTCGAGAAGCACCTTCGTCAGGGCGAAGCCGAGGTCGTCATGGTCGACCCGCTGCCGTACATGACGTACCAGCCGTTCCTCCCCGAGGTCGCCGCCGGTTCCATCGAGCCGCGTCACGCCGTCGTCTCCCACCGCCGTCACCTCAAGAAGACGCGCGTCGTCACCGCCAAGGTCACGAAGGTCGACCACGCCAGCAAGACGGCGACCATCACCCCGGCCGAGGGCGAGGCGTGGGAGGAGTCCTACGACCAGATCGTCATGACCGCGGGTGCGGTCTCGCGTACCTTCCCGATCCCGGGCGTCGCCGACGAGGCGATCGGCCTGAAGACGATCGAAGAGGCCGCGGCGATCCGCGACAAGATCCTCACGAACTTCCACAAGGCAGCGACCCTGCCGGCCGGCCCGGAGCGTGACCGCCTGCTGACCGTCGTCGTCGTCGGTGGTGGCTTCGCCGGCATCGAGGTGTTCGCCGAGCTCCGCTCGTTCGTCTCCGACCTGCTCAAGAGCTACCCCGAGCTGTCGTTCGACGACACGCACTTCCACCTCGTCGAGGCGATGGGCCGGATCATGCCCGAGGTGTCGCTCGAGACGTCGCACTGGGTGCTCAAGAACCTCGCGCAGCGCGGCGCCACGGTGCACCTCGAGACGCAGCTGGCCTCGGCGGTCGGCGGCGTCTGCGAGCTCAAGACCAACGACGGCGCGATCGAGAAGATCGAGTCCGACCTCATCATCTGGACCGCCGGTGTCATGGCGAACCCGATGGTCAAGGGCACCGACCTCCCGCTCGAGCAGCGTGGCCGCATCCGCGTGCAGCCCGACCTGCGCGTGGTCGACGACAACGGCGTGATCGACGACGCGTGGGCCTGTGGTGACGTCGCGGCCGTGCCGGACCTCACCGGTGGTGGCGTCGGCGGGTTCTGCGTACCGAACGCCCAGCACGCCGTCCGCCAGGCGAAGCAGCTCGCGAAGAACCTCGTCGCGACGATCCGCGGCGAGGCGACGACCGACTACAAGCACGAGAACCTCGGTGCCGTCGCCGGCCTCGGTCTCGGCATCGGTGTCTTCCAGTCCGGCAAGTTCGCCATGAAGGGCTTCCTGGCCTGGGGTGCCCACCGCGGCTACCACGGCCTGGCGATGCCGTCGTGGGAGCGCAAGTGGCGCGTCATCGGCGACTGGGTCGGTGGCTTCTTCCTCGGCCGCGACATCGCGTCGCTCGACGACCGCGAGACCCCGCGCGCCGCGTTCGAGGCGTTCGCGTCCCGTCCGAAGCCCGCAGCCGAGGCCCCCGCGGCACCGGTCGAGGCGTCGAAGCCGACCACCGCTCCGGAAGAGGGCAAGCCCGCCGGTGCGGCCGGTCCCGCGTACGGCGAGCCGGCGAAGGACGTCTCGAACGACGCCGAGCCGGTGAAGGCCGAGGCGGACGCCAAGTAGCGACACGCTCCAGACGAGGCGGTCACCCCATGGGGTGGCCGCCTCGTCTTCGTCGGTAGGCTGTTGCGGCCCGCCCCCGTGGCCCAATCGGTAGAGGCATGCGACTTAAAATCGCCGAGTTGTGGGTTCGAGTCCCACCGGGGGTACCGAGGTGGCGGACGACGTTTCGCGCTCGGCGACACTTCACGGCGTCGCCCGCGCGTGAACTGTCGCGCAGCGCGAAACCCCGCCCCCGCTACCATTCTCGGGTGGTCGGATTCGGAAGCGCGCTCGCGAACCTGCGGAACGCCCTCGGCCGACCCGAGGCCCACGTCGAGGTGGTCGACGGCGAGACCGTCCCCACCGGCATGCTGCTCGGCACGCTGGGCGCCCTCCTCCTCGACGCCGGCAGCTCGGTCACGGACGTCCGTTCGGCGCTCGAGAAGGCGCGCGATGCCGCCGGGGTCGGGCCGACGCTCGCCGTCGGGGTCCTCCCCGCCCTCGTCATGGTGAGCGAGGTCGCCACCGGCGCCGCCACCATCGTCAACGCCGAGGGCGTCGAGCTCTCGAGCCGCCAGGCCGCCCGGGCGAACCGGCTCGTCCTCGGCCTCGAGAGCGGCTCGATCGCCCTCGCCGAGATCCCCGCACGGGTCCGAGCGATCCGCGCCGGGACCGTCCCACCGCCGGCACTGCCGTGGATCCTCGGCAACGCCCTGACCTCGGCCGGACTCGCGGTGGTGTTCCGCTGCCCGTGGTGGGCGATCCTCGTGGCGCTGGCCGTCGGAGCCCTCGTCGGCGTGATCGGGCTCGTGCTCCGTCGCTTCCGCGAGGCCGTGGCGATCATCCCGTTCCTCGCGGCCTTCGTGTCCACGACCATCGTCGGGCTCGTCGCCGCCGGCACCGGGTTCGACCACGTCCCGCTCTTCGCCGTGTGCGCCCCCGTGGCCGTGTTCGTGCCGGGAGCCCTCATCACCAACGCCCTGCTCGAGCTCACCGCGGCCGACATCGTGACCGGGTCCTCGCGGCTCGTGCAGGGGCTCATCATGCTCGGGTTCATGGCCGCGGGCATCGCGTCGGGGAGCGCGCTGACCGGGCTGCGCGTCGACCCGTCCTCGGCGGCACTCGTCGGCGAGGTCGCCGACGTCGGCACGGACCGCGGCGGGTGGGAGGCCGTCCCGTCCTACTGGGTGTCGTGGGTCGCGGTGGTCGGGCTGGCCGTCGGCCTCGGCCTGGTCTTCCGGTCGGGGTGGCGGCTCACGCTCGTGTCCGTCGCGGTCATGGTCACGGCCTACGCGCTGGTGAGTGGGACGACCCCGCTGTGGGGGAGCGTCGTCGCCACCGGTGCGACCGCCGCGCTGCTGTTCGTCGCGACGCGGCTGCTGGAGCGACTGGTGCCGGCGATCCCGGCGACGGTCTCGTTCTTCCCGGCGTTCCTGCTGCTCGTGCCGGGGACGGTCGGGCTCGTCGCGGTCGCCACGTTCGACCCGGAGGCGCTGGCGAACCCGCTCGCGACGTTCGTCAGTCTCTGCATCGGGACGAAGATCGGCGGCCTGCTGCCGGGGCTGTTCGCGCGGAACGCGCCGCACCGCGGGGTCGACGCGACCCAGTAGACGCGCGCAGCGCGGAGAGCGCGGCAGTCGCCGTGGACGCGACCCACTGCGGGACGGGAGGCGCGGTGCCGGCCCGCACCGCGCCTCCAGGCCGTCACGGCGCGAGCAGGCGCCCCGCAGCCTGGTCGTCCACAGCCGTCGCCTTCGCGAGGTAGTGCACCTTCTTGCCCGTGGCGTTGTACGGCAGTTCGGTGACGAACCGGTAGAGCCGCGGCCGCTTGTAGCGGGCGAGGCCGGGGTGCGACGCGGTCCACTCCTCGAGGGCGGCGGCGGCTTCGACGTCGTCCTCCGGCAGCCGCCCGGGCGCACGGACGACGTACGCCGTCACGACCTCGCCCCAGCGCTCGTCGGGGACGCCGACCACGATCGCGTCGGCGACGCCCGGGTGCTCCTGCAGTGCGGCCTCGACCTGCACGGGGTGGACGTTCTCGCCGCCGGAGATGATCATGTCGTCCTTGCGCCCGACGATCGTCACGCGCTCGTGCTCGTCCCACGTGGCGAGGTCGCCCGGGTAGAACCAGCCGTTCGCGAACTTCTCGGCCTCGAGCCCGGGGTTGCGGTACGAGTAGCCGGACTTCACGGTGCGGACCGCGAACTCGCCGATCTCCGAACCGTCCTTCGGCACGGTGTCGCTCGGATCGGCGAGGCGGTCCTCGTAGACGCGGACCACGGCGACGTCGTCGTCGGTGGAGGCCCGGCCGGTCGACCCGGCACCGTCGGGGAAGTCCTCGGGGCGGAGGAAGGTGTTCCAGAAGGTCTCGGTCGTGCCGTAGCCGTTGAAGATGCGGGGCGACAGGAGCTCCTGGTACCGGAGCGCGGCGGCCCGGTCCAGCGGTGCGCCCATCGTCACGATGCCGTTGAGGGAGGACAGGTCGCGGGGCCGCTGCTCCTGGGCGTTCGCGAGCTGCACGAGGTTCGGCGGGGCGCCGATGAGGAACGTCAGCTGTTCGGACTCGACCAGGTCGAGCACGCGGTCGGCGTCGAAGTGCCGGAGCGTGGTGAGTTCGGCGCCGACGTAGAACACCGGGTTCGGGCCGCCGGAGTACAGACCGCCGCGGTGGAAGAGCGGCGACATGTTGAGGGTCTTGTCGAACGGGCTCAGCGGGAAGTGCATGATCACGTCGTGGGCGCTGAGGACCTCGACGAGGCTCGGCAGCGGCACGGGCTTCGGCCGTCCGGTCGTGCCGCTCGTGTACAGGCGCGTCGTCTCGTCGTAGGTGCTGCGGGGCTCGGACGCGGCGAGCTCGTCGGCGGAGACGGGGTCGCTGGTGAGGAGCGCGGCGAAGTCGACGTCGCCGGGCCGGGTTCCGTCGCCGACCACGACGACGTGCTCGGGCGTGTGGTCGGAGCTGGCGAGCGCGGCCGTGATGTCGATCGAGCGGGCGGCGTCGAGGACGAGGACCACGGGGGCGGAGTCCTCGATGATGAACGCGACCTCGTCCGACGCGAGCCGGAAGTTGGTGGGGGAGAACACCGCGCCGATGCGGTGGGCCGCCAGGTACAGGATCGCGAACTCGGGGGAGTTGAACAGCTCGACCATGACCACGGACCCGCGACCGACCCCGTGGCGCACGAGCCACCCGGCGACGCGGTCGACGTCGGCGCCGAGCTCGGCGTACGTCCACGAGCGGTCGGTGTCGGGATCGCGGAGCGCCGGTCGGCCGGCGAAGCGGTGGGTGTTCCGGGCGAAGCCGTTGGCGTACGTGTAGCTGTGCTCGAAGACGTCGCGGAAGCGGGTCGGGTCGTAGTCGGATCGGGTCTCGGTCATCGTCGCTCCCAGCAGCGGTCGTGGTGCTGCACGCACCGTCCGTGGTACGGCGCACTCCGTTCGTGATGTCGCGCGCACCGCTCGTCAGCGTATCCGTGCAGCGAGCCTCGGCGGCAGCCCGATCCGGGCCCTGACGGTGCCACGTTCAGGCGCGCTGGTCGACCCGGGCCGCCCGCTGCCAGCACCAGACGGCGACGGCTCCGGCGGTGCAGACCGCGGCGACGACCACCAGTGCGACGGGGGAGACGTGCGTCCCGGCGGACCCGGAGTACACGGCGGCGGCCAACGCGACGGCGACCGCGGCGATGGCGGCGTACCGACCACGGGACCGCGCGAGCAGGGACTGCCCGGCGGACCCGGCCACCGGCAGCAGCGTCACGACGACGGCGCCGAGGCCGCCGACGCACAGGGTGATCGCGAACTCGGACACGAACGACACCCAGAAGCCGGACCCCGGCGTGACGGAGTGCAGGACCCAGCCGGCCGCCGCCACGACGAGCAGCGCGATCGACCGCCAGGTGGCACTGCGGGCGCCGGCAGCGATCGAGGAGCCGAGCCGGAGCGCCCGGGTGTCGAGGTCCGGTCGGCCGATCGGCACGAGGACGGCACCGACGATCACGGCGGGTGAGAGGTCGAAGGTCCGGGTGACGCCGCACGCCACGAGGGCGGCGAGCACCAGCCAGGGGGAGACCCGGAACCCGATGTTGCTGCGATCGGTGCCGGCTGCCCAGCGGGTGGCGAGGACGATCGTCGTCGTGAGGACGGCCGCGCCGAGCAGGACCGCGATCGCCAGGCGGACGTAGCGGGCCTCGAGGGAGATGCCGACGCCGAGGAGCGTGCACAGTCCGACGACCAGCACCGCGACGGTGATCGAAGCCCAGGTCGGGAGCACGTCCTCGCCGCGGCGTCGCTCGTCACGGGGGCGGTTGCGACCGAGGAGCCCGGCGAACGGCGAACGGATCCGGCCCCGGGCGACGCCGGCGACGAGTGCGAGCGGACCCGCGATGAGCACGAGGAACCCGGCGGCGACGGCCGTGGCGACGAGGACGGTGCGCCACGAGAACGCCGCCTGGATGGTCGGCACGGTGGTGTCGTACGCGGTGGAGGCGGTCCAGTCGCCGGCGGGGCCGGACCAGTCGAGCCCGCGGCCGTGCCCGCCGGTGACGGTGCCGGACCCTGCGCCGCTCCCGCTGCCGCTGCTGCCGCCGGTGCCCCCATCGGAACCGGAACCCGGACCGGAGCCCGGACCGGAACCCGAACCGGAGCCCGAACCGGTGCCATTGCCGGTGGATCCGCCGGTCGCGCTGCCGTGGCCGTTCGGGCCCGTCGTCGTGCCGGCGCTGCCCGCCCCGGTACCCGGGGTCCCGGACGGCGAGCCGCTGCCGGTGGACCCGTCACCCGGCGTGCCCGGTGCCCCGGACGCACGGGAGACGACGACCCGGACGGCCGTCGAGGTCGGCGAGAAGTTGCCGGCGTCGTCGTGCTGCGTCGCCGTCACCGCCCGGGTGCCGGCACCCAGCGTCGAGCCGGCCGTGGTGCAGGACCACCGACCGGAGGCGGGAACCTCGGTCCGGCACACGGGCGCACGGTCGATGTACACGGTGAGCACGGCGCCCGCCTCGCCCGTGCCGCTGACGGTCAGGGGCTGGACGCGCACGCGGTCGCCGGATCCGGGCGCGGTGATGCGCGGTGCCGTCGGCGCGGTCCGGTCGAGCGTCACGGTCACCGGGGTCGACGCGGCGCTCCGCAGGTCGGACCGGTACCCGTCGGCCGTGCTCGCGGTCTGCGTGGCGGTGACGGAGAGCCGTGCGTCGCCGCCCGGGGTGCCGCCGCGGAGGGACACCGTCCACCGGCCGTCGGCACCGACCGTGGCGGTCCGGTCCGTCGACGACCCGGACACCGAGAGCGTGACGGTCGACCCGGCGTGCCCGGTGCCGGTCACCGGACCGTTCGTGGGCCGTGCGGTGGTGACGACCGGCGGGACGATGACGTCGGACGCCGGGGTGCGCGCCGAGCCGAGCCCGGGGAAGCTCTGGTCCGCCACGGTGAAGACCTGCTGCGGTCCGCTCCGGACGGTCGCGAGGCAGGACCAGGCACCGTCGTCGTGGACGGTCGCGGTGCACCCGGTCGACCCGGTCGTCGCCGGACCGGTGACCCGCAGGGCGTGCCCGGGGGTGCCCCTGCCGCTGAAGCGCACGGTCCCGCTGGTGATGTCGCCGGGGTCGTCGATCGACGGGCGCACCGGGGGCCGGCTCGGCGACGTGGTCGGGGGTGCCGGGGTCAGGTGGTCCTGGGGTGCTGGCGTGGGGGTGGGTGTCGTGCCCGGATCGGGCTCCGCCCCAGCGGCAGCACCGGTGGACGTCACGGCTGCGGACGTCCCGGCTGCGGACGTGACGGCGGTGGCCGGGGCCACGGCGAGGGCGAGCAGGCCCACGACGAGGGCGGCCCCCGCGGCGACGGCCAGCGTGATCCGGGTTCGGCGAACGGGGCCGTCGCCCCCGACAGCCCGGTCGTCCACGTTCTCCCCGCGCGCGTTCATCCGAGTCCATCCCACGTGATCGAGCCGCTCGGGTCAATACGTCGATCGGATGATGTCCGTGGACCGAGCGACACGCCGAGCAGCCCGAGCGCGCGGTGTGTGCGACTCGGGAATCGCCCGTGAACCGGGGCCGTGGACGAGAGGGCACCCCACTGGTCGATACAATCGTCCTCGGCCGTGACGCAGGCCCGACGGCCCCGTCACACCGCGATCCCGACGCGCAAAGGAGTACGCCCTCATGGACACCGGACTCATCACGACGCTGATCGTCGTCGGAGTGGTGGTGGTCCTCCTCGTCGTCGTGGGGATCTACCTGTGGGTCACGTACAACTCGCTCGTCACGCTGAAGGTCCGCGTCGACGAGGCGTGGAGTGACATCTCCGTGCAGCTCAAGCGCCGCGCCGACCTCATCCCGACGATCGTCGAGACGGTGAAGGGCTACGCCACGCACGAGAAGTCCGTGTTCGAGGCCGTGACGAAGGCCCGCGCCGAGACGCTCAGCGCCGGGGACGCCTCGAGCGCCTCCACGGCCGAGGGGCACATGCAGAAGGCGCTGAAGAGCGTGTTCGCGGTGGCCGAGGGGTACCCGCAGCTGCAGTCCAGCCAGAACTTCCTGCAGCTGCAGTCCGAACTCGTCGACACCGAGGACAAGATCCAGTCCGCCCGTCGCTTCTACAACGGCGGCGTCCGCGAGCTGAACACCAAGATCCGGGTCTTCCCGAACTCGTCGTTCGCGAAGAGCCGTGGCTTCACCGAGGCGTCGTTCTTCGAGACCGCCGAGCCCGCGGCGATCGCCGAACCGCCGCGCGTCCAGTTCTGACCCGCCCGACGACGGCTGCGACGTGTACAGCGCGATCGCGCGCAACAAGCGCAACACGGTCCTCATCGTCCTGGTCTTCCTGCTGATCATCGGGGCGCTCGGGTTCCTCGGCGGTTACCTCGCCGGCAACGTGTCGATCGGCGTGATCGTCCTCGTGGTCGCCCTCGGGTACGCGCTCGTGCAGTACTTCGCCGCGGGTCGCCAGGCCACGGCGATCGCGGGCGGCATCGAGATCGACCGGAACACCGAGCCACGACTCTGGCGCACGGTCGAGAACCTCGCGATCGCCACCGGGATGCCGATGCCGCGCGTCTTCGTGATCGAGGACCCGTCGCCGAACGCCTTCGCCACCGGCCGTGACCCCGACCACGCGATCGTCGCCGCGACCACCGGGCTGCTGGCGATCATGGACGACCAGGAGCTCCAGGGCGTCATGGCCCACGAGCTCGGGCACGTCCGGAACTACGACATCCGCGTCTCCACGATGGTGTTCGGGCTCGTGGTCGCGGTCGGTCTCATCGCCGACGTGCTCCTCCGCATCTCGATCTTCAGCGGGCTCGCCGGCGGTCGGAACCGGAACAACGACAACGGCGGCAACAACCCGATCCTGCTCATCGCCGGACTCGTGGCGGTCATCGTGGCACCGATCGCCGCGGCGGGCGTGCAGGCCGCGGTGTCCCGGCAGCGGGAGTACCTGGCGGACGCGACCGGCGCGATGACCACCCGCCACCCCGAGGGGCTCGCCCGTGCGCTCGAGAAGCTCGGCGCGTACGGCCGGCCGATGCAGACGCAGAACTCGTCGATGGCGCACCTCTGGATCGCCGACCCGATGCGGCCCGGCCTGATGGACCGGCTGTTCTCCACGCACCCGCCGCTGCCGGACCGGATCGCGCGGCTGCGCGGGAGTCTCGACCGGTTCTGACCCGAGGGCGGGTGCCGGCGACCGGGTGTGGCCCAGGAGGCGCGGGTCGGCCCCGCACCACCGGCCCGTCAGACGGCCGGTTCCAGCGCCACGCTCGCGTCCGCGTCGTCGGCCGCGACGTGCGGCACCAGCCGCACGCCGAGCGCCCCAGCGACCGCAGCCGCGGCGGTTCCGCGGTCGGTGACCTCGACCCCGTCGAGCCCCTGCCACGCGGCCGTCCGTCGGAGGGTCTCGGCGAGCCGCCCGGCATCGAGCCGCTCGCCCGGCTCTTCCCACGCCGTCCGCACGCGCAGGACCCCGCGCTGCCGGTCGCTCTTCAGGTCGACCCGCCCGACGAGCCGGTCGTCCTGCAGGACGGGCAGGACGTAGTAGCCGAAGACCCGCTTCGGGGCCGGCGTGTAGATCTCGATCCGGTAGTGGAAGCCGTACATCCGCTCGGCCCGCCGCCGGAACCACACGACCGGGTCGAAGGGACTGAGCACGGCGTCGGCCGTCACGTGCCGCGGGACCCGGGCGTCGGCGTGCATCCAGGCGCGCTCGCCCCAGGACTCGACCCGCACCGGCACGAGTTCCCCGGCGGCGACGAGTTCGGCGATCGCCGCGGCGGTGTCGTCGGAACGGAGCCGGTAGTAGTCGGCGATGTCCGCGCGGGTGCCGACGCCGAGTGCCCGGGTGGCTCGACGGACGAGTTCGAGGACGGCTGCGGGTCGCGCCGGTGCGTCCTCGAGCGTGCCGACTGGCAGGACCTGCTCGGGGAGCGCGTAGACCCGCTCGAAGCCAGCCCGTCCGGCGCTCACGACGTCGCCCCAGCGGAACATCTGCTCGAGCCCGAGCTTCACGTCGCTCCAGCCCCACCACGGCCCCCGACGGACGTTCGACTCGTGCTCGACCGCGCTCGCCGGCATCGGCCCCTCGGCCGCGAGCAGCGCCCGGAGCTCGCGCCGGACCCCCTCGGTCCGCCGGACCCCGTCGATCCGGTTCGGCCACGCGTCGCGCTCGCGCAGCGCGTCCATCCGCCACCGGAAGAGGGGGAGGTCGGTGCGGTCGACGAACGCGGCCTCGTGCGCCCAGTACTCGGCGTAGGGGCCGCGCTTCGACATCGTCAGGCGGTCGAGCGTGGACCGGTCGTAGGTGCCGAGCCGGGCGAAGAGCGGCAGGTAGTGGCTGCGCTCGAAGACGTTCACGGAGTCGATCTGCAGCAGGCCGAGGCGCGCGAACCCCGCGTTCAGCGCCCGGGTCGACACGGCGTCGGCAGGCGGCTGGCCGAAGCCCTGGGCAGCCAGTGCGACGCGGCGGGCTTCGGCAGCGGAGAGCGTGGTCCTGACCATGTCCGAAGGCTACCGATCGCCGCCGACACCCCGCGTCCGGTGACGTATGCCGTATCTGGTACCTGTCGGGCCGCACATCGGTACACTCGCGACCATGGCATGGGGCAGAAAGCAGCAGCAACCGACGCATCCGGACCCCGTGGTCGAGGAGTCCGTCCCGACCGGCATGCGGATCGCCGGCGCGTGGTCGTGGCGGATCCTGGTCGTCATCGGGGTGATCGCGGTCTTCATCTGGCTGATGACGATCTTCAGCCAGATCCTCATCCCGTTCCTCGTCGGCATCGTCGTCTCGGCGCTGCTCGTGCCGATCTCGAACTGGATGCAGCGCCACCACGTGCCGAAGTGGCTCGCGGTCGTCATCAGCCTGCTCGGCGGACTCGCGGCGATCGGCGCGCTGGTGTGGCTCGTCGTCGACCAGATCATCGCGTCCTACCCGTCGCTCCGCGACCGCACGGTCGACCAGTACGCGAACATCAAGGACCTCGTCCTCAACTCCGGCCTGGGCATCACGCAGGGCGACGTCAACGGCTGGCTCGACGACGGCACGAAGTGGCTGCAGGACAACAGCGCGTCGATCCTCTCCGGGGTCGCGAGCGCGGGGTCCGGTGCCACGCACGTGTTCGAGGCGCTCTTCATCATCCTGTTCACCACGATCTTCCTGCTCATCGACGGCAAGAACGTGTGGCGGTGGGCCGTGCGGCTCTTCCCGAAGAAGGCCCGTGCGACCGTCGACGGCGCCGGTGTCGCGGGGTGGATCACCCTGACGAGCTTCATCCGCGTGCAGATCTTCGTCGCCTTCGTGGACGCCGTCGGCATCGGGCTCGGCGCCTTCATCGTCGGCCTGTTCTTCGGCGGCATGCCGCTGGTGATCCCGATCGCGGCGTTCGTCTTCCTCGGTGCCTTCATCCCCGTCGTCGGTGCGATCGTGACCGGGTTCCTGGCCGTCTTCGTCGCGCTCATCTTCAACGGCCCGCTCGCGGCCGTCCTCGTCCTCGCGGTCGTGCTGCTCGTGCAGCAGATCGAGGGACACATCCTCCAGCCGCTCGTCATGGGCAACGCGGTCAAGGTCCACCCGCTCGCGGTGGTCCTCGGCGTCACAGCGGCCTCCGGGCTCGCGGGCATCGCCGGTGCCTTCTTCGCCGTGCCGCTCATCGCCACCGTGAACACGATGGTCATGACGATCGCGAGCGGCCGCTGGCGTGGACTCGACTCCGAGCACGTGCTCGAGGCCACCCCGAAGCGCGGCCAGCACGGGCAGCTCCAGCTCCGGCGGGGCCGCCGGCACAAGGTCGGCGACGCGGTCCCCGCACCGGGCAGCAAGCCGGAGCCGACGGCGGCTGAGGGCACTGCCAGCACCAACTGACGTCACGGGTTCGTCAGGAGTGCCGCGAGCGACGATGATGGACCCGTGACCGACACCACCACGCCGCTGATCCCCACGCTCGACGACATCGAGAAGGCACGTGTGACGATCGCCGGGGTCGCCCGTGTCACCCCGATGGAGACCTCGCAGTTCCTCGCCGAGGTCCTCGGGTCGCCGGTGCACCTCAAGTGCGAGAACCTGCAGCGCACCGGTGCGTACAAGGTCCGCGGTGCGTACAACCGCCTGTCGACCCTCACCCCGGAGCAGCGGGCCGCGGGGGTCGTCGCCGCGAGCGCCGGCAACCACGCGCAGGGGGTCGCCCTCGCCGCGCGCGAGCTCGGCATCCCCGCGACGATCTTCACGCCGGTCGGCGTCGCCCTGCCGAAGCTCCAGGCCACGCGGCACTACGGCGCCGAGGTCGTCCTGCGCGGGCACTCTGTGGAAGAAGCCCTGAGCGCGGCCAAGGACTTCGCGACACGGACCGGAGCGGTCTTCATCCCGCCGTTCGACCACCCCGCGGTCATCGCCGGCCAGGGCACGCTCGGGCTCGAGATCCTCGACCAGGTGCCCGACGCCGACACGGTCATCGTGCCGATCGGCGGCGGCGGCGTCATCGCCGGCATCGCCCTCGCCGTCAAGGGCGTCGCCGAGCGCCTCGGACGCACCATCCGGGTCATCGGGGTGCAGGCCGAGAACGCAGCCGCCTACCCGAGCTCGCTCGAGGCCGGCGAACCCGTCACCGTCAGCACGAAGCCGACGATCGCGGACGGCATCGCCGTGGCGCGACCTGGTGACCTGAACTTCCCGATCATCCGCGACCTCGTCGACGACATCGTGACCGTGTCCGACGACGACGTCGCCCGGTCGCTCCTGGTGCTGCTCGAACGCGCCAAGCTCGTCGTCGAGCCCGCCGGAGCCGTCGGCGTCGCGGCGATCATGTCCGGTGCCGTCCGCGACACCGGTCGCACCGTCGTCCTGCTCAGTGGCGGCAACATCGACCCGCTCATGATGGAACGCGTGATCACCCGTGGCCTCGTCGCGGCGTCGCGCTACATCGGCATCCGCATCATGCTGCCGGACCGCCCCGGTCAGCTCGCCCGCGTCTCGCAGGTCATCTCGGACGCCGGCGCGAACGTCGTCGAGGTGCTCCACACCCGGCACGGCCAGGGGCTCGTCATCAACGAGGTCGCGCTCGACCTGTCGATCGAGGCGCGCGGTCCCGAGCACGCGCAGGAGGTCATCCACCGCCTGCACGAGGTGGGCTTCCAGCCGGAGCTGCTCGAGCACTGAGACGGGCACTGAGCCGAGCCGGAGACGGACAGGAGGCGCGGTGCCAGCCGGCACCGCGCCTCCTGTCCGTCAAGGGTGGCGTCTACGGCTCGTAGCGCTCGACCTTCGTCACCTCGACGGCGATCTCCTTGCCGTTGGGCGCGGTGTACGTGGCCTTCTCGCCGGCGCGCAGGCCGACGATGGCCGCGCCCACCGGGCTGACCGGGCTGTAGACGGTGAGGTCCGAGCCCTCGCCGACGATCTCGCGGTTGCCGACCAGGAACGTCGACTCGTCACCGGCGATGACGGCGGTCACCACGGTGCCGGGCTCGACGGTGCCGTCGAAGTCCGCTTCGCCGACGGTGGCGTGCTTGAGGAGCTCGGTGAGCTGACGGATGCGGGCCTCGATCTTGCCCTGCTCGTCCTTGGCGGCGTGGTAGCCGCCGTTCTCCTTGAGGTCGCCCTCTTCGCGAGCGGCTTCGATGCGGTTCGCGATCTCCTGGCGACCTTCACCGGACAGCGTCTCGAGCTCGGCCGTGAGGCGGTCGTGCGCCTCTTGCGTCAGCCACGTGACCTGGGTGTCGTTGCTCATGGTGATTCCCTTCAGCAAAGAACAAGACCGGCCGGTGTGGCCGGTCTTGTCCGCGAATCACAGCAGTCTAGGGAACCCAGCAGTCGTGGATCAAGCCGGTCACACCGCGTGACACGGTGTTCACGGGCGTGCTGATGCTCCGGACGCGCTGATCGGATGCCGGCACCCGGATCTCGCGCCAGCCGACGATCGTGTACGACTTGTCGAGGACCTGGACGGCGCACTTCGCGACCGTGCCGGGGTCGACGGAGATCTGCGTGTGCACGACCACCTGGTGGTCGGAGACGACCTGGTACCCGACGTCGTCGGTGTCGAGGCCGTGGCTGGTCTGCCCGGGACCGGCCCAGACCACCCAGACGATGAACACCAGGGCGACGGCGGCAGCGGCGACGATCCCGATCAGCCGCGTCCGACGAGCGCGTCCGGGGGTGCGGCCGTAGCGGTCGTCCAGCGTCGCGGTGGTGCTGGCGGACGGCTGAGGTGCCGGTTGGTGCTGCGGTTCGGACAGTTCGGGGCTCCCGGGGTGATTATCCTGATCCCAGGGTAGTTCACGTGACACTGTGTGCTGCCACGCGATCAGTGAGGAAGACCAGTGCCGTACCGCTTGATGGCCGTCCACGCCCATCCCGACGACGAGTCGAGCAAGGGAGCGGCGACCGCGGCGAAGTACGCGGCCGAGGGCAACGAGGTCCTCGTGGTCTCCTGCACGGGCGGCGAGGCGGGGGACATCCTCAACGACCAGCTCGGCGAGCCCGCCACGAGCCGGGCGCACCGCGACATGGCCGGGTACCGCCGCACCGAGATGGCCGGGGCCCAGGCGGCGCTCGGCATCGACCACCTGTGGCTCGGGTACCACGACTCCGGCCTGCCCGACGCCGACAAGGGCGAGACGGTCCGCCCCGGCACCTTCTCGACGGTGCCGCTCGAGTACTCGACCGAGGCCCTCGTTCGGGTCATCCGGCGCTTCCGCCCGCACGTGCTCGTCACCTACGACGAGAACGGCGGCTACCCGCACCCGGACCACATCCGGACGCACGAGGTCTCGATGGCCGCCTGGCGCGACGCCGCGGACCCCGACAAGTACCCCGACGCCGGGCCCGCGTGGTCCGTCGCGAAGCTCTACTACGAGCGCACCATGAACCCCCGGCGCTTCCGGACGGTCTTCGAGGCCCTGCAGGAACGCGACCCGGAAAGCCCGGCGGTCGAGCAGCTGCGCGAGTGGGTCGAACGGTTCGCCGACCGGCCCGACCTCGCCACGACCCACGTCGACGTGCACGAGTACTTCGACGCGCGTGACGCGGCGCTCCGGGCCCACGCGAGCCAGGTGCCGCCGGACAGCGCCTTCTTCTACTGGCCGAACGACCTCCTCGCGACGGTGTGGCCGACCGAGGACTACCAGCTCGTCGAGGCCCGCGTGCCGACCGAGCTCCCCGAGTCCGACCTGTTCGCGGGGATCCCTGCCGACAAGGACACCACTGCGTGAGCACCCTCCACGCGGCACTCGCCGCGACGACCAGCCCGAGCCCGACCTCGAGCGTCCCGGACGTCGACGTGACGCCCGGCGTCGCGGGCTTCATCGCGATCGCGGTCGTGGCCATCGTGACGATCCTGCTCGTGATCGACATGACGCGGCGCATCCGGCGGACCCGCTACCGGGCGGAGATCCGGGAGCGGCTCGAGGCCGAGGCGAACGGCACCGCGGGTGGCGATCGTGACGGCATCGACCGTGACGGCATCGATCGCGACGGCGTCGCGACGGACGAGCCGGAACGGCGCGCGGCCGAGGACGGCCGGGCCGACGTCGGGGACGACACCGAGCGCGGCTGACGCCACGGGCGCGGCTGACGCGATCGGCGCGGTGGACCCGCGTGTGTGCGGGACGGGAGGCACGGTGCGGGCCCGACCCGCGCCTCCCGTCCGACGGACCGTCGCGGTCAGCGCACCGGGTCCAGCGCCACGATGAGGACACCCGCCCACTGGGCGGCGAACGCGACGACCGTGAGTGCGTGGAAGACCTCGTGGAAGCCGAACACCGTCGGCGACGGGTTCGGGCGCTTGAAGCCGTACACGAGCGCGCCGAGGATGTAGGCCACACCGCCGGAGAGCACGAGGACCGTCATCGGGACGCTCGCGGCGAAGAACTGCGGCAGCAACCCGAGCGCCGCGCAGCCGAGCACGAGGTAGATCGGCACGTAGAGCCACCGGGGCGCCCCGATCCAGAGGACCCGGAAGGCGATGCCGAGCGCGGCGCCGGACCACATCACCCAGAGCACCACGACCATCAGGGTGTGCGGCAGGGCGCAGATCGCCACGGGTGTGTACGTGCCGGCGATGAGCAGCAGGATGTTCGTGTGGTCGATGCGCTTGAGCACCGCCTTGACCGTCGGGCCCCAGGGGAACCGGTGGTAGGTCGCCGAGACGCCGAACATCGCGAGCGACGTCGCCATGAACACGGCGCTGCCGACCTTCGCCGCGGGTGAGCCCGCGAGGACGATGAGCACGATGCCCATCGCGATGGCGAACGGGAACGCCCCGAGGTGGATCCACCCGCGCCACGCGGGCCGGGGTTCGGACGCGCTGGCGGTCGTCCGTCCGGCGGTCGCGGTGCTCGCGGCCTCGTCGGTGAAGGGGACGTGGGGGAGGGTCCCGGTGTCGTGCTCGGCCTGCATGGTCCGACCGTAGGGGCCGATGCCGAACGAACGCCGAACACGGGCGGACGGCCCGGGGAACGCGGCTCGCTCCGAGGCGCCGTGCACTATGTTCGTTCCGTGACCGGCAGGGTGGGATGGGCAGGACGAGGGATCCTCTACCGCGCCTACCAGAGCCGGATCCGCCGGCAGATCGACGGCTCGGCGATGCCGAAGCACGTCGCCATGATCGTGGACGGCAACCGTCGCTGGGCGAAGCAGCTCGGCCTCGAGTCCGCTGCGCACGGGCACCGTGCGGGCGCCGCGAAGATCCCGGAGTTCCTGACGTGGTGCGACGACCTCGGCATCGAGGTCGTGACGCTCTACCTGCTGTCGTCCGACAACCTCAAGGGTCGTGGCGGCGACGAGCTCGAGCAGCTCGTCGGCATCATCGCCGACCTCGCGGGGACCCTGGCCGACCACCGGGACTGGCGGGTCCAGCACGTCGGCTCGAACGAGGGCCTGCCCGAGCCCCTCGTCGCCGCGCTCTCCGCCGCCGAGCAGCGCACGGCGGAGCACACCGGGCTGCACGTGAACCTCGCGGTCGGCTACGGCGGCCGTCGGGAGATCGCGGACGCCATGCGCAGCATCGTGCAGGCGCACGGCGAGGGCGGCGGCACGCTCGACACCCTGGCCGAGGTCCTCACGCCCGAGCTCATCGGCGACCACCTCTACACCCAGGGGCAGCCGGACCCCGACCTGGTCATCCGGACGTCGGGCGAGCAGCGGTTGTCGGACTTCATGCTGTGGCAGAGCGCGCACAGCGAGTTCTACTTCGTCGAGGCGCTCTACCCGGACCTGCGCGAGGTCGACTTCCTGCGCGCCGTCCGCGACTTCGGGTTGCGGTCCCGCCGGTACGGCGGCTGACGACCGCCGTTCCCCGCACTGCGGCGGCTGTCGGCCGTTCATCCCAGTAGACTCACAGGGTTTTCGTCCCACGGAAGGTTGCCCCTGTGAACATCGCCGAGTACGCCTCAGGCTTCGCCGAGGAGCCCGGCTACCTCGACCACGCCGCCTTCGGTCCCGTCCAGACCGCTGTCCTCGAGGAGCAGCGCGTGCTCGGGACGATCCAGGAGCACATGCGCTTCGGCGCCATGGAGACGCTCGACGAGCAGGACGCCCGGGTCCGCACCGTCGCCGCACGGCTCGTCGGCCGGCGCGAGGACCAGGTCGTCTCGCAGACCGCCACGACCCCTGGGCTCCTGCACACCGCGTTCGGGCTCACCGGCGGCGTGCTCGTCTCCGCCGACGAGTACCCCTCGCTGCCGCTGGCCCTCGCGAGTGCCGCCTCGGCCACGGGCGGTCGCGTGCAGCCCGTCGTGATCGAGTCCGGCGCCGGGTGGATGACGCCGTCGCTCATCGAGTCGCGCCTGTCCGACGACGTCACCGCGGTGGCCGTCTCGCTCGTCGACTGGCAGACCGGCTACCTCGCCGACCTCGCCGCCATCCGCGAGGTCATCGGCGACCGCCTCCTCATCGTCGACGCCATCCAGGGCTTCGGCGTGGTCGACGCCCCGTACGAGCTCGCCGACGTCGTCGCGACCGGCGGCCAGAAGTGGCTGCACGCCGGGTGGGGGACCGGGTTCACCGCGTTCAGCGACCGTGCCCTGAACCGCCTCCGGCCCGCACTGTCCGGCCCGCACGGCACGACCGGGTGGCCGACCGAGGTCCCGTCGGTCCGTCCGGGTGCCGCCGGCTTCCAGATGACCCGCACCGACCCGGTGTCCCAGGCACGCCTGGCGGTGTCGCTCGACCGGCTCACGGCGGTCGGTGTCGCCGCCGTGCAGGAGCGGGTCACCGACCGGGTCGAGCGGGTGTTCGACATCGCCGACGAGTTCGGCCTCTCCGTCGAGTCCAGCCGCGACCCCCGGGAGCGCGCCGGGATCGTGGTGCTCCGACCGCCGCAGGGACGGCTCACCGCGCTGTCCGCGGCGTTCCACAACCACGGCGTGACGGTCACGACGCGGCTCGGGGTCGCGCGGGTGTCGGTGTTCGCGTCCACCACGGACGAGACGCTCGACATGTTCCGCGACGCCTGCCTGTCGTACGCCACGATGCAGTAGCGGCCACGTTGTTCACGTGACCGTAACTCGGGGAACCGCGTGTCGCTGGTGCCGTGTCGGGGGTCGGACGTAGCTTGTCCCCATCGGGCACCGCGCCCGATCGAAGCGGCCACAGTCGGTGCTTCGCAGACCCGCTCCACGGCCGCGTTCGAGGACATGGACCGGGCCGAGCGCGGCCCGGGGATGGAGTGGTCGTGACCTCTCAGAACGTCTCTCGCGGAACACAGCAGCAGCACACCGCGGACTCGTCCACATCGGTCGCCCAGCGCACGTACGTGCTCGACACCTCGGTGCTCCTCAGCGATCCGCGGGCACTGTTCCGCTTCGCGGAGCACGCGGTGGTCCTGCCCGTCGTGGTCGTCAGCGAACTGGAGTCCAAGCGCAACGACCCGGAGATCGGGTACTTCGCCCGGCAGGCACTCCGACTCCTCGACGAGCTCCGGATCGAGCACGAGCGGCTCGACTTCCCGATCGCGATCGGCGACGGCGGCTCGTTCCGGGTCGAGCTGAACCACTCGAACCAGTCCGTCCTCCCGTCCGGGCTGCAGCTCGGCGACAACGACTCGCGGATCCTCGCGGTCGCCTCGAACCTCAAGAACGACGGACTCGACGTGGTCGTCGTGTCGAAGGACTTGCCGCTGCGCGTCAAGGCGTCCTCGATCGGCATGGCGGCCGAGGAGTACCGCGCCGAGCTCGCGGTCGACTCCGGGTACACGGGCATCGCCGACCTGCAGGTGTCCGGCGAGCAGATGTCCGACCTCTACGAGAAGGAGGAGATCCGCTCGTCGCAGCTCGACGGCGTCCCGGTCAACACCGGCGTCGTCATCCACTCCGAGCGTGGCTCGGCCCTCGGCCGGGTGCACACCGCCGGCGCGGTGGCGCTGGTGCGTGGCGACCGCGAGGTCTTCGGCCTCCGCGGGCGCTCCGCCGAACAGCGGCTGGCGATCGACGCCCTGCTCGATCCGGAGATCGGCATCGTCTCGCTCGGCGGCAGCGCCGGCACGGGCAAGTCGGCGCTCGCGCTCTGCGCCGGTCTCGAGGCCGTCCTCGAACGCCAGCAGCACAAGAAGATCATGGTGTTCCGGCCGCTCTACGCGGTGGGCGGCCAGGAGCTCGGGTACCTGCCGGGCGACGCGTCCGAGAAGATGAACCCGTGGGCACAGGCGGTGTACGACACGCTCGGCGCCCTGGTCTCCGACAACGTCCTCGACGAGGTCGTCGAGCGGGGCATGCTCGAGGTACTCCCGCTGACGCACATCCGCGGGCGCTCCCTGCACGACGCGTTCGTGATCGTGGACGAGGCGCAGTCGCTCGAGCGGAACGTGCTGCTCACGATGCTGTCCCGCATCGGGCAGAACTCGCGGGTGGTCCTCACGCACGACGTGGCGCAGCGCGACAACCTGCGGGTCGGTCGGCACGACGGGGTCGCGTCGGTGATCGAGCGGCTCAAGGGGCACCCGCTGTTCGCGCACGTGACGCTGACGCGCTCGGAGCGGTCCGCGATCGCGGCGCTGGTCACGGAGATGCTCGACTCGCCCGACCTGGTCTAGCGGCGGCGCGCTGCGCGTCGAACCACGAAACCGACGTCGAACCGGCCCTGGATGCTGGTTCGATGTCGGTTTCGTGGTTCCGAACAACCCGACGGACAGGAGGCGCGGTGCCAGCTGGCACCGCGCCTCCTGTCCGTGACGGGGTGCGTCAGTTCGGGTGCGTCATGCTGAGCACGTCGAGGGCGCTGTCGAGCTGCTCCTCGGTGACCTCGCCCCGCTCGACGTGGCCGAGGGCGATCACGGCCTCGCGCACGGTGACGCCTTCCTGCACCGCGAACTTCGCGACCTTCGCCGCCGCCTCGTACCCGATCACGCGGTTGAGCGGGGTGACGATGGACGGCGAGGACTCGGCGAACGCGCGGGCCCGGTCGAGGTTCGCCTCGAGCCCGTCGATCGTCTTGTCGGCGAGCACCCGCGAGCTGTTCGCGAGCAGGCGGATCGACTCGAGCAGCGCGGTGCCCATCACGGGGATCGCGACGTTCAGCTCGAACGCACCGGAGGCGCCCGCCCACGCGATGGTGGCGTCGTTGCCGATCACCCGTGCGGCGACCATGAGCGTGGCCTCGGGGATGACGGGGTTGACCTTGCCGGGCATGATCGACGATCCGGGCTGGAGGTCCGGGATGTGCAGTTCGCCGAGGCCCGTGTTCGGCCCGGAGCCCATCCACCGGAGGTCGTTGTTGATCTTCGTCAGGCTGACCGCGATGACCTTGAGCGCCCCGGACGCCTCGACCAGGGCGTCCCGGGCGCCCTGCGCCTCGAAGTGGTCGAGCGCCTCGGTGACGGGCAGCCCGGTGTCGCTCGCGAGCTGGGCGATGACGCGCTGCGGGAAGCCCTTCGGGGTGTTGATCCCTGTGCCGACGGCCGTGCCGCCGAGCGGGACCTCGGCCACGCGGGGGAGCGTCGCGTTCACCCGCTCGATGCCGAGACGGACCTGGCGCGCGTAGCCGCCGAACTCCTGCCCGAGGGTGACGGGCGTGGCGTCCATGAGGTGCGTGCGGCCGGACTTCACCGCGTCGGCCCAGAGCGTGGCCTTCGCCTCGAGCGACTCGGCGAGGTGCTCGAGCGCCGGGACGAGCGTGCGGATGAGGGCCTCGGTCACGGCGACGTGCACCGACGTCGGGAACACGTCGTTCGAGGACTGCGAGGCGTTCACGTGGTCGTTCGGGTGCACCGGGGCACCTGCGACCTCGGACGCGAGGGTCGCGAGGACCTCGTTCATGTTCATGTTCGACGAGGTCCCGCTGCCGGTCTGGTAGACGTCGACGGGGAACTGGTCGTGGTGGGCGCCACCGATGATGGTGTCCGCAGCCTCGACCACGGCTGCGGTCAGGGTCGGGTCGACGATGCCGAGCTCACCGTTGACGATCGCGGCCGCCCGCTTGATCCGGGCGAGGGCGACGATCTGGGCCGACTCGAGCCCGCTCCCGGAGATCGGGAAGTTCTCCACCGCGCGCTGCGTCTGCGCCCGGTAGAGCGCGGACACCGGCACCCGGACCTCGCCCATGGTGTCGTGCTCGATGCGGTACTCGCCGGAGCTGTCGGTCACGGTGGTCGGGGTGGTGTCGGTCACGTCGTCGTGGTCCTTCCTGGGGTGCTCGCCGGCCGCGGTCGCGCCGGCTGGTGGGTGTCCCGATGGTGTCCGGGACGGGTCGTCGTGGCGGTCGGTCAGGCCTGGCCCACGACGGTGTCGACGGCGACCTCGCCCGTGGTGAGGTCGTAGGTCGCGCCGACGACGGCCAATCTACCCTCGGCGATCGCGTCCGAGACGGCTCCGGAGCGTTCGATCACCTGACGGAGCGTGGCTTCGAGGTGGGCGGCGCCGACGGATTCCTGGGGGACGTCGGCGTCGGTGGTGCGGACGCGCTCGACGCTCGGGGCGATGGCGTCGACGAGGGCCTGCAGGTGCGGGGCGGGGACGGGCTCGCCGGAGCGGGCGGCCGCGACGGCGCCGCACTTGGTGTGCCGGAGTACGACCACGAGCGGCGTGCCGAGCGCGACGACGGCGAACTCGATCGATCCGAGCACGACGTCGTCGACGATCTGGCCGGCGTTGCGGATGGCGAAGAGGTCACCGATGCCGGCGTCGAACACGTGCTCGAACGGCACGCGGGAGTCCGAGCAGCCGAGGACGGTGGCGAACGGTGCCTGCGACCCGGCGAGCTCCGAGCGGCGGTCCGGGTCGATCCGGCCGGTGCGGCGCTTGTCGGCGGCGAAGCGGGCGTTGCCCTCGACGAGGAGTCGGAGGGCGTCGGACGGGGTGGAGGCGGCGCGGTCGGGCATGGGGCTCCTCGGGTGCTTCGGGTGGATCGGGTCGTGGTCGTGCTGCTGCTGCGGCGGGTGTTTGCTCGTCAGTTCGCGAACTGCTTGCTGACGGCGGTCGCGACGGTCCGGAAGGAGCTGTCGTCGGCGGTGCCGGACAGGACGACGGTGCCCTGGTCGAACGTCGACACGAGCGAGTACGCCTGGTTGCCCGCGTCGTCGCCCTCGGCCCGGCGGTCGTACACGGTCCACTTCGTCCCGGCGATCGTGCGGGTGCCCGTGGCGGCGTGCTGGTCGAGCTGGTTCGACACCCAGGTCGCGTTCGCGTCGATGCCCTGCTGCAGGCCGATGTACTGCTTGTCCGGCGTGAGCAGGCCGACGGTCCAGACGCTCACCCCGTCGGACGTCTTGTCCTGGTAGTCGGCACGGTTGGACGAGAAGTCCCCCGGCAACGCGGGCGCGGCGAGCGTGACGCCCGGCACCTGGGCCTGCGAGGCCACCTGGCGGTAGTCGACCGTCCGGTCGCCGATCGTGGTGTCCGGACGCACGACGACCGCGACGAGGAACAGCACGATGCCGAGCGACGCGATGAGTGCGAGCACGAGGTTGAACGCGGTCTGGTGCTGCCGCCGGGCGGTGCGGGCGGCGTCCTTGCGCGCCCAGGTCTCCTCCGGTGTCTCGGGGCGGCCCAGCTCGGCGACGATCGGGCGGCCGTCGGCGTCGGTCATCGCGCTGCGCCGTCCTCGGACTCGGACGCGGCGCGTGCGGCGTCGAGCCGGGCCCGGGCGCCGACGAGCCACTCTTCGCACCGGGCGGCCAGGGACTCGCCCCGTTCCCAGAGGGACAGCGAGCGTTCGAGCGTGGCCGATCCCTGTTCGAGCTCGGCGACGACGCGCACGAGTTCGTCGCGCGCCGCTTCGTAGCTCAGCGACCGGACGTCGGGCTGCTCGGGTTCCTGCTGGGATGACACCCCTCGATCCTACCGAGCACCCACCGACGTGCCGCCCGCGGGGACGAACCCGTGGACAACTCCCGGCCGCGTAGGGTCTGGGGGCATGACGGACCTCCCCGACGGCGCGACCTGGTACCCGGCCCCGACCGCCCCGGACCCCGCGGACGCGCGACCCGACGTCGCCCTCGTCCTGCCCGGCGGCGGGTACCACGGCCACGCCGCCCACGAGGGGGAGGGCTACGCCCGGTGGCTCAACACGATCGGCATCTCCGCCGTGGTCTTCGCGTACCCGGTCGCCCCGCACCGGCACCCCGACGCCGTGGTGGCGACCAGGACGCTCCTGCGCGACCTGCGCGCCGGACGGTACCCGGGCCTCCCGTCCGCTCCACGCGTCCTGCTGGTCGGCTCGTCCGCGGGTGGCCACCTCGCTGCCCTCGTCTCGAACGCGCCGACGCCCGACGAACGCGCCGTGTCGGACGTGGACGACCGACCCGACCTCGCGCTGCTCTGCTACCCGGTGGTCTCGATGACCGACCACCAGCACCGGGGGAGCGCGGACAACCTGCTCGGCACGGGTGCGACGGTGTGGGCGCTGGGGGCGCTCGACACGGAGCTCATGGTCGACGGCGCGACCCCGCCGACGTTCCTCTGGCACACCGCCGAGGACCCGGCTGTCCACGTCACGCACTCGCTGCGCTACGGGCAGGCACTCGCGCGTCGGGCGGTGCCGTTCGAACTGCACGTCTTCGAGCGTGGCGCGCACGGGATCGGGCTCGCCGAGGGCATCGGGACCGCTGCCGCGTGGCCGGACGTCGCCGAGGCCTGGCTGCGCGATCGCGGGTGGTGACCGCTCGCCGCCGCGACACCCGCCGCGACGCCCGCCGCGGCGTCGACCGGGGTCAGGCCCCGTCCGGACCGGGACCGTCCGGCTCGAGCGTCCCGGTGGCGGTCCCCGCGCCGAGCGTCACGTGCACGGGCGTCGCACCGCTGAGGTCCTCCGAGCCCCGCACCACGCCGCCGTCGGCCGTCTGCACGATCGCGTAGCCGCGCCGCAGGGTGTCCCGCGGCGACAGCGCCCGGAGCCGGGCGGTGAGGTGCCCGACCTCGGAGTGGGAGCGTTCGAGCCGGCGGTCGAGGAGTTCACGGGCGCGGGAGAGGTCGCGCGCCACCTCTTCCGCGCGGGTGTCGACGAGCCAGGCGGTGGACGCCAGGGCGGGACGGGAGCGCAGGGCCGCGATCCGGTCCGCCTCGACCGAGAGGGTGTGCGACAACCGGAGCCCGAGTCGTGCCCGCGCCTGCCGGACGTTGGCGAGTTCCTCGGCGACGTCGGGCACCACGCGCTTGGCCGCGTCGGTCGGGGTGGAGGCGCGGAGGTCGGCGACCTCGTCGAGGATCGGCCGGTCGGCCTCGTGCCCGATCGCCGAGACGATCGGGGTGCTCGCAGCGGCCGCGGCCCGGACGAGTCCCTCGTCGCTGAAGCCGAGCAGGTTCTGGAAGTCGCCGCCGCCGCGGGCCACGATGATGACGTCGACGGTCGGGTCGGCGTCGAGCTCGAGGATCGCCGCGGTGACCTCACTCACGGCGCGCTCGCCCTGCACGGCCGTGTGGACCGTCCGGAACTCGACCTGCGGCCACCGGAGCTGGGCGTTGCGCTTGACGTCCTTCTCGGCGTCGGAGTCCTTGCCGGTGATCAGCCCGATCCGGTGCGGCAGGAAGGGCAGTCGCTTCTTCCGGGACGGGTCGAACAACCCTTCCGCGGCGAGGGTGCGGCGCAGGCGTTCGAGCCGCTCGAGCAGGTCGCCGAGTCCGACGTGCTTCATCTCGACGACCTGCATCGTCAGCGAGCCGCCCTTGACCCAGTAGTTCGGTTTGACGGCCGCGACGACCCGGTCGCCCTGCTTGATGTCCGCGGGGACCCGGGAGCGCACGCTCGACCAGATCGAGAACGACACGGTGGCGTCGACGTCGACGTCCTTGAGCTTGCCGTAGACGTTGCCGCCCGCGACGTTCCACTGGGTGATCTCACCCTCGACCCAGGCGGTGCCGAGCCGGTCGATCCAGTCGCGGAGCTTCGCGCCGAGCAGCGCGACGGGCCACGGGTCGTCAGCCGTCGGGGGACCCTGTTCGATCGCCAATGTCGTTCCTTCCACGCGGGACGTCCATGCTGCCCGAGACCGGTGACAGCGCGCTCTGGACGGGTTGTCCACAGGTCCGTGCGCGCTCAGCCCACGCGCGTCCCGCTCACCTATCATCGGGGACGTGACGATCACCAACGGCCACACGGTCCCGCTCGCCCCGCCGCGGGTCCTCGCGGCGCGCGGCCGCCTGCGGGACGAACCGGTCGCCGGCACGAAGAAGGTCCTGCTCGCCGCCCCCCGCGGGTACTGCGCGGGCGTCGACCGCGCCGTCGTCGCGGTCGAGAAGGCGCTCGAGCAGTACGGCGAGCCCGTGTACGTCCGCAAGCAGATCGTCCACAACGTCCACGTCGTGTCGACGCTCGAGCAGCGCGGAGCGGTCTTCGTCGACGACGTCGCCGAGGTCCCGCGCGGTTCGCACGTGGTCTTCAGCGCCCACGGCGTCTCACCGGCGGTGGTGGCCGGCGCCGCCGACCGCGACCTGCACGCCATCGACGCCACGTGCCCGCTCGTCACGAAGGTCCACAGGGAGGCGACGCGCTTCGCGAAGGCCGACCGCACCATCATCCTGATCGGGCATGCCGGCCACGAAGAGGTCGAGGGCACCATGGGCCACGCACCCGACCGCACGATCCTGGTCAACGGACCGGACGACGTCGCCGCGCTCGAGGTCCCCGACCCCGAGAACCTCGTCTGGCTCTCGCAGACCACGCTGAGCGTCGACGAGACGATGGAGACCGTCCGGCTCCTGCGCGAGAAGTTCCCCGCGATCGAGGACCCGCCCTCCGACGACATCTGCTACGCCACCCAGAACCGCCAGGTCGCGATCAAGAAGGTCGCCCCCGGAGCCGACCTCGTGATCGTGGTCGGCTCGGCGAACTCCTCGAACAGCGTCCGCCTGGTCGAGGTCGCGCTGGAGCACGGCGCGAAGGCCGCACACCGCGTCGACTACGCCGCCGAGATCCAGCAGGACTGGCTCACCGGAGTCGGCACCGTCGGCGTCACGAGCGGCGCGAGCGTGCCGGAAGAGCTCGTCACCGAGGTCCTCGACCAGCTCGCGGACGCCGGCTACGCCACGGTGGAAGAGGTCGTCACGGCGCACGAGGACCTCATGTTCTCGCTGCCGAAGGAGCTCCGCACGGACGCGTCGGGCAACCCCACGCGCGCACTCGGCGGGCGTCGACGGTGAGCGGGGGCACGGACGGCTGGTCCGCGGTGCCCGCCCGCGAGCCGGGTCAGGTCGTCGATCCGTCCCTCGGCCAGGAGGCGCGGCGCACCCCCGCCACGTCGGCCGACGGTGACGCGCACGGTCGCGTCCACGGCCGTCCGGCACCGCAGTACGGCGAGTACGCGCCCGACGGTTGGGAGAACCCGGTGCTCGTCGAACAGGAGCGCCTCGAGCACGAAGAGCGCTCCCGAGCCGCTGGCGAACGCGAGACCCGCGACCACCCCGCTCGCGACCGCGATCCCCGTGCCGGCGCCCAGCGGCCCGGACCGGCGACCGACGGCGGTACGGCCCGCCCGACACCCCTCGCCGGACGCTTCGGCCGCACCCCGCTCGACTTCGTCCTGACGGTCGGGCTGCTCGTGATCGGACTCTGGTCGGTCGTCGAGTCCCTCGCCGTCGGCACGACCGCCTCGACCATCCGGACCCTCGTCGAGCGCCAGTACACCGAGCTGTCCGACCCGGCGGCGCTGTCGACCGCCGTGCTCGTGCGGGCGGTCGTGCTCGTCGTGGTGTTCGTGCTCGTGGCCTGGTGGTCGATCCGACGGCTCCGTGCCCGGCGCTGGACGTTCTGGGTCCCGCTCGTCGGCGGTGTCGTCGCGTCCGTGCTCGGCATCGTGCCGGTGATGGTCGTGCTCTTCCAGGACCCGGCGTTCACGGCGTACGTGCAGCGGATGGCCGCCGGCGGCTGACCCGCCCGTCGGGACGGCGCCGGGCGTGCGGGCCCGCGACTGCGCGGTCGGACGACGACTGCGCGTGGTGCACCGTGCGCAGTCGTCGTCGGGGCGCGCACTCCCGCGGGCCAGGCGACGCCGGGCGCTCCCCGCGTCAGCCGGCCAGGAACGCGGCGACGGCGCCGTGCAGGGACGCGAGGTCGTCGACGTGCACGAGCTCGCGGATCGAGTGCATCGACAGCAGCCCGACGCCGATGTCGATCGTCGGGATCCCGAGCCGGGTCGCCGCGATCGGGCCGATGGTCGAGCCGCCCGGGATCGTGTTCACGTTGACGAACGGCTGCCACGGCACGCCCGCGGCAGCGCACGCGGTGGCCCAGACGGCCTCGCCCTTCGCCTCGGTCATGTAGCGCTGGTTCGCGCTGATCTTCAGGAGCGGTCCCGCTCCCGGACGCGGACGGTTCGTGGGGTCGTGCTTCTCCGGCTGGTTCGGGTGCACGAGGTGCCCGGCGTCGCTCGACAGCAGCCACGAGGCACGGAACGCCCGCGCGGCTTCGGAACGGGTGGCGCCGAGGCCCTCCTGCACGCGCCCGAGGACGTCCTCGAGGAAGGGGCCGCCGGCACCCGACGGGGTCGAGGACCCGATCTCCTCGTGGTCGAACGCCGCGAACACGGGGATGTGGTCGCCGTCGGCCGGGGCCTCGACGATGCCGCGGAGTCCGGCGTGCACGCTCGTCAGGTTGTCCATCCGGCCCGAGGCGAGGAACTCGCGGTCGATGCCGATCCGGGCCGGCACCTGGGTGTCGGCGAGGAAGAGGTCCCACGACACGGCACCGTCGCCGAGCCGGGCGCGCAGCCACGACACCACGTCCGTCCCGCCCGTGTCGCCGTCGACCCCGACGATCGGCAGGGTGTGGCGCTGGCGGTCGATCTCCTTGCCGTCGTTCACGCCGCGGTCGAGGTGGATCGCGAGGTTCGGGATGCGGGCGACGGCGTCGGTGGACACCAGACGGACCGTCCCGTCCGCGTCGACGACCCGGCCGGCGATGCGGAGGTCGCGGTCGAACCACGTGGAGAGGAGCGCGCCGCCGTAGACCTCGACGTTCAGCTGCTCCCAGCCGCCGGTGCGCACGCCGGGGTTCGGCTTGATGCGGAACCCGGGGGAGTCGGTGTGGGCGCCGAGGATCCGGAACGGGGTGGTCGGGGTGGCCCCGGACGGCAGACGCCAGGCGATGACGGCACCGTCACGGACCACCACGTAGGCGCCGGGCGTCGTCGGCCAGGCGCCGAGCTCGTCGAGCTCCTCGAACCCCGCGGCGACGAGGCGGTCCCGGGCCGCCGCTGCCGCGTGGAACGCGGTGGGGGACTCGGTGACGAACTGGGCGAAGTCGGAGGCGATGGCGTCGGCGGTCACCCGACCATCGTGGCACGACGGTGGAGGTGACCGGACGCAGAACGGGGCGCGTCCGTCGGACGCGCCCCGTTCCTCCAGGCTGTTGCTCGGGGTGTCAGCCCTTGGTGTGGCCGGCCGAGCCGAGCACCTTCGCGGCCTCGCCGACGCGAGCCGCCATCGCGGTCTCGGCGACCTTGCCCCAGGCGCGCGGGTCGTACTGCTTCTTGTTGCCGACCTCGCCGTCGATCTTCAGGACGCCCTCGTAGTTCCGGAACATCGAGTCGGCGATCGAGCGCGTGAACGCGTACTGCGTGTCCGTGTCGATGTTCATCTTGATGACGCCGTTGCGGACGGCCTCGTGGATCTCGTCGTCGGTCGAGCCGGAGCCACCGTGGAAGACGAGGTCGAGGGGGTTCTCGCCGGTGCCGTGCTTGGCCGCGACCGAGGCCTGGATCTCGCCGAGGAGCTCGGGGCGGAGCTTGACGTTGCCCGGCTTGTAGACGCCGTGCACGTTGCCGAACGTGAGCGCGGCGATCCAGCGGCCCTTGTCGCCCAGGCCGAGTGCGTCGACCACCTTCTCGACGTCGTTCGGGGTCGTGTACAGGGCGTCGTTCGTGCCCTCGTGCTCGACGCCGTCCTCTTCGCCGCCGACGACGCCGATCTCGACCTCGAGGATCGCGTTGATGTTCCGCGTCTTCTCGATCATGGTCTTGGCGATCTCGATGTTCTCGTCGAGCGGCACGGCCGAGCCGTCCCACATGTGCGACTGGAAGATCGGGTTGCGGCCGGCGCGGACCTCTTCCTCGCTCGCTGCGATGAGCGGCAGGACGAAGCCGTCGAGGGCGTCCTTCGGGCAGTGGTCGGTGTGCAGCGCGACGGTGATGTCGTAGTTCTTCGCGACCTCGTGGGCGAACTTCGCCATCGCGAGGGCACCGGCTGCGCGGTTCTTGACGGTGTGGCCGGCGAAGTAGTCGGCGCCACCCGTGGTCACCTGGAGGATGCCGTCCGAGCCCGCCTCGGCGAGGCCCTGGAGGACCGCGTTGATCGTCTGTGACGACGACACGTTGACGGCGGGGTACGCGAACTTGCCGGCCTTCGCTCGTTCGATCATCTCGGCGTACTGTTCCGGCGTTGCGATGGGCACGTGGATCTCCTTCGACTTCGGTGGTGTCCTCGCCGATCGTAGTCAGCCGGACTGGAGGCGCGGTGCGGGTTACGCGGTCGGCCCGCGCCCGGCGTGCACATGCGTCCACGGGCCCGTTGTCCGGACCGTCGGTCGGCTGCCGGTCGGTAGGCTGGCGGTCGTGACTCCCACGACGGAAACCGGCTCCCTGTTCCTCCAGCCCGACCGCAACCTGGCGCTCGAGCTCGTGCGTGCGACGGAGGCCGCGGCGATCCGTGCGCAGCCGTGGGTCGGGCGTGGTGAGAAGAACCTCGCGGACGGTGCTGCCGTCGACGCGATGCGGAAGTTCCTCGGCACGGTGAACTTCGACGGCGTGGTCGTCATCGGCGAGGGCGAGAAGGACAACGCCCCGATGCTCTACAACGGCGAGCACGTCGGCAACGGGCACGGCCCGGCCTGCGACATCGCCGTGGACCCGATCGACGGCACCTCGCTGACCGCCGCGGGCCGCCAGAACGCGATCTCGGTGATGGCCGTCTCGGACCGCGGCTCGATGTACGACCCGTCCGCCGTGTTCTACATGGACAAGATCGCCGCCGGTCCCGAGGGCCGCGGCGTCCTCGACCTCGAGAAGCCCATCGGTGACAACATCCGTGCGCTCGCGAAGGCGAAGGGCAAGGACCTCGAGGACATGCAGATCGCCGTCCTCGACCGTCCCCGCCACGACGAACTCATCCGTGCGATCCGTGCGACCGGTGCCGGCACCCGGCTGCTGCTCGACGGTGACGTCGCCGGTGGCATCGCGGCGGCGCTGCCCGGATCGACGATCGACATGTGCGTCGGTGTCGGCGGCACCCCGGAGGGCATCATCACCGCGTGCGCGATCAAGGCGCTCGGTGGTGTGATCCTCGGCAAGCTCCAGCCGAAGGACGACGAGGAGCGCGAGAAGGCGATCGCCGCCGGACACGACCTCGACAAGGTCCTCGACCAGGACGACCTGGTCACGGGCGACAACACGTTCTTCGTCGCCACCGGTGTCACCGACGGTGTGCTCGTGGACGGTGTCCGCCGGTCGCGCGGCGTCATCCACACGGACTCGCTCGTGCTGCGGTCCCGCTCGAACACGATCCGCCGCATCCAGGCGGACCACCGCGCCGAGAAGTGGTTCTGATCCGCTGACGCCGCGGCGCCGCGGCGCGGCCGGCGCTGCGCGGCGGCGCGGCGCACATCGCGTCCGCACAACCGAAGTCCGTCCGAACCACGTTCCCGCGTGGTTCGGACGGACTTTCGTTGTGCGGGGCGGGGCGGGGCGGGGCGAAGCGGGACGGCGCGGCACCAGCGCGCCGGCGCGGACGTCAGTCGTCGTCGAGGGCGCCGACGAGCTCCGGCGCGGTGAGCAGCCTCGGCTCGTCGGTGATCGTCGCCGGGTCCGCGATGACCTTCGACTCGTCGAGGAGTGACAGCCGCCGGGCACTCGGCAGGACCTGCCGTTCGAGCGACCCCACGAACCGGTTGTAGTCGACCACGGAGCCCCGGATCGACCGCCCGAGCTTGTCGACGTGTCCGGCCATGGTGGCCAGGCGACCGTAGAGCTCGCGGGAGACCCGGAAGAGCTCGTGCGCCTCTTGTGAGACGACGTCCTGCTGCCACGAGAACGCCACGGTCTTCAGCACCGACCACAGCGTCACCGGCGACGCGAGTGCGATGCGCTTGCGGAACGCGTGGTCGAGCAGCCCGGGGTCGGCGGCGAGGGCGCTCGAGATGAGCGACTCCGACGGGATGAACGCCACGGTGAGCTCGGGTGACGCGTCGTAGCCGGTCCAGTACTCCCGCGCGGCGAGGGCGTCGACGTGGGCCCGCAGTGCCTTGACGTGCTGCCCGATGAGCGCATCGCGCCGGGCCCCCTCGGCGCCGGTCGCGGTCGCCGGGATCTCGGCAGCCTGCAGGTAGGCGCTGAACGGGACCTTGGCGTCGACGGCGATGGTCTTGCCACCCGGCAGGTGCACGACCATGTCGGGGCGGGCGGTGCCGGCGGTCGTGGTGACGGAGGACTGCACGTCGAAGTCGACGCGCTCGAGGAGCCCCGCGGCCTCGACCACGTTGCGCAGCTGGGTCTCGCCCCAGACGCCGCGCGTGCTGTTCGACGACAGGGCGCTGGCCAGCGTGTCGGCGGTGGCGCGCAGCCGTTCCTCGGACTCGGCAGCGGAGCGCAGCTGTGCGGAGAGGGCCCCGTACTGCTCGCTGCGGGACTGTTCGAGCTCGGCGATCTTGGCGCGCATGACGTCGAGCGTCTGGGCGACCGGGCTGAGCGCGGAGAGCACCTTCGACTCGCCCTGGGTCCGGGCGGCGTCGGCACCGTGCATGCGCTGGACGAGGTGCTCGAGTTCGGCGGCCCGGCGTTCGAGCGAGTCGACCTGCCGCCGGTACTGCGCGTCCTGCGCGTCGAGCCGTTCCTCGGCGTCGCGACGGACCTCGTCGAGGCGCGACCGGAGCGCCTCGGCGCTGGCGCGGGAGGTGGCGGCGTCCACGCCGGCGCGGGACCGCGCGAGCGACCACGCGACGACCGCACCGACGGCGACGCCGATCACGAGACCGATGACCAGGGCGAGGATCTGCATGTCGCGACCTTGGCAGGACCCACCGACACCGCGCCTCCTGGGCCGCCCGAATCCATGTCATGACATTAGGGCAAACAAGGTGTACAGTCGTGATCGTCCGCCGATGAAGCCGCACGGAAGGTCCCCCGCGTCGCATGACGAACCCAGCTCCCCACGCGTACGACGTGATCACGATGGGACGTGTGAGCGTCGACATCTACCCGCAGCAGACGGGGCCGCTCGAAGACGTCTCGACGTTCTCGAAGTCCGTCGGCGGCAGCGCCACGAACGTCGCGATCGCAGCAGCCCGGCACGGAGCCGACGCGGCGGTCATCACGCGCACGGGCAACGACCCGTTCGGCCGCTACATCGCCAGGACCCTGCCGGAGTTCGGTGTCGCGAACGCCTTCGTCGAGACGGTCGAGGGGCTGAACACCCCCGTCGCGTTCTGCGAGATCTTCCCGCCGGACGACTTCCCGCTGTACTTCTACCGGGCACCGAAGGCCCCGGACCTCATGATCACGGCGAAGTCCCTGCCGCTGCACGAGATCGAGCGGGCGAAGATCTTCTGGACGACGGTCACCGGCCTCAGCGAGGAGCCGAGCCGCCAGGCCCACCACGTCGCGTACGAAGCGCGCAGTGCCGCCGCGTCCCCGACCGCCCGGCACACCGTGCTCGACCTCGACTACCGGTCCATGTTCTGGTCGTCGCCCGAGGCCGCGACGCGCGAGGTCGCCGTCGCCCTCGAACACGCGACCGTGGCCGTCGGCAACCGCGAGGAGTGCGAGGTCGCCGTCGGTGAGACCGACCCCGTCCGCGCCGCCGACGCCCTGCTCGAGCGCGGGGTCGAGATCGCCATCGTCAAGCAGGGGCCGAAGGGCGTCCTCGCCAAGACCCGGGACGAGTTCGTCGAGTTCCGCCCGCACCACATCGACGTCGTCAACGGCCTCGGGTCGGGCGACGGCTTCGGCGGGGCACTCACCCACGGACTGCTGCAGGGCTGGGGGCTCGAGCGGATCCTCGCGTTCTGCAACGCCGCCGGCGCGATCGTCGCGACCCGGTTCGAGTGCTCGACCGCGATGCCGACGAGCGACGAGATCGAGCAGTTCCTGCAGGACAACCCCACGGAGGAGGCCGTCAATGCCTGAGATCAGCACCGCCGACTTCGCGCGGCTGCGGGACGTCCGCGCCGGGCAGCCCGAGCTCGTGCGGGCCGCGCTCGACGCCCGCCGCAAGCGCTCCCTGCTCGCCGACGACGGCAAGCTCTTCATCGTGGCCGCCGACCACCCGGCACGCGGAGCCCTGGCCGTCCGGAACGACGAGTCCGCCATGGCCGACCGGTACGACCTGCTCGAGCGGCTCGTCACGGCGCTCGGACGCCCCGGGGTGGACGGGGTGCTCGGCACGCCGGACATCCTCGAGGACCTCGCGCTCCTGGGTGCCCTCGACGACAAGGTCGTCGTGGGGTCGATGAACCGCGGTGGCCTCCGGGGCGCGACGTTCGAGATGGACGACCGCTACACGGCGTACTCGGCGCAGGCCATCAAGGACTCCGGGCTGGACTTCGCCAAGCTCCTGGTGCGCATCGCCCTGGAGGACTCGGGCACCGCCCCGACCCTCGAGGCCACGGCCCGGGCGGTCAGCGAGGCCGCGGCGCTCCGGCTGCCGATCATGCTCGAGCCGTTCATGTCCGCGTGGCAGGACGGCCGGGTCGTCAACGACCTGACCGCCGACGCTGTGATCACCTCGATGGCGATCGCCGCGGGACTGGGGGAGTCGAGCGCGTACAGCTGGCTCAAGATCCCGGTCGTGGACGACATGGAACGGGTGATGGCCGCGACGACGCTGCCGACCCTGCTGCTCGGCGGGGACCCGTCGACCCGCCCGCTCGAGACCTACGCCAAGTGGGCCGACGCACTGGCACTCCCCGGGGTGCGCGGCCTGGTCGTCGGCCGCACGCTGCTCTACCCGCCGGACGGCGACGTCGCCGCAGCCGTGGACGTGGCCGCCGGGCTCGTCCACACCCAGGAGGCCCGGGCCGGGTTCTCCACAGAATCCCACGACCCAGCCGCTCGGCTCGCGGGCGCCACCACCATGGACTCGTCCATCCCGGAAGGAAGCAACGCATGACCACCACCGAGACCGCCACCACGACCATCGGGCACTGGATCGACGGGGCACGCGTCGCGTCGACCTCCGGCAACACGGCCCCGGTGTACGACCCGGCGCTCGGGGTCGCGACGAAGCAGGTCGCCCTCGCGAACGAGGAGGAGATCCAGGCGGCGATCGCGAGTGCGAAGGCGGCGTTCCCGGCGTGGAGCAACCTGTCGCTGTCGAAGCGCCAGCAGATCCTGTTCTCCTTCCGCGAGGTCCTCAACCGCGACAAGGCGGAGCTCGCCGAGATCATCACGAGCGAGCACGGCAAGGTCATCGACGACGCCCTCGGCGAGATCGCCCGCGGGCAAGAGGTCGTCGAGCTGGCGACGAACATCCCGAGCCTGCTCAAGGGTGAGTTCAGCGACCAGGTGTCGACCGGCATCGACGTGTACTCGATCCGTCAGCCGCTCGGTGTCGTCGGCATCATCAGCCCGTTCAACTTCCCCGCCATGGTGCCGCTGTGGTTCCTGCCGATCGCGATCGCCGCGGGCAACACCGTCGTGCTGAAGCCGAGCGAGAAGGACCCGAGCGCCGCGATCTGGCTCGCCGAGAAGTTCAAGGAGGCCGGACTGCCCGACGGTGTCTTCACCGTCCTGAACGGCGACAAGCTGAGCGTCGACGGGCTCCTGACCAGCCCCGACGTCGAGTCGATCTCCTTCGTCGGGTCGACCCCCATCGCGCAGTACGTCTACGAGACGGGCACGAAGCACGGCAAGCGCGTGCAGGCCCTCGGCGGTGCGAAGAACCACATGCTGGTGCTGCCGGACGCCGACCTCGACCTCGTCGCGGACAACGCCATCAACGCGGGCTTCGGCTCCGCCGGTGAGCGCTGCATGGCGATCTCGGTCGTCGTCGCCGTCGAGCCGGTGGCCGACGAACTCATCGAGAAGATCACGGAGCGCGCGGCGACCCTGCGCATCGGCGACGGTCGTCGCGGGTGCGACATGGGCCCGCTCGTCACGAAGCAGCACCGTGACAAGGTCGCCTCGTACATCGAGGTCGCAGAGCAGGACGGTGCGGTGGTTGTGGTGGACGGCCGCACCGTCCGACCCGACGGCGACGAGAACGGCTTCTGGCTGGGCCCGACGCTGATCGACCGGGTCCCCACCACGAGCCGCGTCTACACCGAGGAGATCTTCGGCCCGGTGCTGAGCGTCGTCCGCGTCGCCTCCTACGAGGAGGGCCTCGAGCTCATCAACAGCGGGGCGTACGGCAACGGCACCGCCATCTTCACCAACGACGGCGGCGCTGCTCGTCGCTTCCAGCGCGACGTGCAGGTCGGCATGATCGGCATCAACGTGCCGATCCCCGTCCCCGTCGCGTACTACTCGTTCGGTGGCTGGAAGAACTCGCTGTTCGGCGACCACAAGGCGTACGGCGCCGACGGCGTGAGCTTCTTCACCCGTCAGAAGGCGATCACGAGCCGCTGGCTCGACCCGTCGCACGGCGGCATCAACCTCGGCTTCCCGTCGAACGGCTGAGCGCTCGTGACGACCGACAACTGGTTCAACCCCGCCGGCTCCCGCCCCGAGGCGGGCTGGACGGACGTGATCGACGGCCGTGTCGCGGGGTGGGCGCACACCGGTCTGCGGACCGGCGCGCTGACCGACGGGGGCGAGCTGCGCCTCCAGGCCGACGCCGTGGAGCGGATCGTCGTGCCGCTCGCCGGATCGTTCCACGTCACGTACGCGGGCGCCGCCGGGAACGGCGACCAGGCCCTCGACGGGCGTTCGAGCGTGTTCGACGGACCGACCGACGTCCTGTACCTCGGTTCGGGAACGGAGGCGCGGATCACCGGCACCGGTCGGCTCGCGGTCGCCGAGGCACCCACCGACACCGTCAAGCCGACGACGTACGTGGCCCGGCAGGACGTGCCGGTCGAGCTCCGCGGTGCCGGACAGTCCAGCCGGCAGGTGCACAACTTCGGCACCCCGGCGGCGCTCGACGCGGACAGGTTCATCGTGTGCGAGGTGATCACGCCGGCCGGCAACTGGTCGTCGTACCCGCCGCACAAGCACGACACGTCCATGCCCGGCGAGGAGTCGAACCTCGAGGAGATCTACTACTACGAGTCCGCCGTCGCGCGCGGTGTCTCCGCACCGACCACCGCCGACCCGTTCGCACTGCACCGGACCTACGCGTCCGACGACCGCGCGATCGACGAGTTCCGGCAGGTGCGGACCGGCGACATCGCCCTCGTGCCGTACGGCTGGCACGGTCCCGCCGTCGCGGCGCCGGGCTACGACATGTACTACCTCAACGTGATGGCCGGGCCCGACCCGGAACGCGTCTGGAACATCACCGACGACCCGGCGCACGGCTGGGTCCGCCAGGTGTGGGAATCCGAGTCGATCGACCCGCGCCTGCCCTACGAAAGGAAGCTCGCGTGACCACCAACACGCGGAGGATGACCGTCGGCCAGGCACTCGTCGAGTTCCTGGCCAACCAGTGGACCGTCGACGGTGACGTCCGCGAACGCACCATCCCGGGGATCTTCGGCATCTTCGGGCACGGCAACGTCGCCGGCGTCGGCCAGGCCATCAAGCAGCTCCACGTCGAGCAGCCCGGCCTGCTGCCGTACCACCAGGCCCGCAACGAGCAGGCGATGGTGCACGAGGCCGTCGGCTTCGCCCGCATGCACCGCCGCCGTGCCACCTTCGCCGCGACGGCGTCGGTCGGCCCGGGTGCCGCGAACATGCTGACCGCCGCGGCGCTCGCGACGACCAACCGGTTGCCCGCACTCCTGCTGCCGTCGGACACCTTCGCCACGCGCACCACCGACCCGGTGCTCCAGCAGATCGAGCTGCCGCACGACACCTCGCTGCAGGTGACCGACGCGTTCCGTCCGCTGTCCCGGTACTTCGACCGCGTCGAGCGTCCGGAGCAGCTGTTCTCGATCGCGCTCGCGGCGATGCGGGTGCTCACCGACCCGGCCGAGACCGGCGCCGTGACCATCGCCCTGCCCGAGGACGTCCAGGCCGAGCAGCTCGACGTCCCCGTCGCATTCCTGCAGCCGCGTGAGTGGCACATCCGCCGGCCGCTGCCCGAGCACGGCCCGCTGGCGCGTGCGGTCGCGGCGATCCGGGCGGCAAAGCGTCCCGTCATCGTCGCCGGCGGTGGCGTGCTGTACTCCGGTGCGGAGCAGGAACTCGCGGCGTTCGTCGAGGCCACCGGCATCCCGGTCGGCACCTCGCAGGCCGGCGGCGGCTCGCTCGTCTGGGACCACCCGCAGTACCTCGGCGGCATCGGCGCGACCGGCACCGCCGCGGCGAACGCGATCGCCGCGCAGGCCGACGTCGTCATCGGGATCGGGACGCGGTACAGCGACTTCACGACGGCCTCCCGGACGGCGTTCCAGAATCCGGACGTCACGTTCGTCAACGTCAACGTCGCCGCGTTCGACGCCTACAAGCACGGGTCGCAACTCCCGCTGATCGCGGACGCCCGGGAGGCGCTCGTCGCGCTCGCCGAGCACCTCGCCGCGTTCTCGGTGGACGCCGGGTACGCGGCCGAGATCGCGCAGCGGAAGCAGGAGTGGGACGCCGTGGTCGATCGGGCCTTCGCCCCGTCCGGCCTGGCCGTGCCCGGTCAGTCCGAGATCATCGGCGCCGTGCAGTCCGCCACCGATCCGCACGACGTCGTCATCCAGGCGGCCGGATCGCTGCCGGGCGACCTGCACAAGCTCTGGCGGGTGCGGGACGCCCTCGGCTACCACGTCGAGTACGCGTTCTCGTGCATGGGCTACGAGATCGCCGGGGGCATCGGCGTCCGCCGTGCCGCGCCGGACCGCGACGCGATCGTCATGGTCGGCGACGGCAGCTACCTCATGCTGCACACCGAGCTCGTCACGGCCGTGGCCGAGGGCATCAAGATCGTGGTGGTCCTCATCCAGAACAACGGGTACGCGTCCATCGGGCACCTGTCCGAGACGGTCGGGTCCGAGCGGTACGGCACGAAGTACCGCTACCTCGACGAGACCGGCTCGTTCGAGGGCGACGACGTGCTGCCCGTCGACCTCGCCGCCAACGCACGCTCGTACGGCGTCGACGTCATCGAGGTGCAGCCCGGGCCGAACGCGATCGAGGACCTCAAGTCCGCGGTGCGTCAGGCGAAGGCGAACGACCACACCACGCTCGTGCACGTCCACTCGGACCCGCTCGTCTACGCCCCCGATGGTGACGGCTGGTGGGACGTCCCGGTCGCCCAGACCTCCACGCTGCCGAGCACCCAGCAGGCCCGCGCCGCGTACGAGCAGCAGGTCGCCGCGCAGCGTCCCCTGCTCGGCTGAACACCTCCGACCACACGCAGAAAGCAGACGACGACGTCATGACCGACACCGCCACCGCCACCGACGCCATCCGGATCGGCACCGCCCCCGACTCGTGGGGCGTCTGGTTCCCCGACGACCCGAAGCAGGTTCCGTGGCAGCGCTTCCTCGACGAGGCGACCGCGGCCGGCTACAAGTGGATCGAGCTCGGGCCGTACGGGTACCTGCCCACCGACCCCTCGCAGCTGCGCGACGAACTGGAGTCCCGCGGGCTCCAGCTGTCAGCCGGCACCGTCTTCACCGGGTTCCACAAGGGCGACGACCAGTTCCAGCGCGCCTGGGACCAGGCCGTCAAGGTCGCCGGTCTCGCCGCCGCGCTCGGCGCCGAGCACCTCGTGACCATCCCGGACCTCTGGCGCTCGGACGCCACGGAAGAGGTGCTCGAATCGCGCACGCTGACGGACGAGCAGTGGGAGCGCCTCGGCAAGGGCCACGACCAGCTCGGCAAGGCGCTGCTCGAGGAGTTCGGCGTGCACCAGCAGTTCCACACGCACGCGGACAGCCACGTCGGCACCTACACGGAGACCGTGCGCTTTCTCTCCGAGACGGACCCGGCGTACACGAACCTCTGCCTCGACACCGGCCACTTCGCGTACTACGGCGGCGACAACCTGAAGCTCATCGCCGAGCACCCCGAGCGCGTCGGCTACCTGCACCTCAAGCAGGTCGACACCGACCTGCTCCCCGACGTCCTGAAGAACGACGTCCCGTTCGCCACCGCGGTGGCGCAGGGGATCATGACCGAGCCGCCGCACGGCACGCCGGAGCTCGCGCCCATCATCGAGGCCGTCGCGACGATCAACCCGGACATCTTCGGCATCGTCGAGCAGGACATGTACGGCTGCTCCGTCGACGCTCCCGGCCCGATCGCCGAGCGCACGTTCCAGCACATCTTCGGCTCGACCGCCGCCGCCCGCGCCCTCTGACACCCCCAGGAGAACCCAGCATGAGCACCACCGAGAACCTCCGCGTCGCCGTCGTCGGAGCGGGCGCGATGGGCAGCGACCACGTGCGTCGCATCACGTCGACCATCGCCGGCGCCGACGTCGTCGCGATCGTCGACCCCGACACCGCCCGGGCCACCGCGGCCGCGGCGAAGGCCCCGGGTGCGATCACCGCGTCGTCGTTCGAGGACGCACTCGACGCCACCCCGATCGACGCCGTCATCGTCGCGACCCCGGGCTTCCTGCACGAGCCCGTCCTCGTGCCCGCGATCGAGCGTGGCCTCGCCGTCCTCTGCGAGAAGCCGCTCACGACGTCGGCCGCGGACTCCCTGCGGATCGTCGAGCTCGAGCAGGCGAAGTCTGCCCGCCCGAAGATCCAGGTCGGCTTCATGCGCCGGTTCGAGAAGGGCTACCAGGAGCTCCGTGCGCTTCGCGAGTCCGGGTCGAACGGTGCCCTGCTCGCGCTGCACCACGCGCACCGCAACCCGACGACCCCGCCGAACTTCAGCGAGTCGATGCTCATCCACGACTCGGTGATCCACGAGATCGACATCATCCCGTTCATCACGGGGGAGCCGATCGTCGCCGTCGAGGTGAAGAAGCCGCGCAAGAACTCCCTCGCACCGGCCGACCTGCCCGAGCCGCAGTTCGTCCTGTTCACCACCGAGTCGGGCACGATGGCGATCGTCGAGATCAACGTCAACGCCCAGTTCGGCTACCAGGTCACGACCGACGCGGTGTTCGAGTCGGGTGTCGCCTACATCGGCCGCGAGACCTCGCTGAACCTCGTGTCGCAGGGCGTGTCCGGCCAGGGCGTCACCCCGTCGTTCGTGGAGCGCTTCGGCGCCGCCTACGACGAGGAGGTCCAGCGCTGGGTCGACGCCGCCAAGACCGGCGGCATCGACGGGCCGAGCGCCTGGGACGGCTACACGGCGTCCGTCGTCGCCGAGGTGGCCGTGCGCGCGCAGCAGTCCGGCGCGCTGGAGCAGGTCGCCTACGCCACCGCGAAGCCGGCGTTCTACGAGACGGTCTGATCGATGCCGAAGATCGCACTCGACCCCACGCCGTTGCACCACGACCTGTCGCTGCTGGAGTTCCCGCAGAAGGTCGCGGACCTCGGCTACGAGTACCTGCAGCTCACCCCGCACCAGGACTTCATCCCCTTCTACCGGCACCCGAAGGCCGACGACGACCTCGTCGACGCGTTCGCTGCCGCGTGCCGGAAGGCCGGGGTGCAGGTCGCGTCGGTCCTGCCGGTCCTCCGGTGGTCCGGGCCCGACCGTGACGCCCGCGAGGCCGCGGTGACGAAGTGGAAGCGGGTCATCGAGATCACGAAGCGCCTCGGCGTCGACACGATCAACACCGAGTTCTCCGGCCGCCCCGAACGCCCCGAGGAGTCCGAGGACGCCTTCTACCGCTCGATGGAGGAGCTCCTGCCGATCATCGAGGACGCCGGACTCCGCGTGCTCATCGACCCGCACCCGGACGACTTCGTCGAGGACGGCCTCGAGGCCCTCCGGGTCATCCGCGGCCTCAACTCGAAGCACGTCGGGTTCGTCTACGTCGCCTGCCACACCTTCCACTACGGCGGCAACATGGACGAGATCATCGACGCCGCGGGCGACTCGCTGCAACTCATCCACGTCGCCGACGCCTACGACCACCGACGGTCGCACGGCCTCCGCTACATCACGAACCCGCCGGGCAACCCCGTGCGCGTGCACCAGCACCTCCCCGTCGGGCAGGCGGACGTCGACTTCGACGCCTTCTGGGCCGCCCTCGACCGCGTCGGCTTCGCGGCGCGCGAGGACACCGTCGCGGTGTCGAGCGTCTTCGCCGAGGACGAGAACGCCGACGAGGTCTCCCGCTTCCAGCTCGACACGATCACGAAGGGACTGAACCGATGACGACCACCATCGAGACCCCGACGCCCACCGGCACCGACGTCCGACCCGTCACCCTGCAGGCCGCGTCGCAGACCGTGACCGCCCTGTGGAACGACTCCGCCGATCCGCGCGAGCTGTCCACGGCGATCCACGAGTACGGTGCGGTCGGGGCGACCTGCAACCCGGTGATCGCGTACACCTGCATCCAGCAGGACCCCGACACCTGGGTCCCGCGCATCCGCGAGATCGCCGCCGAGCACCCGACCGCGGGGGAGTCCTGGATCGGCTGGAAGGCCGTCGAGGAGCTCTCGATCGCCGCGGCCGCGCAGCTGTTGCCCGCCTTCGAGGCCTCGGGTGGCCGCAACGGCCGGCTGAGCATGCAGACCGACCCGCGTCTCCACCGCGACCGGGACGCCCTCGTCGAACAGGCCGTGCGGTTCTCGCAGCTCGCGCCGAACATCATCGTGAAGATCCCCGCCACCAAGGTCGGCATCGCCGCGATCGAGGAGGCCGCGTACCGCGGTGTCTCGATCAACGCGACCGTGTCGTTCACCGTGCCGCAGGTCGTCGCCGTGGGCGAGGCCATCGAGCGCGCCCTCGACCGCCGTGCCGCCGAGGGTCTGCCCGAGCAGGAGTTCGGCCACGTCGTCACGCTGATGGCCGGCCGCTTCGACGACTGGCTGAAGACCGTCGTCAAGCGCGACCACGTGATGGTCGACCCCGGCATCCTCGAGTGGGCCGGTGTCGCTGCCGTGAAGCACGCGTACCGGGTCTTCCAGGAACGCGGCTTCCGGTCGCGCGTGCTCGTCGCCGCCTTCCGGAACGCGATGCAGTGGTCGGAGTTCCAGGGCGGTGACCTCGTCGTGTCGCCGCCGTTCCAGTGGTCGAAGGACATCAACGACAACGCGTTCCCGTTCCGTCCGGACGCCATCCACGACGAGGTCCCCGCGCACGTCATCGACGCGCTGCGTGCCGCCTCGCCGGAGTTCGCCCGAGGTTACGACGTCGACGGCATGACGATCGAGGAGTTCGACCGCTTCGGCGCCACGGTGACCACGCTGCGCCAGTTCCTCGACGCCGACGCGAAGCTCGACGCCCTGGTCCGCGACATCATCGTGCCGGCAGCATGAGCGCAGCCGCGTCCGCCGACGGCGCCACCATCGGTGTCGGCCTCATCTCGGTCGGCTGGATGGGCCGGTTGCACTCCCGTGCCTACCGCGCCCTGCCCGACCACTTCCCGGAGCTCGGCGTGCACCCCCGGCTCGTCGTCGCCGCCGACCCGATCGAGGCGGCACGCGACCAGGCCGTGACCCGCCTGGGCTACGAGCGGGCCGTCGCCGACTACCACGAGGTCCTCGCCGACCCCGAGGTCGACGTCGTCTCGATCTGCTCGCCGAACTTCCTGCACCGCGAGATGGCGGTCGCCGCTGCCGAGGCGGGCAAGCCGTTCTGGATCGAGAAGCCGATGGGCCGGTACGCCAGCGACTCCCGACAGATCCACGAGGCCGTGCAGCGCGCCGGTGTCATCACGAGCGTCGGCTTCAACTACCGGCACGCCCCGGCGATCGAACGGGCGCGCGAACTCGTCCGCAGCGGGCGCCTCGGCCGGATCACGAACGTCCGCGGGTCGCTCCTCGCCGACTACTCGTCCGACCCCGCGGCGCCGCTGACCTGGCGCTTCGAGCGGGAGCGTGCCGGCTCGGGCGTCCTCGGCGACCTGCTCTCGCACGGGCTCGACCTGGCGCAGTACGTCGTCGGCCGGATCTCGTCCGTGACGGCGCTCGCGGAGACCTTCATCGTCGACCGACCGCTCCCCGGCGCTGGCATCGTCGACCGCAGCGCCGCCGCGACGGGGGAGCGGAAGCCGGTCGAGAACGAGGACTACGCGGCCCTGCTCTTCCGCTTCGAGGACGGCGCCGTCGGCACGATGGACTCCAGCCGCGTCATGCGGGGGCCGCACGCCGAGTACACGCTCGAGGTGTACGGCACGAAGGGCTCGGTGCGGTGGGACTTCCAGCGGCTCAACGAGCTCGAGGTCTACCTCGACGGGCAAGAGGTCGACGGGTACGCCACCCACTACGTGGCCGCGGGGGACGGCGAGTTCGCCCGCTTCCAGCCGGGCGCCGGCACCGCAATGGGGTACGACGACCTGAAGACCGTCGAGGCCGCGCAGTTCATCGCGAGCGTCCGGCGCGGGGAGCAGCTCGCGCCGTCGGTCGCCGACGGCCTGGCGGCTGCCTCGATCGTGGAAGCGGCGGAGGCGTCGCTCGCCGACGGGGCGTGGCACGAGGTGGCGCGCGTCGACGGACCGCTCACCTACGCGGCGGCGACCCCCGTGCTCTAGACGCACGACCCGACGGACGGGAGGCGCGGTGCCAGCTGGCACCGCGCCTCCCGTCTGCTCTGTCCCGCGGTCGCAATCCATGTTAGGTTGTCAGGACAAAGTATCGACCTGCAGGAGGCACCATGCCGCTCGTCCGTATCGACCTCGCCACCGGCCGCACGCCCGAGGCCGTGCGTGCCGTCGCCGACGCGATCCACACCGCCATCGTCAACGTGTACGGCATCCCCGCACGCGACCGGTTCCAGATAGTCACGGAGCACCCGGCGCAGCAGATCATCGCCGAGGACGCCGGACTCGGGTTCGAGCGCACCGACGGGGTCGTGATGATCCAGGTCTTCACGCAGCGCGGGCGCGACCAGGCCGCGAAGCAGGAGCTCTACCGGGCGGTCCACGACGGCCTTGCCGGGGTCGGTGTCGCGTCCGAGGACGTCTTCATCGGGTACGTCGAGAACGGGCCGGAGGACTGGTCCTTCGGCTTCGGCCGGGCGCAGTACGTGACCGGCGAACTCGGGGTCCCCTCGTTCGCCTGAGCGCGCGGCCTACTTGTCGACGAGCGTGACCTCGAACGAGTAGCGGTCCGGGCGGTAGCAGTGCACGCCGTACTCGACCGCGCGGCCCGAGGCGTCGTACGCGGTGCGGCTCATCGTGAGCACCGGGTCGCCGTCCTCGATCTCGAGCAGGCCGGCCTCCTCGTCGGTGACCGCACGGGCGCCGATGCGCTGCTTCGCGACCCGCATGGTCACGCCGCGGCCGCGCAGGAGCTGGTACAGGCCGTGGGTCTGCAGGTCGTCGTCGGTGATCTCGAGGAACTCCGGCGGCAGGTAGTTCTCGAGGATCGCCATCGGGACGTCCTCGGCGAAGCGCACGCGACGGATGTGGGCGACCGTGGTGCCCGGTGCGATGCCGAGCGCCTCGGCGACGGCGTCCGGGGCGGGCACGTCGTTGCGTTCCAGGAGCTTCGTCGCCGGCGCCTGCGACCCCTGTGCGAGGTCGTCGTAGAGGCTGGTCAGCTCGACCTTGCGGGTCACCGGGCCGTGTACGACCTGGGTGCCGATCCCGCGCCGGCGCACGAGCAGGCCCTTGTCGACGAGGTCCTGGATCGCCCGGCGGATCGTCGGCCGGGACAGCCCGAGCCGCTCACCCAGGGCGATCTCGTTCTCGAGGCGGGCACCCGGGGGCATCGCGCCGGAGCGGATCGACTCCTCGATGCGCGAGGCGACCTGGAAGTACAGGGGCATCGGACCCGACCGGTCCAGGTCCATGAACAGGTCGGACGGCAGCTGGCCTTCGTTGGTCATCGCGGTCCTTCAGCAGTAGGGATTGTCGTGACAATACCACCGGGCCCGCGGCGGACCGGCCAGCGCGGCCGTGCGGCCGACGTCAGTCAGCGAAGATCATCGGGCGGTTCGACAGCCGGGGCTGCGCAGCCGTCCGCGGCTTCTCCGCTCGGGCCCGCACCGGCGCGATGGCGACCCGGACGGCCGCGCCGAGCGCCTCGACCGTGTCCGTCCCGTGGTGCCCGGCCGCGTGCACCACGATCGCCGCACACGCCTCGGCATCGGCGGCCGCGTCGTGGTGCTGGAAGCCCTCGTACCCGGCGGCCCGCGCCGCCATCGGCAGGCGGTAGGAGTCGAGCGTGTAGGTCTTGCGGGCGACCTGCAGCGAGCACAGCGAGTGGTGTTCCGCGAGGTCGATCCCCGTCGCCGAGCACCCACCGGCGATCACGCCCATGTCGAAGCGGGCGTTGTGCGCCACGAGGACGTCCCCGTCGGCGAACGCCACGATGTCCGGGTACTGCTGTTCCCACGACTTCGCCCCGACGACGTCCGACGCGACGATGCCGTGGATGCGGGTGTTCCACTCGAGGAAGGCGTCGTGCCCGAGCGGCGGTCGGATGAACCACGACGCCCGCTCGACGACCCTGCCCGCGCGGACCTTGACGAGTCCGACCGAGCAGGCGCTGGCGGGCGAGCTGTTCGCGGTCTCGAAGTCGATCGCGGTGAAGTTCAACGGCACGGTCCCGATCGTCGCACGCGGCGCCGACATCGCCGCAGAGCCCCTCGGCGTTGCGGCCGGCCGGCCGTCCCGGCCGACGGGTGTCGGCAGTCGACGGTCGGCCGTCCGCGTCGGACTGTCGGACTGTCGGACTGGAGGCGCGGGTCGGCCCCGACGGGCGGCCGCCGGTAGGCTGTCCTCCCGTGGCACTCACCATCGGAATCGTCGGTCTCCCGAACGTCGGCAAGTCGACCCTGTTCAACGCCCTGACCAAGAACCAGGTCCTCGCCGCGAACTACCCGTTCGCGACGATCGAGCCGAACGTCGGCGTGGTGAACCTCCCCGACCCGCGGCTGGACCAGCTCGCAACGCTCTTCAACTCCGAGAAGACCGTGCCGGCCCCCGTGTCGTTCGTCGACATCGCCGGCATCGTCAAGGGTGCGAGCGAAGGCGAGGGGCTCGGCAACAAGTTCCTCGCCAACATCCGCGAGGCCGACGCCATCGCGCAGGTCGTCCGTGGTTTCACCGACGACGACGTCGTGCACGTCGCGAACAAGGTGTCGCCGAAGGACGACCTCGAGGTCATCAACACCGAGCTGATCCTCGCCGACCTCGAGACCATCGAGAAGGCGCTGCCGCGGTACGAGAAGACCGTGAAGCTGAAGCAGGCCGAGCCGATCGTGCTCGAGACCGCTCGTGAGGCCAAGGCAGCGCTCGAGCAGGGCACGCTCCTGTCCGCCACCTCGATCGACCTCGCTCCGATCGCCGAGCTCGGTCTCCTGTCGGCCAAGCCGTTCATCTTCGTCTTCAACGTCGACGAGGCGATCCTCACCGACGAGTCCCGCAAGGCCGAACTGGCCGCGCTCGTCGCGCCCGCCCAGGCCGTGTTCCTCGACGCCCAGGTCGAGTCCGAGCTGATCGAGCTCGACCCGGCCGACGCCGCCGAGCTCCTCGAGTCGACCGGGCAGACCGAGTCCGGCCTCGACCAGCTCGCCCGCATCGGCTTCGACACCCTCGGGCTGCAGACCTACCTGACGGCCGGTCCGAAGGAAGCCCGCGCGTGGACGATCGGCAAGGGGTGGAAGGCACCCCAGGCTGCCGGCGTGATCCACACCGACTTCGAGAAGGGCTTCATCAAGGCCGAGGTCATCTCGTTCGAGGACCTCATGGCTGCCGGTTCCATTGCCGAGGCCCGTGCGCACGGCAAGGCCCGGATCGAGGGCAAGGACTACGTCATGCAGGACGGCGACGTGGTGGAGTTCCGCTTCAACAACTGACCCGTCGTTCGGGTTGTGCGCCTCGGTCCGTCCTCAGCGGGCGTAGGGCCAGTAGCGGAACGTCGACTGCTCGCCACGCCTCTTCTCCGGCAGGCGGTGGCCGTACGCGCCGACCGTCTCCTCGAACAGTGCTCCGTCGCTCACGACCTCGAAGCGGAAGCCGCTCCGGCGATGAGTGCCCGACCCTTGGTGCTGCCACGAGCCCGGGACGATCCGGAGGAGTGCGCGAGTCACGCCGCGATGCGCTGCGACGGCGTACTCGATCCCGTGGCGCTCGACCGTGGCTTCGGAGAACTTGAACCACTTCGACGCCGATTGCCCGATCTCCTGGGAGTGCTTCTCGCGCTCCGCTCGCGGGAGCCAGTCCGCCTTGTACCCGTAGCCGTCCAGTTCGGAGCCGTCGAGCGCCTCCTCGCGACTGCTGGTCCACGCGCCGAGGGAAACGATGAGCAGGGGTTCGTCCGTCTCGAGCGGCGGCGCTGACATCTCGTCGAGAAGGTCCTGGAGTCGCATGATGCCGTGCCCCTTGGCCGACTCTCGTCGCGCGTTCGTGAGCTGGGCGGCTTGGCCTCCGGGAAGCCGCACGGTTCCTGTGGCCCGTGCGAGGACCGGCATCGAGCGGAGCAGGTCGATGCACGCGGCCTCGACAGACGTGTACTCGACCTCGGATCGCATGCCGTAGCGGACGATCCAGATCTCCGGTTCAGCGCCGAGTTCCCGGATCGCCTTGATCTTGGCGATCTTGGCGATCTTGTTGCTCGGGGTCTCGGCGCTGTCCGTGAGCAGCGCTTCCCTCCCGTGGGAGGCGAACCGTTCGCCCTTTCCCTTCCCGACGTAGAAGGGCACACCCGTCGCGGGATCGACGAGCATGTAGACGTAGAGTCCAAGCTCGTTCGCTACCTGCTGCTGCACGCTTGGGTCGATCGCGGTCTGCACTGCCATGGTTCTTCCCCCGATTTGTTGATGTTTACTCAAAGAGCCTAGGGCACGATGTTGGTGAGCGTGACCAACGCGCGGCTTCGCCGGTGACGGCGCTGGGGGATTCGCAGTGCCGTCGCCGGAATCGATCGCACGCCGCCAGGATGGGTACATGACGAACGCGCAGGCGGGCTGGTACGACGACGGTTCCGGGACGATGCGGTGGTGGGACGGCTCCGCGTGGACGGAGCAGGTGCAGCCCGCGGCAGCGCCGTCACCGGGACTCGGCGGGGTGATCGACCGTATCCAGGCCGAGGCCTCCGCCGGTGGGCAGCCGCGCCCTGCTCCAGCCGGTATGAGCTACGTCGTCCTGCAGGTGGTGCTCAAGGAGAAGTTCTTCGGTACCGGGTCCGGCAACCTCACGGAGCTCGAGCGGGCGATCAACGCGCAGGCGGCGCTCGGGTACCGGCTGCACACGATCACCACGTCGTCCTCGGGCAGCACAGGCTTCGGCGGCGGCGACCGGATCCAGGCGACGATGGTCTTCGAGAAGCTCGTCTGACCGCAACCGCGGATGCGTGCGTCGGACCGGCTGGCTTGGCGTCTGTTCGCATCGCCGCGCTAGGTTGGCGCTGAGTCCATCGCCGAGGAGGCCCCATGTCGTACGTCGTCGACTTCGAGCACGTGTCCACCGTCGGGTTGGAGTCCTCGCCGGTCGCCGATGCCCTCGCCGGCCTCCGGGCGAACGAGGCGCGCTACTTCAAGAACAAGTACGACCACGTCTTCACCACCCACTCCGCCGAGGACGTGCCCGATCTGGTCGACTACGTCACGAAGGTCCTCCAGGACGAGCGGGGGCTGGTCATCGCCTCGAAACCGCTCGAAGCCACCGAGGCCTTCGTCGACGGGATCCGCTGGACCCACGTCTTCTACGAGTCCGGACTCGCGGTCAACGTCCTCTACACGTTGGAGCCGGGCGGCAAGCGAGCGGTCGGGTTCAAGCTCTCGGACGGCATGGAGGTGCCGGAGGAGCTGGCGGACAAGTTCAAGTTCGCGCGGCAGAAGTCGAAGCTGGCGGGGACGATCCGCGGTTCGTACTTCGTCGTCAAGGGCGAGTACTGACCTCGAGTCGTCCGCGCTGAGCCGGTCGTCGTCCGGTTTGGCCACAGAACGCGCTTGCTCGGCCCACGCGCATCACGCCCACCTACCGTCGAGAGGCTAGGAGGCAACGTGAAGTACATCCACTACGACGGCAGCCAGATCCTCACGGGGGACGCGATCGCCGATGCGGTCGCGGACTACGCGGCGATCCTCGGTGCCAACGGCAGGACCGACACCGTTGCGATCCCCGCGGTGGCCGACGACGGCTCGGTGACCCGGACGACGGTGCTGATCGGCCCCGCGAGCGAGCTGACCGTGAGCGCGGCGCCCGACGACGAACTCGAGCCCGAGGACCACGCGTTCATCCGGCGGCTGCGGGACGCTGCGGAGCGAGCGGGGACCGAACGGCCGGTGGACGTCGACGGCGGGCACCGCTTCGCCGACGCCGACGAGGCGAACACGGCGGATGCGGACGCGGACACGGCGGCCGCGGACAAGACCGACTGACCCCACACACGACGAAGGCCGCCGAGCAGTGCTCGGCGGCCTTCGTCGTG